>JBEEIS010000170.1:0-7030 GCA_041169755.1 Pseudomonadota bacterium | reverse complement strand
CAGCGTGATCAGTCGGGGGGGCGTGCTCGGCACAGCGGTCAGGAGCCGGGGGCCTGGCCCCGCAAATGAAAAGCGCACGCAGGCTGCAGAGCCTGCGTGCGCGGAGATCGATGCGCACCGGGGCCGTTCAGGGCGGCCGTCACAGGGGCGGCCGCCGCGACGCCGGGCGCCCGCGCCTCAGCGCTGCGCCAGCGGCTTGACGTCGCGCTTGTTGGAGCCGCTGAACAGCTGGCGCGGGCGGCCGATCTTGTACTCGGGGTCGCCGATCATCTCGTTGAGCTGCGCGATCCAGCCCACGGTGCGGGCCAGAGCGAAGATGGCGGTGAACAGGCTCACCGGGATGCCGATGGCGCGCTGCACGATGCCGGAGTAGAAGTCGACGTTCGGGTACAGCTTGCGCGAGACGAAGTATTCGTCTTCCAGCGCGATCTTCTCCAGGGCCATGGCCAGCTTGAAGAGGGGGTCGTTCTGCAGGCCCAGCTCGCCCAGCACCTCTTTGCAGGTTTCCTGCATCAGCTTGGCGCGGGGGTCGTAGTTTTTGTAGACGCGATGGCCAAAGCCCATGAGCTTGACGCTGGAGTTCTTGTCCTTGACCTGCTTGATGAACTCGCCGATCTTTTCCACGCCACCCTGCTTCTGGATGTCATAGAGCATGTTCAGGGCGGCCTCGTTGGCACCACCGTGGGCCGGGCCCCACAAGCACGCGACGCCCGCGGCGATGGCCGCGAAGGGGTTGGTACCCGAGGAGCCGCACAGGCGCACGGTGGACGTGGAAGCGTTCTGCTCGTGGTCGGCGTGCAGGATGAAGATGCGGTCCAGTGCGCGCACCAGCACCGGGTTGGGCTCGTAGTCCTCGCAGGGGGTGGCGAACATCATGCGCATGAAGTTGCCGGTGTAGGACAGGGAGTTCTTGGGGTAGATGTAGGGTTGGCCGGCGCTGTACTTGTAGGCCATCGCCACAAGCGTCGGCATCTTGGCGATCAGGCGGATCGCGGAGATCTCGCGGTGCTCGGGGTTGTTGATGTCGGTGCTGTCGTGATAGAAGGCCGACAGCGCGCCCACCAGGCCGGTCATGACGGCCATCGGGTGGGCGTCACGGCGGAAACCGCGCAGGAAGAACTGCATCTGCTCGTTGACCATGGTGTGCATGGTCACGCGCTTGGTGAAGTCGGCCTTGCCGGCGGCGTCGGGCAGTTCTCCGTACAGCAGCAGGTGGCAGGTCTCCAGGAAGTCGCACTGGGTGGCCAGTTGCTCGATGGGGTAGCCGCGATACAGCAGCTCGCCCTTGTCGCCATCGATGTAGGTGATGCTGGACTGGCACGACGCGGTCGAGAGAAAGCCCGGGTCGTAGGTGAACATGCCGGTCTGCGCATACAGCTTGCGGATGTCGATCACGTCAGGGCCGACCGAGCCCGAGTACACGGGCAGGTCGACTGCGGGGCTGCCGTTGGAGAACGACAGAGTGGCTTTGTTGTTGGCGAGTTTCATTTCGGTTCTCTCTTGAAATCAGGTGCGCAGCATCTCGAGCACTTGGGTCACATCGGCGGTGTCGAGCTCGCCTTCGGGTTGCCGGCGCCGCAGCAACAGATCCAGCAGGTCATTGTCGGACAGGTCCATGAGCGTGTTGAGCCCCTGGGCCTGACGGACGGTGAGGTGTGCTTCATGCCGCAGGAAGAACCGCTCGATGAACAGATCGTTCTCGAGCAGGCCGCGGCGGCATCGCCACTTGAGCTTGCTCAGGGACCGTTCGTCCAGCAGGTCGTCGGGTGCGACGAGTTCGCTCATGACTAATTTGTGCAGGTGCCGTGCCTAGACGGCGCGGCGCACCATCATTTCCTTGATCTTGCCGATCGCCATCGTGGGATTCAGGCCCTTGGGGCAGACGTCCACGCAGTTCATGATGGTGTGGCAGCGGAACAGACGATACGGATCTTCGAGGTTGTCCAGGCGGTCGGCGGTGGCCTGGTCGCGGCTGTCGGCGATGAAGCGGTAGGCCTGCAGCAGGCCGGCCGGGCCGACAAACTTGTCGGGGTTCCACCAGAAGCTGGGGCAGCTGGTGGAGCAGCTGGCGCACAGGATGCACTCGTACAGGCCATTGAGTTCGTCGCGTTCCTCGGGGGATTGCAGACGCTCTTTCTCGGGCGGGATGGTGTCGTTGACCAAATAAGGCTTGATCGAGTGGTACTGCTTGAAGAACTGCGTCATGTCGACGATCAGGTCACGCACCACCGGCAGGCCGGGCAGGGGCTTGAGCACGATGGTGCCGGGCAGCGTGTTCATGTTGGTCAGGCACGCCAGGCCGTTCTTGCCGTTGATGTTCATGGCGTCGGAGCCACACACACCCTCGCGGCAGGAGCGGCGGAACGACAACGAGGGATCCTGCGCCTTGAGCTTCATGAGGGCGTCCAGCAGCATGCGCTCGTTGCCATCGAGCTCGATCTCGATGGTCTGCATGTAGGGCTTGGCGTCCTTGTCCGGGTCGTAGCGGTAGATCTGGAAGGTGCGTTTTTGCATGGCGTGCTCTGAATCTAGAGGGGGCGGGGCGCGTCGTGAAGTACGTAAGAGAACCTAGCACTCAGAAGGTGCGGACCTTGGGTGGCACGCTTTCGACGGTCAGCGGCGTGAGCTTGACCGGCTTATAGGTCAGGCTGTTGCTGGCGCTGTGCCAGAGGGTGTGCTTCATCCATTCGGCGTCGTTGCGGCCCATGGGGGTGACCGGGTCGTCGACGGGGCGCTCGTAGTCGTTCACGGTGTGGGCGCCACGGCACTCCTTGCGGGCGGCGGCGGACACCATGGTGGCCTGGGCGGATTCGATCAGGTTCTCGACCTCCAGCGCCTCGATGCGGGCGGTGTTGAACACCTTGGAGGTGTCCTTCAGGCCGATGGCGTTGACGCGCTCGCGCAGCGCGGCGATCTTGGCCACGCCCTCGTCCATGCTGGCCTGGGTGCGGAACACACCGGCGTGCAGCTGCATGGCGGCGCGGATGTCGTTGGCCACGTTCTGGGCGTATTCGCCGGAGGCAGCGCTCTCCAGGCGATTGAGGCGCTCCAGGGTGCGGTCGGCAGCGTCGGCAGGCAGGGGCTTGTGCTCCTTGTGCTTGTCGTTGAACTCGACGATGTGATTGCCGGCGGCGCGGCCGAAAACCAGCAGGTCCAGCAGCGAGTTGGTGCCCAGGCGGTTGGCGCCGTGCACGCTCACGCAGGAGCACTCGCCCACCGCATACAGGCCGTTGACCACCGCATTGTGGTCGCTGGTGGTCTGCACCACGACCTGGCCGTGGATGTTGGTGGGAATGCCACCCATCTGGTAGTGGATGGTGGGCACCACGGGAATCGGCTCGCGGGTGATGTCGACGTTCGCGAAATTCACGCCGATTTCGTAGACCGAGGGCAGGCGCTTGTGGATGGTCTCGGCGCCCAGGTGGTCCAGCTTCAGGAGCACATAGTCCTTGTTGGGGCCGCAGCCACGGCCTTCCTTGATTTCCTGGTCCATGCAGCGCGAGACGAAGTCACGCGGGGCCAGGTCTTTCAAGGTGGGCGCGTAGCGCTCCATGAAGCGCTCGCCGTTGGAGTTCAGCAAGATGGCGCCTTCGCCGCGGCAACCTTCGGTCAGGAGCACGCCCGCGCCGGCCACGCCGGTGGGGTGGAACTGCCAGAACTCCATGTCTTCCAGCGGGATGCCAGCGCGTGCCGCCATGCCCAGGCCGTCACCGGTGTTGATGAAGGCGTTGGTGGAGGCGGCGAAGATGCGGCCCGCGCCGCCAGTGGCCAGCAGCGTGGTCTTGGCTTCGAGGATATGCAGATCGCCGGTTTCCATTTCCAGCGCGGTGACGCCCACCACGTCGCCGTCGGCGTCGCGAATCAGGTCCAGGGCCATCCACTCGACGAAGAAGCTGGTCTTGGCCTTGACGTTCTGCTGGTACAGGGTGTGCAGCATGGCGTGACCCGTGCGGTCGGCCGCGGCGCAGGCGCGCTGCACCGGCTTTTCGCCGTAGTTGGCGGTGTGGCCGCCGAAGGGGCGCTGGTAGATGGTGCCGTCGGGGTTGCGGTCAAACGGCATACCCATGTGCTCCAGGTCGTAGACGACCTTGGGCGCTTCGCGGCACATGAATTCGATCGCGTCCTGGTCGCCGAGCCAGTCGGAGCCCTTGACGGTGTCGTAGAAGTGGTAATGCCAGTTGTCCTCGGACATATTGCCCAGGGACGCGCCAATGCCGCCCTGCGCAGCCACGGTGTGCGAGCGGGTGGGGAAGACCTTGGACAGGACGGCCACGTTCAGGCCGGCGCGGGACAACTGGAGGGATGCGCGCATGCCGGAGCCGCCGGCCCCGACGATGACGACGTCGAACTTGCGCTTGGTGATGTTCTTGGAGGTGTAGGTCATGCTCGGAAGCTCCGGGTCACAGGCGCCACAGGACCTGGATGGACCAGCCGGCGCAGCCGACCAGCCAGACGATGGAGAAGATCTGCAGGGCCAGGCGGATGCCCAGAGGCTTGACGTAGTCCATGAGGACGTCGCGGATGCCGACCCACACGTGGTAGACGAGGGCGACGATGACGGAGAAGGTCAGGACTTTCATCCACTGGCTGGCGAAGATGCCGGCCCACTTGTCATAGCCAATGGGGCCGCGCGAGAAGATCACCTGGGCCAGCACGGCCAGGGTGAACAGGGCCATCAGGACGGCGGTGACGCGCTGGGCGAGCCAGTCACGCAGGCCGTAGTGGGCGCCACTGACGACGCGCTTGGAGCCGTAATTCACGGACATTCGGGTTGCTCCTGCGATTGCTTTTTCAGTAAAGGCCGAACAGCTTGGCGCCCAACACCACGGTGAGCAGCAGGCTGGCCGCCAGGACGACCTTGGCGGACGCGGCGCCGCGCGCCTTGCTCACGGCGGCGTGGCTCATGTCCATCCACACGTGGCGCACGCCGGCTATGAAGTGGTGCAGGTAGGCCCAGATCAGGGCCAGGGCGACCAGCTTGACCAGAAAGCCCGGCACAAAGCCGATGCCGTTGTTGAATGCCGAGGCGAAGCGCGCGAACGAGATTTCAGAGGAGACGGAGGTGTCGAACATCCAGATGATGAACGGCATCAGCATGAACATCAGTACACCGCTGATACGGTGCAGGATCGAGACGATGCCCGCCGCCGGCAGGCGATAGGAAGGCAGGTCCGTGAGAGCGTTGATGTTGCGGAACTCGGGCCGTTTTTGGGCGGATTCGGTCATGTCGCAAGTAGTTTGTCGTGGGACGTTCAGAGGGGTGTTCTGGCAGCGGCGGATTCTATTTCAATGCTTCAAACTGACGCGGAACCTTCAGTCCCTGTTGCGAGCATGGCGCATCGTGCGGCATCAATTGAGTTCGTTGCGATAGTGATGTGTCGCGGTGCGATACAAGCCTCTGCGCAACTCCATCGGTACATCGTTGTAGGTGTAGGCCACACGTTCTACTGACAGCAAGGGGCTGCCGGCATTCACCTGGAGCAAGGCGGCCTGCTGCGGGTCGGCGGCGACGGCGCGGATCTTTTCCTGGGCGCGCACCATGCGCACGCCAAATTCGTTCTCGAACAGGGCGTAGGTGGGGCCGCGCCAGGTGTCCAGGCGCTCGGCGGAGAGGCCCTTGAAAGGGGCCCCGGGCAGCCAGATGTCTTCGAGGATGGTGGGCACGCCGCCGAAGGCCAGCACGCGGCGCACCTGGATCAGGGCGTCGCCCGAGCGCAGGGCCAATAGGCGGGCCACGTCGGCGGTGGCGCGCAGGCGGCGGCACTCCAGGATGGTGCGTTCAGCCGGGCCCTCGCTGGACTCGATGCCCGAGTCGGGCTTCAGGCGCAGGAAGCGGTACTGCACCTGTTGCTCGGCGTGGGTGGCCACGAAGGTGCCCTTGCCTTGGCGGCGCACCACCAGGTTACCGGCGGCCAGTTCGTCGATCGCCTTGCGTACCGTGCCCTGGCTCACGCGAAAACGGGCGGCCAGGTCCATCTCGCTCGGGATGGCCTCGCCAGGCTTCCACTCGCCGGTCTGCAGGCTTTGCAGGATGAGGCCCTTGATCTGTTGATACAGGGGGCTGAACGCCGGCGTACCGGCCTCTGCCGCAGGGGGCGCTGCGTCGGCTTGAGAGGGGGAAATCGAGGCCATCGGCGATTCGGAAAGTCGGCGAATCATATCTTATATAAGACATAAGACAAATTGAGTCAGAGGCCGTTCGGCGCTACACTCGCGGGCTGTCGCGGGTCGTCCCGCGCGAAGCGGCACGGCGCCGTACACGACACCTGATCACCCCCATCATTCGGAGAATTTCCATGAGCAAAAAGCCCGTTCGCGTCGCTGTCACTGGCGCCGCCGGCCAAATCGGTTACGCCCTGCTGTTTCGCATTGCCTCCGGTGAGATGCTGGGCAAGGACCAGCCGGTGATCCTGCAGCTGCTGGAGATCCCCGACGAGAAGGCCCAGAAGGCCCTCAAGGGCGTGATGATGGAACTCGAAGACTGCGCCTTCCCGCTGCTGGCCGGCATGGAAGCTCACGCCGACCCCATGACCGCCTTCAAGGACACCGACTACGCCCTGCTGGTGGGTGCTCGTCCCCGCGGCCCCGGCATGGAGCGCGCCGACCTGCTGGCCGCCAATGCCCAGATCTTCACCGCCCAGGGCAAGGCCCTGGACAAGGTGGCCTCGCGCAACGTCAAGGTGCTGGTGGTGGGCAACCCCGCCAACACCAACGCCTACATCGCGATGAAGAGCGCGCCCAGCCTGCCGCGCGAGAACTTCACCGCCATGCTGCGCCTGGACCACAACCGCGCCGCCTCCCAGATCGCCGCCAAGACCGGCTCCAAGGTCGGCGACATCGAGAAGCTCACCGTGTGGGGCAACCACTCGCCCACCATGTACGCCGATTACCGCTTTGCCACCATCGGCGGCAAGGCCGTGAAAGACATGATCAACGACCAGGTCTGGAACGCCGACGTGTTCCTGCCCACGGTGGGCAAGCGTGGCGCCGCCATCATCGACGCGCGCGGCCTGTCCTCCGCGGCTTCTGC
>JBEEIS010000169.1:0-37209 GCA_041169755.1 Pseudomonadota bacterium | reverse complement strand
TCGGAGGGGGCGCTGATGATCTGGCCGCCACCCGGGTAATCGGGGCCGGGAACGAGCGTGAAGAGTTCGTCGTCCGACAGCTTGGGGTTCTTGATCAGGGCCACGCAGGCGTCGGCCACCTCGCGCAGGTTGTGGCTGGGGATCTCGGTGGCCAGGCCGACCGCGATGCCGCTGGCGCCATTGAGCAGCGTGAAGGGCAGGCGCGCGGGCAGCTGCACGGGCTCTTCGGTACTGCCGTCGTAGTTGGGCGCGAAATCGACCGTGCCCTCGTCGATCTCCTCGAGCAGCAGGTTGGTGATCTTCGCCAGGCGCGCCTCGGTGTAGCGCATGGCTGCGGCGCCGTCGCCGTCACGGCTGCCGAAGTTGCCCTGGCCGTCGATCAGCGGATAGCGCTGCGAGAAATCCTGCGCCATGCGCACCAGGGCGTCATAGGCCGCCTGATCGCCATGCGGATGAAAGCGACCCAGCACGTCGCCCACCACGCGCGCGCTCTTGACTGGCTTGGCACCACCGGCGCCGGAAAAGCCCAGGCCCATGCGGGCCATGGAATACAGGATGCGCCGCTGCACCGGCTTCTGGCCGTCGGCCACGTCGGGCAAGGCCCGGCCCTTGACCACGCTCAAGGCGTACTCGAGGTAGGCGCGCTGCGCATAGGTGGCCAGGTCGAGGCCGGAATCGTCGTCGCCGCCAGCGGCGAGGGAAATGAGGTCCTGCTCCATGGGGTCTACTTGTCTTCAGTCAGGGCGATGGGGTCCGTCGGTGAGCGCGGGGGACGGCAGGGTGAGCGACGGCGGCATGCTGGCGCGCCCGGGCACCTGGCCTGGCAGTTCCATGCGCACGCGTCGAGGAGTGGACGCCGCCACCACCGCCGCAGGGCGGGCCGCTTGCGGCGGCTTGAGCAAGGCGTACAGCTGCATGACGGTCCTCACGTAGTTCTGCGTCTCGCGAAAGGGTGGAATGCGGTTGCCCGCACGTTGCACCGCGCCTTCACCCGCGTTGTAGGCGGCCAGCGCCAGGTCCAGCTGGCCCGGAAACAGGTCGATCAAGTGGCGCAGGTAGCGCGTGCCGGTGCGCACGTTGACCTGGGGGTCGGCCAGCTTCCTCTCGATGGGCAGCGTCCGGTCCCCGCGCACCCCCCAGCGTTCGGCGGTCGCAGGCATCACCTGCATCAGACCGATCGCCCCCTTGGGAGAGACGGCCTGCGCATCGAAGCCGGACTCGGCCACGATCAGGGCCTTGAGCAGCTCGTAATCGATGCCGTGCTGACGGGACGCGTCACGCAGCAGGGGCTGTGCTTGGCGGTAGCCTGCCGAGGTGGCGAAGAACCGAGCCAGAGGGGGCGGCAAGGCCGGGGTCGTGTCGGGGATGGCGACTTCAGGCGCAGGATCCGGGGTAGCACGAGTCGATCCCACGGCATAGACCGGCGCGCCGCGCGAGAACAACGCGTAGCGCTCGTCCAATTTCTCGGCGGCCAGGTGCGCCACGCCGCGTTCGTCCACATAACCCCAAATCTCGGCACGTGCAGCCACAGGTGACAGCGCCAGCGCAGCGGCGAGCGCGCAGGCCAGCGCGGAGAGCGCCCCCATGCTTCGCCGAACGACGCCGCACAGGTTCATGCCGGCGGCTCCTCACCGCCCTGGCGACGCTGTGCGAATTCCGGGGCCAGCATGGACATCACGGTCAACGACTCGTAGCCGCCCGCCACGCGTACCGACTCGCGCAGCACACCCTCGACCACGAAACCTTCGCTGTCATAGAGGGCACGGGCCCGGGTGTTGTGTGTCTTCACGTCCAGCCAGAAGCGGTGCGCGCCCAGGTCGTCGAAGGACACCTTCTGGGCCTCGCGCAGCGCGGCGCGGCCCACGCCCTGGCCCTGGTGCTGCACCACCATCCGTTTGAGCTCCAGCGAGCGGTGGTGACTCTTGCACCCGATCAGGATCAGGAATCCCGCAGCCCGCCACGCGCCGCCGCTCTCGATGATGAAGTGGCGAAAGTCTGGAAAGCGGATGGCCGCCTCGTGTTGCGTGCGCTCCCAGGGCGTGATGAACGGCAGGTTCTGGGGGTCCTGCTCCAGGGTCAGCACGTAGTCCAGGTCGCTTTGCAGTGTGGGGCGCAAGCGCACGCGCGGCACCACGCGATCAGCGGCGGCAGCAGCAGGCGAAACGTTCATCAGATGTCGATCTCGACGGCGTCGCCGTGCAGCTCCATGAGCTCGCGGCGGGCCGCGGCCTCGCCCTTGCCCATGAGCTTGGTGATCAGCGCCTCGGTGCCCGCGAAATCGAAGGCACCCAGTTGCACCGGCAGCAGGCGGCGGGTGTCGGGGTTGAGGGTGGTTTCCCACAGCTGCTCGGCGCTCATCTCACCCAGGCCCTTGAAGCGGCTGATGGACCAGGCGCCCTCGCGCACGCCCTCCTTGCGCAGCTTGTCCAGGATGGCGGTGAGCTCGCCCTCGTCCAGGGCGTAGTTCTTGGAGGCGGCCTTCTTGCCGCGGGCCGGCGCGTCCACCCGAAAGAGCGGCGGGCGCGCCACGTACACATGGCCAGCCTCGATCAGCTTGGGGAAATGACGGAAAAAGAGCGTGAGCAACAGCACCTGGATATGCGAGCCGTCCACATCGGCGTCCGACAGAATGCAGATCTTTCCGTAACGCAGGCCGGAGAGGTCGGGCGTGTCGTTCGGCCCGTGCGGATCGACACCGATGGCGACCGAGATGTCGTGGATCTCGGTGTTGGCAAAGAGGCGATCGCGCTCGACTTCCCAGGTATTGAGCACCTTGCCCCGCAGCGGCAGTACCGCCTGCGATTCCTTGTTGCGGCCCATCTTGGCGCTGCCGCCGGCCGAATCGCCTTCGACGAGAAAGACCTCGTTGTCGCGGATGTCGCGGCTCTCGCAGTCGGTGAGCTTGCCAGGCAGCACGGCCACCCCGGAGCCCTTGCGCTTTTCCACCTTCTGGCCGGCACGCTGTCGGGTCTGGGCCGCCTTGATCGCGAGTTCGGCCAGCTTCTTGCCGTATTCGACATGCTGGTTCAGCCACAGCTCCAGGGCCGGCCGCACGAAGCTGGAGACCAGGCGCACCGCGTCGCGCGAGTTCAGGCGCTCCTTGATCTGCCCCTGAAATTGCGGGTCGAGCACCTTGGCCGAGAGCACGTAGGACGCGCGGGCAAAGACGTCTTCGGGCATCAGCTTCACGCCCTTGGGCAGCAGCGAGTGCAGGTCGATGAAGCTCTTGACCGCGGTGAACAGACCATCGCGCAGGCCACTGTCGTGCGTGCCGCCGGCGGATGTGGGAATCAGGTTGACGTAGCTCTCACGCACCGGCTGGCCGTCTTCGGTGAAGGCCACGCACCACTGCGCGCCCTCGCCTTCGGCAAAGGTCTCGTTGTTGTCGGCGTAGCCCTCGCCCGGGAACAGCGGGATGACCGGGTCCGCACTGATCGTCTGCATCAGGTAGTCGGCCAGACCGCCCTTGTACTGCCAGCTCTGGGTTTCCTTGGTCTTTTCGTTGACCAGGGACACCGCCACGCCCGGCATCAGGACCGCCTTGCTTCGCAGCAGGTGGGCCAGTTCGGCCATGGGCAACTGGGCGGACTCGAAGTACTTGGCGTCGGGCCACACGCGCACCGTGGTGCCCTGGCGCCGATCGCCCTCGGCGGCCTTGCGCACTTGCAGGGATTCGGTGACGTCGCCGCCCTCGAACACCAGGCGGGCGACCTGACCCTCGCGATGGGACACCGCCTCCAGGCGCTTGGCCAGCGCGTTGGTGACGGACACGCCCACGCCATGCAGGCCGCCGGAGAAGCTGTAGGCGCCACCCTTGCCCTTGTCGAACTTGCCGCCCGCGTGCAGGCGAGTGAAGACCAGCTCGATGACGGGCGCGCCCTCCTCGGGGTGCAGACCGAAGGGAATGCCGCGGCCATCGTCCTCGACGCTCACGGAGCCGTCGGCGTGCAAGGTGACCTTGATGCGCTTGCCGTGGCCGGCCAGGGCCTCGTCGGCGGCGTTATCGAGCACCTCCTGCACCACGTGCAGGGGGTTGTCGGTGCGGGTGTACATCCCGGGCCGCTGCTTCACGGGCTCCAGGCCCTTGAGCACACGGATCGAGCCTTCGGAATAGTCGGAGGGGGTGGTTTTGCTTGCCATGGGAGCGCGCATTGTAGTGGCGGGCAGCCTCGGGGGCTGTATGAATTCACAGCCCATGCCGACCGACAAGGCCGATTGGGGCCGCAGCGGGCGCCCTCGCGACAGCGCCCTGCCCTCGCATTGGGTACAGTCCACGCCCATATGTCCACCCCACCCCGACTTTCCATGCTGCAGGTGCTCGCCTGCGGCGCCGCCATCGTCACCCTGTCCATGGGCATCCGACATGGCTTTGGCCTGTGGCTGCAGCCCATCACCCAGGCCCAGGGCTGGACCCGTGAGACTTTCTCGTTCGCCCTGGCGATCCAGAACCTGGCCTGGGGCTTTCTGGGCATCTTCGCCGGCATGCTGGCCGACCGCTTCGGCGCCTTCAAGGTCCTGATCGCCGGCTGCCTGCTCTATGCCCTGGGCCTGGTCGGCATGGCCCTGGCACCCAACGCCTGGTTGTTCGCCCTGACCGCCGGCATCTTGATCGGCGCGGCCCAGGCCGGCACCACCTACACCGTGATCTACGGCGTGATCGGCCGCCAGATCGACCCGACCCGGCGCTCGTGGGCCATGGGCGTGGCGGCAGCCGCCGGCTCCTTCGGACAGTTCCTGATGGTGCCGGTCGAGGGCATGTTGATCGCCAGCCTGGGCTGGCAAGAGGCGCTCATCGCGCTGGGCCTGTGCGCCCTGTTGATCCTGCCCTTGTCGATGGGCCTGCGCGAGCCGGGCTTCACCGGCGGCAAGGCACCCGTGCGTGACCAGACCATCCTGCAGGCCCTGCGCGAAGCCGCTCGCTACCCCAGTTTCCAGCTGCTGGTACTGGGGTACTTCGTGTGCGGCTTTCAGGTGGTGTTCATCGCGGTGCACATGCCCAGCTACCTGAAGGACAAGGGCCTCACCCCCGAGGTGGCGAGCTACTCCTTGGCCCTGATCGGCCTGTTCAACGTGTTCGGCACCTACATCGCGGGCACCCTGGGGCAGAAGCTGGCCAAGCAGAAGATCCTGGCTTTCATCTACATCGCGCGCGGCGCCGCGATCGCGGTGTTCCTGCTCGTGCCGCTGTCACCGCTGTCGGTCTACATCTTCTCGGCGGTGATGGGCCTGCTGTGGCTATCCACCGTGCCGCCCACCACGGCGCTGGTGGCCCAGATCTTCGGCGTAGCCCACCTGTCCATGCTGGGGGGCATCGCCTTTTTCAATCACCAGATCGGCTCTTTCATGGGGGTCTGGCTCGGCGGCCTGCTGTACGACCGCACCGGCAGCTACGACGTGGTGTGGTACCTCTCCATCGTCCTGGGACTGGTGGCTGCGGCCCTGAACCTTCCGGTGCGCGGCTCGCCGATCGAGCGCCCGCCGGCGCCGCAGGCGGCCTGAGGCCTGTGCCACGGACACGCGCCATGACGCTGCGTCCCCGCGCCTTTCTGGCCTATGCCGTGGTCCTCGCGGCGCTCGCGGGTGTGTTCGCGCTGTACACGCGGCCCGATCTGCTGGTGACGCTGTCCGAGCAGATCTGGGCCTGTTTCAACTGATGCACGCCAACCCCACGCCGAGCGACTGGGTCCGGCGCTGGGCACACCTGGTGCCCGCGGGTCGCCCCGTGCTGGACGTGGCCTGCGGCGCCGGCCGCCACCTCCTGGAATTCGCCGGGCGCGGCCACCCGGTCACCGGCGTGGACCGCGACCCCCAGGCACTGGCGGCCGCGGCCTGGCACCTGGATGGCGCCGGCGAACTCGTGCTGGCCGACATCGAGAACGGCCCCTGGCCCTTCGCGGACCGTGCGTTCGGGGCCGTCGTGGTCACGAACTACCTCTGGCGAGCCCTGCTGCCCACGCTGGTGGCCAGCGTCGAACCCGGCGGCGTGCTGGTGTACGAGACCTTCGCGGCTGGCAACGAGACCGTCGGCAAGCCCTCGCGGCCAGATTTCCTGCTGCGGCCGGGCGAACTCCTGGCCGCCTGCGCGGGCCTGCGGATCGTGGCCTATGAAGACGGCTTCGAAGCCGCGCCCGAGCGCTTCGTGCAGCGCGTGGCCGCCGTGCGGGAACACCCCGGCAGCGGGCCGGCGCGTCACCCGCTCTAGTTAGAATGGCCGCTTTCACCTGCGCGCGCTACGCCACCCCGCAGCGACCCACCGAGCCCCATCCATGACCCCGATCACCGGAAGCATCGTCGCCCTGGCCACTCCCCTGCATGACGACGGCAGCGTCGACTATGCGGGTCTGCGCAAACTGATCGACTGGCACATCGCCGAAGGCACCGACTGCATCGGCGTGGTGGGCACCACCGGCGAGTCGCCCACCGTCAGCGTCGAAGAACACCGCGAGATCATCCGCGTGAGCGTGGAGCACGCCCGCAAGCGCGTCCCGATCATGGCCGGCTGCGGCGCCAATTCCACCGCCGAGGCCATCTCCCTGGCCAAGTACGCACGTGACGTCGGCGCTGACTGCCAGTTGCAGGTTGTCCCCTACTACAACAAGCCCACACAAGAGGGCCAGTACCAGCATTTCAAGGCCATCGCCGAAGCCACCGGCGACCTGCCCGTCATCCTGTACAACGTGCCGGGCCGCACCGTGGCAGACATGGCCCACGACACCGTGCTGCGCCTGTCCGAGGTCCCTGGCATCGTTGGCATCAAGGAAGCCACCGGCAACATCGAGCGCGCCCAGTGGCTGATCCGCGATGCGCGCAAGGATTTCGCCATCTACTCCGGTGACGACCCCACGGCGGTGGCCCTCATGTTGTGTGGCGGCCATGGCAACGTCAGCGTCACCGCCAACGTGGCGCCGCGCCTGATGCACGCGCTGTGTGTGGCCGCCATCGCCGGCGACGCGCGCGGCGCCATGGAGATCCAGAGGCAGCTCATGCCGGTGCACAAGCACCTCTTTGTCGAAGCCAACCCGATCCCGGTGAAGTGGGCGATGGCCCGCATGGGCCTGTGCGGGGGTGCACTGCGCCTGCCGCTCACGCCCTTGTCGCCCGCCCACCACGCCACGGTCGAAGGCGCGCTGCGCGCCAGCGGCCTGCTGCGCTGAACTGCGCCCCTTCAGGAACCCCCTGCCCATGAAGCGATCCGCCTCCCTGTCCGTCCTGGCGCTGTCCATCCTGCTCTCGGCCTGCTCGGTCCTCGAGAGCGACAAGATCGACTACAAGAGCGCGGGCAAGGCCCCGTCGCTGGACGTGCCGCCCGACCTCACCCAGCTGGCCCGCGACACGCGCTACGCCCTGCCCGGCGCGCCGGTGACGGCCAGCAGCCAGCAAGGCACCCGCACCGGCGCCGGCGTCGCCACCGCCGCCCTCACCGTGGGCGATGTGCGCATCGAGCGCGCCGGCAACCAGCGCTGGCTGGTCGTCGACCGCCCCGTCGACCAGCTGTGGGGTCCGCTGCGCGAGTTCTGGCAGGAAAACGGCTTTCTCCTGACCCTGGACCAGGCCGAGCTCGGCATCATGGAAACCGACTGGGCCGAGAACCGCGCCAAGCTACCCCAGGACTTCATCCGCTCCACCCTGGGCAAGCTGCTGGAGAACCTCTACTCCACCTCCGAGCGTGATCGCTTTCGCACGCGCCTGGAGCGCACCACCGCCGGCGGCACCGAGATCTACGTCTCGCACCGCGGCATGGTCGAGGTCTACACCCGCGGTGCCGCGCGCGACTCCGACAACAGCACCGTCTGGCAGCCGCGTCCGGCCGACCCCGAACTCGAAACCGAGTTCCTACGCCGCATGATGGTCAAACTGGGGGTCACCCAGGAACAGGCCAAGGCCGCCTCCGCAGCCGGCGTGGCCAAGCCCACCGCCCGTGCCGCCAAGGTGGGCAACACGCCGGTGGTCGAAATCGATGAAGGCTTCGACCGCGCGTGGCGACGGGTGGGCCTGTCCCTGGACCGCACCGGCTTCACCGTCGAAGACCGCGACCGCGCCCAGGGCACGTATTTCGTGCGCTACGTCGAACCTTCCGCCGACAAGAAGGAACAAGGCTTCTTCTCGCGGATGTTCAGCGGCTCCGAGAAGGCGAAGCCGCCGGTCAAGTACCGCATCACCCTGCGCAGCGAAGGCTCGTCCACCACGGTGTCGGTGCTCAATGCCAGCGGCGCAGTCGAGACCTCCGCCAGCGCGCAGCGGATCGTGCAGGTGCTCGCGGACGACCTGAAATAAACCTGCCGGTCTCCGTCTTCAGGCGTGCTGCGATTCAAGAGCCTGGGCAGCGGCAGCTCGGGCAATGCGACCCTGGTGCAGGCGCGTGACGGCACCACCCTCACCCACCTGCTCGTCGACTGCGGCCTGGGCGTGCGTGAATTCGCACGTCGCCTGGGCGAGGCCGGTATGCTGGCCGACCAGATCGACGGCATCTTCATCACCCACGAGCACGCCGACCATATCGGCTCGGCCCGCTCGCTGGCCCTACGCCATCGCATTCCGATCTGGTTGAGTGCGGGCACGCATGCCGCGATTGGCGCGCCGGACTTTGAGGGCCTGCTGCGGTTCGCGCGCGACGGCGAACCGATCGAACTGGGCGACCTGCGGTTCACGCCCTTCACGGTCCCTCACGATGCACGCGAGCCCCTGCAACTGCATTGCACCGACGGCGGCACACGCCTGGGCATCCTGACTGACCTGGGCCACATCACGACGCATATCCTGTCGCACCTGGCGGGTTGCCGCTCGCTGCTGCTGGAATGCAACCACGACCCGGACATGCTGGCCAACGGACCCTATCCGCATTTCCTCAAGCGGCGCGTGGGCGGCGACTGGGGCCACCTGGCCAACCGGGTGGCCGCCGAGGCTGCAGCGGCCCTCGGCCCCACCGGCCTGCGCCAGGTGGTCGCGGCACATTTGAGCAAGATCAACAACCACCCGTCCCTCGTGCGCGCTGCGCTGGCCCAGGCCCTGGGGGGCGAACCCAGCGACTTCCCGGTGGCGGACGCAGCCACCGGCTCCGATTGGCTGGACGCCTGAAGGGGTTCGGCGAAGGCTGAACATGAAAAAAGCCGCCCGAGGGCGGCTTTTTCGTGGCAATCGGAGAACCGATTACTTGGAGGCAGCGCTGGCCGGGGCGGAAGCGGCGGGTGCAGCGTCCGAAGCCGGGGCGGCGGGAGCAGCGGCGGGAGCCGGAGCAGCGGCCGGGGCGGGCGGGGCTTCTTTCTTGCCGCAAGCAGCCAGACCGATCACGGCGAACAGCGAGGCCAGGACGAGGGTTTTCTTCATTTCGGGTTCCTTGAGTTGTAAACGGTTTTCCGGAAAAGCGATCGGTTGCCACGCAACCACTCGACAACCGACAAAAGAACAAGAAGGACTCGAGCTCTTCTTGCCCAGCCTCGGATTATAGGCACAGGTTAACCATCTTGCGCAGTCGGGACTTTACGGGCATGCACCCAGCCCGCCTCGCACCAGTCCCGCAGAAGGGCGTGGGCCTCGGCGCTGGCCTTTGCGAGGTCCGCAGCCTCCAGCTGGCGCCGATCAGCCAGGCGCCGCATCAGGGTGGCATCCGGTCCGGCAGCCCGCCAGCTTTCACCGTTCATGAAGATATGCCGTTTGTCATACAGCATGCGCGTGCCGGGATCGAGCACCACGGCCTGCAGGCGGCGCGGGACGGGCTGGCGTTCGAACCACACCGTGGGCTTGGGCTCGGTGAGGCACTCACCCAGTGCGCGGTCGAGCGACTGGCCGTCACGCAGGGCTGCGGCGACCGCCTCTTGCGCGAAAGCCTGCAAAGACGGTGGGATGGCGCCAGGCGTCGCGGTTGCGGGCTGCCCCGGATCTTTGTACATCGCGTCACCGCGCTCGTCACCGTCGTCCTCGGCCAGTTGCCGCAGCAGCTCGCGGGCCAGGCCCGCGCGGTGCGGCGCGCGAAAACCGATGGAATAGGTCTGGCACTCCCCCTCGGCGATGCCGTCATGCGCATACCGCGGCGGCAGGTACAGCATGTCGCCCGGCTCCAGCACGAACTCCTGCTCGGGCTCGAAGCGGGCCAGGATCTTCAGCGGCACACCGGGCTGCAGCGACAGATCCTGCTGGCGGCCGATACGCCAACGCCGGCGGCCGTGCGCCTGCAGCAGGAACACGTCGTAGCTGTCGAAATGCGGGCCCACGCCGCCGCCATTGCTGGCGTGGCTGATCATCAGATCATCGAGCCGCGCCTCGGGGACGAAGCGAAACTGCTGAAGCAGCGCCTGCACGCCCGCGTCGTGCAGCTCCATGCCCTGCACCAGGAGCGTCCACCCAGGCTTGCTGCGCGCCGGAAGGGCGCGGCGCGCGAAAGGGCCATGGCGCAAGCGCCAGGCGCCAGCGGCCTCCTGGACCACCAGGCGGGACTCCACGCCGTCCTGACCTGCCAGCTCGAACAGGCGCTGCGGCGGTACCAGGGCACGCATGCCCGGGACAGCGCCACGCACCAGCAGCGGCTTGCGTTGCCAGTGGCGCTTCATGAACTGTGTGGGGCTGAGGCCGCCCAAAAGGGTCAGGGGGTGGTCGATGCGCATGGTCGAGGGCTTGAACTGCGACAATTCTCGCCTATGGACATTTCCTCCCCCTGCGTCGTCGCGCTGACCTGGACGCTCAAGGACACCCTCGGCGAGACCCTGGACGAACTGGATACACCGGTCGAATTCCTCGTGGGTGGCGACGACCTGCTTGACCGCATCGAAGAGGCCCTGCAAGGCCACCCGGCTGGCGCAGCTCTGGATCTGCACCTGGAGCCCGAAGAAGCCTTCGGCGACTATGACGAAAACCTCGTCTTCCTGGAGCCGCGTGCGATCTTCCCCGCCGAACTCGAAGAGGGCATGACCTTCGAGGCCCTGCCCCCCGGCGCCACCTCACAGGGGCCGGGCGACGCCCTCTACACCGTCACCGAGATCTATCCCGAGCATGTGGTGCTGGATGCCAACCATCCGCTGGCCGGCATTGCGCTGCGGCTGTCGCTCACGGTGCAGTCCGTGCGCGGGGCCACCGACGAAGAGATCGAGCGGCGCAGCGCCGGCGCCGGGTTCTTTCGTGTGCAGCCGCAGGCCCCCGGGAGCGACAGCCTGCACTGACGCCGCCGCCTCAAAGGCGGTGGATCACGTTATTCTCGACCCGCACCCGGTCCCCCACCCGCAGCTCGCCGGTGGCGGGCACCTCATAGGTGCGCATCAGCCCCTGGTCGGTCAGGACCGCGATGCGGTAGGTGGGCGAGGTGGTCGTCGTGATGGGCTGCTCGCGACCGACCTGGCTGCCCACCACTGCGCCGGCCACGCCCCCAAGCACGGTGGCTGCGTCGCGACCGGAGCCGCCGCCGATCTGGCGACCCAGGACCGCACCCGCCACACCGCCCACCACCGCGCCGATCACGTTGGGCGAGCCCACCGCCGCGGCACCGGCCGGCACGTACTCGATGCTGGTGATGCGGCCAAACTCCAGGGCGCTGGGCGCCGAGACACTGGCGCTAGGGGGACTGCCAGTGGATGACATCCTCGGGCCGCTGGCGCATGCGGCCACCATGGCAGCCACGAGGGCCACAGCGGTCATCGGAAGGAATCGGAACGCGGGGCGGGACAGCAGGCGCATGGGGGACTCCAGGATCTGAACCCGGACGATTGAGCACCGCTAGACCGCACCCTGGGCGGCGGCAGGCACCGCGCACGCGTGTAGGAGGTGCTCTGCCCTCGCGCAGGACAGCCGCCCCGGGGCGGGTCAGGCCTTGCCCGTCGAGCCGTAGCCGCCCTCGCCCCGCTCGGTGGCGGGGAACTCGGTGACCACATTGAACTGCGCCTGCACCACCGGCACGATCACCAGCTGCGCCAGGCGCTCCATGGGCTGCAGGGTGAAGGCCGTCTCGCTGCGGTTCCAGCAACTGACCATCAGCTGCCCCTGGTAGTCGCTGTCGATCAGGCCCACCAGGTTGCCCAGCACGATGCCGTACTTGTGGCCCAGACCCGAGCGCGGAAGGATCAGAGCGGCATAGGCCGGATCCTTCAGCCACATCGCCAGGCCCGTGGGGACCAGCTGCCAGGCGTTGGGGGCCAGCGTGAGCGGGGCGTCCAGGCAGGCACGCAGGTCCAGACCGGCGCTACCGGGCGTGGCATAGGCGGGCATCTGGTCCACCAGGCGGGGATCGAGGATCTTGACGTCGACTTTCATGGGCAATGGGAGGTCACAGCCTGCGGGATATTTCTTGCACCAGCTGGCGAGCCAGCGTGAGCTTGGAGGCGCGTGGCAATTCGCGCGTGCCCTGGGCATCGACCAGCAGCAGCTGGTTGTCGTCCTGGCCGAAGGTGGCGGGGCCGATATTGCCCACGAGCAGGGGCACGCCCTTGCGTTCGCGCTTGGCCTGCGCGTGAGCGGCCAGATCGTGGCTCTCTGCCGCAAAGCCTACGCAGTACAGGTCGCCCGCGCGGGCACGCGCCCCCTGGGCCAGGGTGGCCAGGATGTCGGGGTTCTCGACGAAGTGCAGCGCGGGCGGCTGGCCCGAGCCGTCTTTCTTGATCTTGTGGTCGCTGGCCTGCGCAGGCCGCCAATCGGCAACAGCGGCCGTGGCCACGAAGATATCAGCCTGGCTGACCGCCACCTCACAAGCCGCCATCATGTCGCGGGCTGAACGCACGTCGGTACGGGTGACCCCGCGTGGGGTGGGCAGGCTCACCGGACCGGCCACCAGCGTCACCTGGGCGCCGGCCTCGCGCGCAGCGCGGGCAATGGCGAATCCCATCTTGCCGGAGGACAGGTTGGTGATGCCGCGCACCGGGTCCATCGCCTCGAAGGTGGGGCCTGCGGTGACCAGAACACGGCGGCCCGCCAAGGGCTTGGGCTGAAAGAAGGCGATCAGATCCTCGAGCAATTCGCCGGGCTCGAGCATGCGCCCGTCACCGGTCTCGCCGCAGGCCTGGGCGCCGCTGCCTACGCCCATCACGGTGGCGCCGTCGGCGGCCAGCTGCGCGAAATTGCGCTGCGTGGCCGGATGTGACCACATCTCGCGGTTCATGGCAGGGGCCACCAGCAGGGGCACCCGGTCGATCGGCCGGGCCAGGCACATCAGGGACAGCAGGTCGTCGGCCCGCCCGTGCAGCAGCTTGGCGATGAAATCGGCGCTGCAGGGAGCGATGAGGATGGCGTCGGCCTCGCGTGAGAGGTTGATGTGCGCCATGTTGTTCGGCGCGCGGTCGTCCCACTGCGAGTGAAAGACGGGCCGGTTGGACAGGGCCTGCATGGTCACCGGGGTGATGAATTGCTGCGACGCCTCGGTCATGACGACCTGCACGGTGGCGCCTTCCTTCACCAGGGCGCGGCACAACTCGGCGGCCTTGAAGCAGGCAATGCCGCCCGTGAGCCCCAGGACGATGTGTTTTCCGGCCAGGTCCGTCATGGCGCGCAGTGTAGCCGGGGGCGTTCTTCCCCCAAAAGGCCGGCGGGGCCACCTGCCTATAATCTCGCATTACCACCTCCCGGAAGCACCCCGCTTCCGACCTGACATGACCAAATTTGTCTTCGTCACCGGCGGTGTGGTGTCTTCCCTGGGCAAGGGAATCGCCTCAGCCTCCCTCGCCGCGATCCTCGAATCGCGCGGCCTCAAAGTCACTCTCATCAAGCTGGATCCATACATCAACGTCGATCCGGGCACCATGTCTCCCTTCCAGCACGGCGAGGTCTTCGTGACCGACGACGGCGCCGAGACCGACCTGGACCTGGGCCACTACGAGCGATTCATCACCACCCGCATGGGCAAGGTGAACAACTTCACCACCGGCCGCATCTACCAGTCGGTGCTGGAAAAGGAGCGCCGCGGCGACTACCTGGGCAAGACCGTGCAGGTCATTCCCCATGTCACCAACGAGATCCGGGAATTCATCCAGCGCGGCGCCGGCACGAACGCCGATGTCGCGATCGTCGAGATCGGCGGTACGGTGGGTGATATCGAATCCCTCCCCTTCCTGGAGGCCGTGCGCCAGATGAGCCTGCGCATGGGCCCGAACAACACCGCCTTCGTGCACCTGACCTACGTGCCCTGGATCGCCGCCGCGGGCGAACTCAAGACCAAGCCGACCCAGCACACGGTGCAGAAACTGCGCGAGATCGGCATTCAGGCCGACGCCCTCCTGTGTCGCGCCGACCGCGCCATCCCCGACGAGGAGCGCGCCAAGATCTCCCTGTTCACCAACGTCCCCGAGTGGGGCGTGATCTCCATGTGGGATGTGAACACCATCTACAAGGTGCCGCGCATGCTGCACGAGCAGGGCCTTGACGGCCTGATCTGCGACAAGCTGCGCCTGAACACCCCGCCCGCCACCCTCAAGCGCTGGGACGACCTGGTGCACGAGACCGAGCACCCGCAGGGCGAGGTCAGCATCGCCATGGTCGGCAAGTACGTCGACCTGTCCGACAGCTACAAATCGCTCAATGAGGCGCTGCGTCACGCTGGCATGAAGAACCATGTGCGCGTGAAGATCGACTACGTCGACTCCGAAACCATCACCTCCGACACCGTCAACCGCCTGGCCAAGTACGACGCGGTGCTGGTGCCCGGAGGCTTCGGCAAGCGCGGCATCGAGGGCAAGATCAACGCCGCCCGCTTCGCGCGCGAGAACAAGGTCCCCTACCTGGGCATCTGCCTGGGCATGCAGGTAGCCACCATCGAATACGCCCGCCATGTGGCCGGCCTCAAGGGTGCCAACAGCACCGAGTTCGAACCCGACGCACCGCACCCGGTCATCGCCCTCATCACCGAGTGGAAAGACGCCGACGGCAGCATCAAGACCCGCGACGAGCACTCCGACCTGGGTGGCACCATGCGCCTGGGCGCGCAAAGCTCTGACGTCGCCACCGGCACCCTGGCCCACAAGATCTACGGCGACGTGGTCACCGAGCGCCACCGCCACCGCTATGAGGCCAACGTCACCTACCTCGACCAGTTGCGCCAGGCGGGCCTGGTGATCTCCGCACTCACGCAGCGCGAGCAACTGACGGAAATCGTCGAACTGCCCCAGGACGTACACCCCTGGTTCATGGGCGTGCAGTTCCACCCTGAATTCAAGTCCACGCCCTGGGACGGCCACCCGCTGTTCAACGCCTTCGTGAAGGCAGCAGTGGACCACCAGCACTCCGGCGGCAAGCTCAAGGCCGTGGCATGAAACTTTGTGGATTTGACATTGGGCTGGACAAGCCCTTCTTCCTGATCGCCGGTCCCTGCGTGGTCGAGAGCGAGCAGTTACAGATGGACGTGGCCGGCCAGCTGCAGGAGATCACCCGCTCGCTGGGCATCCCCTTCATCTTCAAGAGCAGCTACGACAAGGCCAACCGGTCCTCGGGCACCAGCTTTCGCGGCCCGGGCCGGGACAAGGGCCTGGAGATCCTGGCCAAGGTGAAGAAGACCCTGAACGTTCCCCTCCTCACCGACGTCCACACCGAGGCCGAAGTGCCCGAGGTGGCCGCCGTGGTCGATGTGCTGCAGACGCCCGCCTTCCTGTGCCGGCAGACCGATTTCATCCGCGCCGTCGCCCAATCGGGCAAGCCGGTGAATATCAAGAAGGGGCAGTTTCTGGCGCCGCACGACATGAAGAACGTGATCGACAAGGCCCGTGCCGCCGCGCGTGAAAAAGGCCTGCCCGACGACGTGTTCATGGCCTGCGAACGCGGCGCGAGCTTTGGCTACAACAACCTGGTGTCCGATATGCGCTCGCTGGCCATCATGCGCGAGACCGGCGCACCGGTGGTGTTTGATGCCACGCACTCGGTGCAGCTTCCTGGCGGCCAGGGCACCAGCTCTGGCGGCCAGCGTGAGATGGTGCCGGTACTGGCACGCGCGGCCGTCGCAGTGGGCGTGTCGGGCCTGTTCATGGAAACGCACCCGGACCCGGCCAACGCCCTGTCCGACGGCCCCAATGCCGTGCCCCTGAAGCACATGAAGTCGCTGCTCGAGACCCTGGTGGCCCTGGACGCGATCACCAAGAAAAACGGCTACCTGGAGACCCGCTTTGCCTAGCGCCTACCTGATCGCCAACGTCGACGTGCACGATCCGGTGCAGTACGAGGAATACAAGAAGCTCTCCACCCTGGCCATGAAAGCCAGCGGCGCCGAGGTCTGCATCCGTGGCGGCCAGGTCGAAGTGATGGAAGGCAATTGGGCGCCGTCCCGCGTCGTGATGCTGAAGTTTCCTTCCATGGACGCGGCGCGCGCCTTCTACAACTCGCCCGAGTACGCGGCGGCCATCCAGGCGCGCCAGGGCATCGCCGACATGCGCATGATCATCGTCGAGGGCGCCTGATCCGGCCACCGCACACGACACCCATTTCAAAACTCAAGAAGATCCCACCACCATGAGTGCCATCGTAGACATCGTCGGCCGCGAAATCCTCGACTCGCGCGGCAACCCCACCGTCGAATGCGACGTCCTGCTCGAGTCGGGCACCATGGGCCGCGCCGCTGTGCCCTCGGGCGCGTCCACCGGCTCGCGCGAAGCCATCGAACTGCGTGACGGCGACAAGGCGCGCTACCTGGGCAAGGGCGTGCTCAAGGCGGTCGAACATGTCAACACCGAGATCTCCGAAGCCGTGCTGGGTCTGGACGCCTCCGAGCAGGCCTTCCTGGACAAGACCCTGATCGACCTGGATGGCACCGACAACAAGAGCCGCCTGGGCGCCAACGCGACGCTGGCCGTGTCGATGGCCGTGGCCCGCGCCGCCGCCGAAGAATCGGGCCTGCCCCTGTACCGCTACTTCGGCGGCATGGGCGGCATGCAACTGCCTGTGCCCATGATGAACGTGGTCAATGGCGGTGCGCACGCGAACAACAACCTGGACCTGCAGGAGCTCATGATCATCCCGGTGGGCGCCCCGAGCTTTCGCGAGGCGATTCGCTACGGCGCCGAGGTGTTCCACGCCCTCAAGAAGATCATCCACGACAAGGGCATGAGCATCGCCGTCGGTGACGAGGGCGGTTTCGCCCCCAACGTCGCCAACCATGAGGCGGCCCTGCAGATGATCCTGCAGGCCATCGAGGCGGCCGGCTACAAGCCGGGCGAGCAGATCGCCCTGGGTCTCGATTGCGCAGCCTCCGAGTTCTACAAAGATGGCAAGTACCACGTGGAGGCCGAGGGCCTGACGCTGGCGTCCGCCGAATGGACCGACATCCTGTCGCAGTGGGTGGACAAGTACCCGATCATCAGCATCGAAGACGGCATGGCTGAAGGCGACTGGGACGGTTGGAAGACGCTCACCGAGCGCCTGGGCCAGAAGGTGCAGCTGGTGGGCGACGACCTGTTCGTCACCAACACCAAGATCCTGCAGGAAGGCATCGAGAAAAACGTCGCCAATTCGATCCTGATCAAGATCAACCAGATCGGCACCCTGACCGAGACCTTCGCCGCCATCGAGATGGCCAAGCGCGCCCGCTACACCGCGGTGATCAGCCACCGCTCGGGCGAGACCGAGGACAGCACCATCGCCGACATCGCGGTGGGCACCAACGCCGGCCAGATCAAGACCGGCTCGCTTTCGCGCTCGGACCGCATGGCCAAGTACAACCAGCTGCTACGCATCGAAGAAGACCTGGGCGACATCGCCAGCTACCCGGGTCGCGCGGCGTTCTACAACATCCGCTAAAGCTGCGTTACAGTCCGGTCCACCATGTCACCTCGCGTCGTCCCCGCCTGCCTGATCACGCTGCTGCTCGTGCTGCACGCGCAGATCTGGTTCGGCCGGGGTAGCGTGCCCAACGTGGGTGAAATGCAGCGCAAGCTGCAGGCCCAGAAAGCGGCCAACCTGCGCGCCGCCCAGGCCAACGAGCGCCTGGTTTCCGAGGTTCGCGACCTGCGCGAGGGCCTGGAAATGATCGAAGAAAAGGCACGCATGGAACTGGGCATGGTCAAGCCCCACGAGATCTACGTGCAGGTCTCGACCAGGGCGCCCACCCGGTAGGCACGGTGCCCGCGCGCATCGCCGTGCTGGGTGCCCCCGGCACCGGCAAGTCCACGCTGGCCCACGAACTGGCTGAGCGCCTGCGTACGCGCGGGCACCAGGTACGCGTGCAGGCCAGCGGACACGCCCCGCAGGGCCCGACGCATGAGGCCGACCTCGTGATCGAGGACAACCCCGAAGCACTGACCTTGACGGGCTGCGACCTCACCTTGCTGATGGGGCTGGATCTCGCCGTCCCGGCCGGACCGCCTGGCCAGACCCCCCCCCGCGAGACAGTGGACACCCACCTGCGCGCGGCCCTCGCACAAGCCGGTATTGGCTGGCGCGTGATCTACGGCCAGGGACCCGAGCGCGTGCAGCAGGCCCTGCAGGCAGTGGCCGCTGTCATGCCCTGGGCCTGGACGGTGAGCGCGCGCGAAGAGGACATCGGCCGCTGGTCGCGCCTGCGCGCCAGCTGCGAAAAATGCGGCGATGCCGAATGTGAGCACCGCCTGTTCACCGGCGGCACCCTGGGGCTCACTGCACCGCGGTCGTGACCGGCGGCTGATCGCCTGGCGACGTGAACAGGCGCGCGGCGTCCACCGCGTCGAAGCGGTACTGACGGCCGCAGAAATCGCAACCCACCTCGATGTCGGGGCGCTCGGACAGGATGCTCTCGGCCTCCTCGCGGCCCAGGCCGCGAATCATGCCGGCCACGCGATCGCGGCTGCAGGTGCAGGCAAAGCGCGGTACCTGCGCGGGAAACCGCAGCACCTTTTCTTCCCAGAACAGGCGACGCAGGATGGTGTCCACGTCCAGCGTCAGCAGCTCCTCGCGGGTCAGGCTGGCAGCCAGGATGGCGATGCGGTTGTAGTCTTCGTTGCGGCCGATCTCGTCTTCGTTCGCGCGCCCGAGCAGGCGGCCCGCCAGATTGCCTTCGCCCTGCACCGGCAGGCGCTGGATCAAGAGGCCGGCGGCCACTTTGTCGTCGGCCGCGAGGATCAACTTGGTGTCCAGCTGCTCGGACTGCAGCATGTAGTGCTCGAGCACCTCGGACAGGTGCTCAAGCTTCTCGCGGTGGTCGCCGTGCAGCGGCACCACGCCCTGGTAAGGCTGCTGGCCGGGCAGCTTGTCTCGTGGATCCAGCGTGATCGCGCAGCGACCCTGGTTGCTGGTGTTCACCATCGCGGACAACGTGGCGTCGGGGGCCACCTCGCCCACCACCTTGGCGGTGGCTCGCACCGACAGGTCTGGCTGCACCTCGGCTACCGCCACCTTCACCGGGCCGTCGCCGAACACCTGCAGCACCAGGGCGCCGTTGAACTTGATGTTGGACTGCATCAGGGCGCCTGCAGCAGCCATCTGCCCCATCAACTCGGCGACGGGGACTGGCCAGGGACCGGTCGCGGTATTGGACTCGCGCCGCTGCAGGATCTCGGTCCAGGTATCGGTCAGGCGCACGATGATGCCGCGCACCGGCAAGCCGTCGAACAGGAACTTGTGGAGTTCGCTCAAGACAGGCCTCAGCCGATCTTGATCAGGCTACTGGCAAAGCGCCGCGCGTTGGCCACATAGCCCTCCGCGCTCTGGGCCAGCTTGCGGGCGGCCTCGTCGTCCAGGGTGCGCACTACCTTGGCGGGGCTGCCGATGATCAGGGAGTTGTCCGGGAACTCCTTGCCCTCGGTCACCACGCTGCCCGCACCCACGATGCAGTTGCGGCCGATCTTGGCGCCATTGAGGATCACCGCCTGGATGCCGATCAGGGAGTTGTCGCCGATGGTGCAGCCGTGGACCATCACCTGGTGGCCCAGGGTGACGTTGTCGCCGATGGTGAGTGGCTTGCCATGGTCGGAGTGCAGCACCGACAGGTCCTGCACGTTGGTATTGCGACCGATGCGGATGGTTTCGTTGTCGCCACGGACCACGGTGCCGAACCAGACGCTGGCGTTCTCGCCCAGGATCACGTTGCCGATCACCTGCGCGGAATCGGCGACCCACGCGCCAGCCGCGAGCTGGGGGGCCTTGCCATCGAGTTCATAGAGAGCCATGGTTCGTTCCTGCGAGTCCAAATGGGGCATTGTAGGGAGGGCCGGACCCCGCGGCACCGGCCCGAACAGGCTGCCTAGAATCGGGCACCTTCCAAGACGCCCGTCGCATGACCGCCGCCACCCCTGCCCCCGACGCCCACGCGCTCGAGATCCGCTCGCTCGGCATCCCGGTTGGCGACGAGCTGCGTGCACTGGCGCTGGCGGCGCTGGCCGAACCCGACCCACCCACCAAGGTGCAGGCGGCCCAGGCCTTGCATGCGCGGGGGCAGGCGCTCTCCATCGCCGGGCGCGCGCCCGTTCCCGGCGGCCCGCTGCCCGGGCGGCCCGCGCGGCCCGAGCTGGTCCACCCCGCGCGGGTGCCACGGCGATCGCCCTTCAAGCCCGAGGGCCTGGCGGCCTTGCTGCACGCCATTGCCCACATCGAGTTCAACGCCATCAACCTCGCCCTCGACGCAGCCTGGCGCTTCGAAGGCATGCCACCCGAGTTCCACCACGACTGGGTGCGCGTGGCGGCCGAAGAGGCCTACCACTTCAGCCTCCTGGCGCAGCTCCTGACCGACCTGGGTCAGGCCTATGGCGACTTCACTGCGCACGACAACCTGTGGACCATGTGCACGCGCACCCAGGCCGATGTGGTGGCCCGCATGGCGCTGGTGCCCCGTACCCTGGAGGCCCGCGGGCTCGATGCCACGCCCCAGATCCAGCAGCGCCTGCGCGCGGTGGGCACGCCCATGGCCCTGCGTGCGGTGGAGGTGTTGGACATCATCCTGCGTGACGAGGTCGGTCACGTGGCCATCGGCAATCATTGGTACCGGTGGCTGTGCGCGCGCGAGGGCCTGGACCCAGTGCAGCATTACGCCGCGCTGGTCGAACGCCACGACGCGCCGCGCCTGCATCCCCCTTTCAATGCACCGGCCCGCCGCCGCGCAGGTTTCAGCGACGACGAGCTCGCGATCCTGCTGGCACAGCCTCTGCACACATCGACCTGAACCCATCAAACCGCACGCATGTCCGTCCAGACCGAGTCCCTGCCCCTCATCGACATCAGTGCCCTGGCCAGCGACGACCCGGCCCGGCGCATGCAGGTGGCCCGACAGGTGGGACAGGCCTGTCGTGACACCGGCTTCTTCGCCATCACCGGTCACGGCATCGCGCCCGCGCAGGTCGCCGATGCCTTCGCGGCGGCGCGCGAGGTGTTCGCCCTGCCAGCGGCCACCAAGCGGTCATTGGCCATCGGCACGCATGGTCACAACCGAGGCTATGTGGCCCTGGGCGTGGAGTCGCTCGACGAGCACGCGCCGCCCGACCTCAAGGAAGCCTACAACCTGGTGTGGACCGATGAAGCCCGGCGCCCGCCCAATGTCTGGCCGCCCCTGCCCGGATGGCGCGAACGCACGCAGGCCTACTTCGACGCGGTGCTGGCCGTGGGCCGCCGCTTGCACCGGGCCTTCGCACTGGACCTGGGCGTGCCGGAACACTTTTTCGACGACAAGCTGGACGCGCCGCAGGCCACGCTGCGTTTCTTGCACTACCCCGCGGCCTTCGGTGCTGGCACGCCAGCGGGCCAGGCGGGCGCCGGCACCCACACCGACTACGGCAACGTCACCCTGCTGGCGACCGACGACGTGGCCGGCCTGCAGGTGCGACGGCGCGACGGCGGCTGGCTGGACGTGCCGCACCTGCCCGGCGCCTTCGTGTGCAATATCGGCGACTGCCTCATGCGCTGGTCCAACGACGTCTACATATCCACGCCGCACCGCGTGCAGCCACCGGCGCGCGAGCGCCACTCCATCGCCTTCTTCCTGGACCCCAACCCCGAAGCATGGGTCAGCGCCCTGCCCGCCTGCGTGCCACCCGGACAGGCGCCACACCACCCGCCAATCACGGCGGCCGAACACCTGCGCCAGCGGCTGTCGGCCACCTACAAGCCCGCCTCGCAGTGAGGTTTTGCGGCGGGCGCTAGATTCGCCCGCATGCCTCGCGCCCCCCTGCCCCCGTCGCTGCGCCGCCTGATCGCCATTTTGTCCGCCGTCATCGCGATGGTCACCGCGGTGGCTGCCGCCTACGCCCAGACGCCCCCACCGCAGATGCAACGCATCGGCACCTTCGAGATCGACCGCACCGAGGTCACCATCGGGCAGTTCCGTCGCTACGCGCAGGCCACGGGCGCTGTCACCCAGGCCGAGCGGGCCGGCGGGGGTTCCACCTTCGAGGGCGGCTGGGTGCAGCGCAAGGGATGGACCTGGCAGGCCCCCTATGGGCGTCCCGGTGGGCCGCAGGAGCCGGCGGTCCATGTCACCTTCGATGAGGCGCAGGCCTTTTGCCGCTGGGCGGGCAAGCGCCTCCCCACCGACGCCGAGTGGATGGAGGCGGCCTACACCGAGCGGCGCGCCGTACCCCCGGCGGGATTCACTGCGGGTCGCACCTACCCTTACCCCACGGGGGAGTCGCCCCAGGGCGCCAATTGCGCCGAAGGCTGCGGCGACCCGCGCACCGTGCTGGCCGACCCGCGCCAGGCCACCTCGCGCGGACGCGGCCATGCCGAGGCGGGCAGCACGCGCGCGGGGGTCAACGGCCTGTACGAGATGGCCGCCAATGCCTGGGAATGGACCGACGACGGCGCGGCCAGCGCCGAGCGACCCACACGCGGCGGCTCCTGGTGGTACGGGCCCGCGCAAATGCACCGCGAGCACCTGCAGTCCAAGCCGCGGGGCACCGCCGTGGTGTACATCGGCTTTCGCTGCGCCCGCAACCTACCCTGAGCACGACGTGGGGGAGGCCTCGCGCGCCTTGGAACGCGGGTCTGCTACGCTCGCGGCCAACGCCTTTTTGCACACGCCCCATGAAAACCGTCTACGTCTTCAACGGCCCCAACCTCAACCTTCTGGGCACCCGCGAGCCCCAGATTTACGGCGCGCAGACCCTGGCTGATGTCGAGGCGCTGTGCCGCAAGGCCTGCGAGCAGCAGGGCTTCACGCTGGACTTTCGCCAGACCAACCATGAGGGCGAACTGGTCACCTGGATCCATGAAGCCGGCCGCGCGCAAGCGCAAGGCCAGGCGGTGGGCACGGTGCTCAATGCCGGCGCCTACACCCACACCAGCATCGCCCTGCACGACGCGATCAAGGGCGCGGGCGCCCTGGTCATCGAGCTGCATGTCAGCAACGTGCACGCGCGCGAGAGCTTCCGCCACCACAGCTACCTCTCGCCCGCAGCCAAGGCGGTGATGGCGGGCTTTGGCGTCCCCGGCTACGCCCTGGCCATCGCCGGCCTGTCGCAGCTGCAGGCCTGAGGGCCTCTCCCGCGCTACGCGCGGGGCGCCGCGGCCCTGTCCGCGCGGCGCCACTTCTTCTACACTCGCAGGAATGAACCAGCCGGTACATTCTTCGAAGACGACGCGACGGGCCCCTGCCAAGACGCGGGCGCGTGCCGCCGCCCCCGAGCCCCGCACCAACGACCCCGAGCGCACGCGCGCCGACATCATCGAGGTCGCCACCCGCGAGTTCTCCGAGAAGGGTCTGGCCGGCGCTCGCATCGACCTCATCGCCGAAGCCATGCGCACCAGCAAGCGCATGATCTACTACTACTTCGGCAGCAAGGAAGGCTTGTACGTTGCAGTGCTCGAGGCAGCCTACAGCCGCATGCGCAGCATCGAGACCGAGCTGCACCTGGAGGACCTCGCCCCTGAGGACGCCCTGCGCAAGCTGGTGGGCTTCACCGTGGACTACCAGCTGGCGCACCCGGAGTTCATCCGCCTCGTGATGAACGAGAACATGCACCGGGGGCAGTACCTGGCCCAGAGCAAGACCATCCAGCGCCTGAACGTGCCGGCCATCGAGGGACTGCGCAGCGTGCTGGAACGTGGTCAGCGCGAAGGGGTGTTTCGCGGCGGCCTGGACCCGCTGGACCTGCATATGTCCATCAGCGCGCTCAGCGTCTTCAACGTCGCCAACCGCCACACCTTCTCGCTGATCTTCAAGCGCGACCTGGACGCCGCCGCCTCGGTGGTGGCGCGCCGCGACAGCGTCATCGAGATGGTTGTGCGCTTCGTTCGTAAATAGAAAGAATTCAAAGGCGCCGACCGCCTGCGGGTTTTCCCTGAGGTCACAGAACTAACCAGTTCGTACATTACAGCCACGCCACGGGATAGGCCTGTGGGCGTGACGCCGCCACCGACTGCGGCACGAGGAACCGGCAGCACCATGCCCAAGACCCTGATCGACCTGTACTGCCGCGTGCTGAACGTCGCGATGGTGGCTTGCCTGGCTCTCATGGTGGTCCTGGTGTTCGGCAATGTGGTGCTGCGCTACGTCTTCAACACCGGCATCTCCATCTCCGACGAGTTGTCTCGGTGGTTGTTCGTGTGGATGACGTTCATGGGCGCCATTGCGGCAATCCGCGATCACGCCCACCTCGGCACGGACTTTCTGGTGGGCCGTCTGGGCCCTGGCGGCAAGAAGTTCTGCCTGGCCATCGGCTACCTGCTGATGTTGTTCGTGTGCTGGCTGCTGTTCTCCGGCGCGCTGGCGCAGACCCGCATCAACCACCAGACCACCAGCGCCGCGATGGAAGCGCCGGTGTCCTGGTTCTACGCCAGCGGGGTGGTCTTCGCCGTCTCCGCTGCCCTCCTCCTGCTGCATGACCTGTGGCGCCTGGCCACGGGCCAGATGTCCGAGGACGAACTGATCGCGATCCGTGAATCCGAGGAGTCGACGAAATGACCATCGCGATCTTCCTGGGCTCGCTTCTGGGCGCCATGGCCCTGGGCATTCCCATCGCCTTCGCGCTGCTCCTGTGTGGTGCTGCCCTGATGTGGCATCTGAACATGTTCGACCCGCAGATCCTGGCGCAGAACGTGATCAACGGCGCGGACAGCTTCCCGCTGCTGGCGGTCCCCTTCTTCATGCTCGCTGGCGAGGTGATGAACCAGGGCGGCCTGTCGCGCCGCATCGTCAATTTCGCGATGGCGCTGGTGGGCCATGTCCGCGGCGGCCTGGGCTACGTGACCATCATGGCGGCCTGCCTGCTGTCGGCGCTCTCCGGGTCGGCGGTGGCCGATGCGGCCGCCCTCACCGCCCTCTTGCTGCCGATGATGGTCAAGGCCGGCCATGACAAGGCGCGCTCAGGTGGCCTGATCGCCGCCTGCGGTGTGATCGGCCCGATCATCCCGCCCTCCATCGGCTTCGTGATCTTCGGTGTGGCCGCCAACGTGTCCATCTCCAAGCTGTTCCTGGCAGGCATCTTCCCGGGCATCTGGCTGGCGCTGGGCCTGTGGTTTACCTGGTGGTGGCTGACCCGGCGCGAACAGCTGGAGGTACCGCCCAAGCGCAGCCCCGGCGAGGTCTGGCATGCGCTGCGCGAAGCGGGCTGGTCGCTCACCCTGCCCGTGGTCATCGTGGCGGGCCTGCGTCTGGGCATCTTCACGCCGACCGAAGCCGCCGTGGTGGTGGCCGTGATGGCCCTGCTCATCGCCGGTTTCATCCACCGGGAGTTGTCGTTCAAGCAGCTGTATGACGTGTTCCTGGCTTCGGCCAAGACCACCGCAGTGATCATGTTCCTGGTCGCGGCGGCCATGGTTTCGGCCTGGTTGATCACGGTGGCCCAACTGCCCGCGCAAATCGTGTCGCTGCTCAAGCCCCTGCTGGACCAGCCCGTGCTGCTTATGTTTGCCATCATGTTGCTGGTGATGGCCGTGGGCACGGCGATGGACATGACCCCCACCATCCTGATACTCACCCCGGTGCTGATGCCCCTGGTGAAAGCGGCTGGCATCGATCCTGTCTATTTCGGGGTGATGTTCATCATCAACAACTCGATCGGCCTGGTCACGCCCCCGGTGGGCACCGTGCTCAATACCGTGGCCGGCGTCGGCCGCATGCGCATGGACGAAGTGACCCGTGGCGTCATGCCTTTCATGATCGTGCAGTTCGCCGTCCTGTTCCTGATGGTGCTGTTCCCGCAGCTTGTGACCGTTCCCGCCCGCTGGTTCTATTGACGAACCGGCTTCCCTTTCCCTTCCCTCAACCTGGAGACAAAACCATGAAACGCCTCTTCATCAAGTCCGCACTCGCCGCTGCCGCGGCCGTCGCCCTGGCCGGCACCGCCCTGGCCCAGGACAAGGTCATCAAGTTCGCCAACCAGAACGCCGCCGGCCACCCCATCGTTCAGGGCATGGAGAAGTTCAAGGAAGTCGTCGAGAAGAACTCGGGCGGCAAGATCAAGGTCAACATCTTCCCCAGCGGTCAGCTCGGTAGCGACCAGGCCAACCTGTCGGCCCTGCAAGGCGGCACGCTGGAGATGGTGTCCATGAACTCCGGCATCCTGGCCAGCGTGGCCCGCGAGTTCAGCGTGTTCGACTTCCCCTTCATGTTCGCCAATGGCAAGGAAGCCGACGCGGTGGTGGACGGCGCCTTCGGCCAGAAGCTGCATGCCCGCCTGGAAGAAAAAGGCGTGATCGGCCTGACCTATTACGAACTGGGCTTTCGCAACCTGACCAACGGCCGCCGCGCGATCAACAAGGTCGCCGACATCGAAGGCCTGAAGCTGCGCGTGATCCCCAACGCGATCAACATCGACTGGGTCAAGGCCCTGGGCGCCAACCCCACCCCGCTGCCCTTCCCCGAGCTGTATGCCGCCCTCGAGCAGAAAGCCGTCGACGGCCAGGAAAACCCGGTCGCCACCATCAACGGCGCCAAACTGTACGAAGTGCAAAAGCACCTGACCCTGACCGGTCACCAGTACAACCCGCAGTCGGTGATGATCTCCAAGAAGTTCTGGGACACCCTGTCCGCCGCCGAGAAGAAGCTGGTGCAGGACGCCGCCGTGGAATCGGCCAAGTTCCAGCGCGCTCAGGCCCGTGCCCAGGAAGCCTCCATCCTCGAGAACCTGAAGAAAAACGGCATGCAGGTCACCACGCTGCCCGCAGCTGAAATGAACGCCCTGCGCGAGAAGATGAAGCCGGTGATCGCCAAGCACGGTGAGGCCATCGCCGCCACCGTGACCGAGCTCCAGGCCGAACTGGCCAAACAGCGTCGCTGATGAACGCGGTTGCCGAGACCTGGCAGGCGCCGGCCCCTGGGGCCGTGTCTGTCGGTGCTGCCCCAACCGGGAGCCGCAAGCTCCTGCTGGGGCTGATCGGCGCCGGCATCCAGCAGTCGCTCACACCAGCGATGCAGGAAGAGGAAGCGCGGGCCCAGGGCCTGCGCTTGCATTACCAGTTGATCGACCTGGATGTGACCCGCAGCGATGCGGGCGCGCTGCCCACCTTGTTGACCGCGGCACGGACCATGGGCTTTGCCGGCCTGAACATCACCTTTCCCTGCAAGCAGGCGGTGATCCCGCTGCTGGACGAACTCTCGGATGAAGCCCGTGCCATGGGCGCGGTCAACACGGTCGTCTTTCAGGGCGGTCGATTGATCGGCCACAACACCGACGGATCGGGCTGGACCTGGGGCTTTCGTCGTGCCTTGCCGGATGCCGACCTGGCGTGTGTCGTGCTCCTGGGAGCCGGCGGCGCGGGTTCCGCCATCGCCCATGCCGTGCTGCGACTGGGTGCACAACGCCTGCGCATCGTCGACAGCGACGCGGCCCGCGCACAGGGGCTGGCCGATGCGCTCAATGCGCTGTATGGCCCACGCGCTGAAGGTGCAACGGACATCGCCGCCGCCCTCCAAGGCGCGACGGGCCTGATCCATGCCACACCCACCGGCATGACCAAGCTGCCGGGTCTGCCGCTGCCGGCCCACTTGCTGCAGCCTGCGCTGTGGGTGTCCGAGGTGGTGTACTTCCCGCTGGAGACCGAACTGCTCGCCGCCGCGCGCGCACGCGGATGCCGCGTGGTCGACGGCGGCACCATGGCTGTGGGCCAGGCGATCGGCGCCTTCGAGCACTTCACCGGCCTTGCGGCCGACCCCGCGCGCATGGAGCGGCATTTCCGCCGCCTCATCGCTGAACGCGCCTGACCCTGGGCGCCCGCACAGACTGGAGAGACGAGGATGCCCGCCAACCGCGAAGCCTTGCCCGAGCCGCCTAACCCCCTGGGCCTGGAAGGGATCGAGTTCATCGAATACGCCACGATGCGTCCGCAGGCCTTGGGCCAGGTCCTGGAGACCATGGGCTTTCGACCGGTGGCGCGCCACCGCTCGCGCGAGATCACCCTGTACCGACAGGGCGGCATGAACCTGGTGGTCAATGCCCACCCCGACGATGCGCGGGCCAGCGCCACCGAGGGCGGCCACCCGGTGCTGTCGGCCGTGGCCTTTCGCGTTCGGGACGCGCGCCTGGCGCACGAGCGCTGCCTCGCACTGGGCGCCTGGGAAACCCCGAGCCACGCCCGCGCGATGGAGCTGAACATCCCCGGTGTTCACGGCCCCGGCGGCGCGTATTTCCTGTTCATCGACCAGCACGAGAAGTTCACCGTCTATGACGTGGACTTCGTGGCCATTCCCACCGTCGATCCCGCACCGCCCGCGATCGCGGCGATGTCCTGGTTCGGGGTGGTGCAGTACATCGGTCTGGACCGCAGCGCCGAGTGGATGACGTTCTATGAGCGCATGTTTGGCTTCCAGAGCATCCCTGACGAACAGCGTTTTGGCGTGATGCCCGCTGGCAAGCTGATGCAAAGCCCCTGCCGCCAGTTCATGTGGCAGTTGATCGAGCCCGACAGCTTCGACGCCGACGACGCACGCGAGAACCTTCAGCGCGTGGGCATCGGCACACCCGATGTTCCTTCAGCGGTCGCGGCCCTGCGCGCGCGCGGCGTGCAGTTCGTCGACTCGGCGCAATTGCACCCGGACGACCGCGGCGCACTCACGCGAACCGAACTCGGTTCGGTGGCTTTTGAACTGGTCCACCGTCCGGCCTGAGGGGTCTGCCATGCATCCCTCGCAACGACGCATCGATGGCTTCGGCATGGACACGATCACGCTGGCGGGCCCGCTGGAGGCCAAGCTGGCTGCCATGCGCGAGGCCGGTTTCCAGCAGGTGATGCTCAGCGCCCGTGACGTGGTCGGGCATCCCGGTGGCCTGCAGGCGGCGGTGACCGCCGTACGCGAGAGCGGCCTGCGTCCCACAGGCTTTCAGGTCCTGCGCGACTTCGAGGGTCTTTCGGGCCACCTGCACGGCTACAAGGTGGACATCGCCAAGTCCATGCTGGAGATGTGCGCTGCACTCGGTTCGCGGGTGCTGCTGGCCTGCTCGTCCACCTCACGCCATGCGTCGCAGGACATTGACGACATCGCCCGCGACCTGCGCAAGCTGGCCATGCTGGCCGTACCCCTGGGTATTCAGGTGGCCTACGAAGGCCTGTCATGGGGCCGAACGATCAACGAATTCACCACCGCATGGGACGCGGTGCAACGTGCCGACTGTCCCAATCTGGGGCTGGGCATCGACTCCTTCCACATCTTCGCGGCCAAGACCTCGCTGGACGCGATCGACGACCTGGACCCGGACCGGATCTTCCTGGTGCAGCTGTCTGACTTCATGTGGAACGAGACCCCCACCTTCGAGGACCGCATGACGACCGCGCGCACCTTCCGGGTGTTCCCGGGTGAGGGCGTGCACAGTGAGGCGCTGGCCGACCTGGTGCAGCGCCTGCATGCGATCGGCTATCGGGGCGACTACAGCTTCGAGGTGTTCAACGACGACTACCAGCAGATCCCGCTGCCGGTCGTCGCCGAGCGGGCGCGGCGCAGTGCGCTGTGGCTCGCAGAAGATGTCCTGCATTTGCCGCGGCCGCTGCCGGCGTGGACGATGAAGGGCTAGGAAACGTCAGCGCCCATCACCCCCTCGGGTGATGCTTCGCATGCAGCTGATTGAGCCGCTCCCGCGCCACGTGGGTGTAGATCGTCGTCGTGGAAATATCCGCATGCCCCAGCAGCATCTGCACCGCCCGCAGATCCGCCCCGTGATTGAGCAGGTGGGTGGCAAAGGCATGACGCAGGGTGTGCGGTGACAAGGGCGTGGTAATGCCCGCCACCAGCGCGTATTTCTTCACCAGCACCCAGAACATCGCCCGCGTCATCGCGGCGCCGCGTGCGGTCACGAACAGGTCCTCGGTGGGTTGGCCCGCCAGGATCGCACCCCGGGCCTCTTGCAGGTAGCGCGCCAGCCAGTCACTCGCGACCTCGCCAAACGGCACCAGCCGCATCTTGCCGCCCTTGCCCAGCACCCGCACCACATGCTCGGACTGGCTGACGTTCAGCACCTTGAGCGTCACCAGCTCGCTCACGCGCAAGCCGCTGGCGTACATCAACTCCAGCATCGCGCGATCACGCAGCCCCAGGGGTGTGGTCACATCGGGCGCTGCCAGGAGGGCCTCGACCTGGGTCTGCGTCAGCGTGCGCGGCACCCGCAGCGGTCGCTTGGCCGGCTGCAACTTGAGGGTTGGGTCGGCAGACACCCGACGTTCGCGCAGCGCCCAACGGAAAAAACGTCGGAATACGGCCAGGCGCCGGTTGGCGGAGGTGGCGCGCGTCTGCGCATGGCGGTGGGCGAAATACCCGCTCAGATCCGACTCGCCACAAGCGACGAGGGCCACGCCCCGGCCTTGCAGCCAACGGTCGTAGCCCTCCAGATCGCGGCGGTAGGCCGCCAGCGTGTTCTTCGACAGGCCCTCCTCCAACCAGAGGGCGTCGATGAAGGTGTCGATCAGGGGATCGGGGGGAACACTCAATCGAGCTTCAGCTTGGCGCTGTCCACCACCTTCTTGTACACCTCGTACTCGGCGCGCATTTGCTGCGCGAACTGCTCGGGCGTGTTGCCGACGATGACGGAGCCTGTGTCCTCGATGCGCTTGCGCACCGCCGGGTCCTGCAGCGCCTTGAGCGTGCCGGCGCTGACCTTGTCGACCACCTCCTTGGGCAGGCCTTTGGGCCCGAGGATGCCGTAGTACGCCATGCGGTTCACCGGCTCGAGCCCCACTTCCTTGAAGGTAGGCACGTTGTTCAGACCCGCCACCCGCTGGGGGGCCGCGACCACGATGGCGATCAGGCGGTTTTCCTTGATGAAGGGCAGTGCCGAGGGCAGGTTGTCAAAAATGATCGGCACCTGGCCGGCCACCGTGTCGTTCAGGGCCGGACCCGCGCCGCGATAGGGGATGTGCGTGACGAAGGTGCCAGTCAGGCTCTTGTACAACTCCATCTGCAGGTGGCCGATGCCGCCGGTGCCCGACGAGGAATACGAGTACTTGCCCGGGTTCTTCTTCAGTTCTGCGACGAAGCCCGCATAGTCACGCGCCGGGAAGCTCGGGTGTACCGCGATCACGTTGGGCGTGGCCGCGATGTTGATGATCGGCGTGAAGTCGGTGAGGGTGTTGTAGGGAATCTTGGCGTTGATCGCCGGGTTGGCCGCGGTGGTGGACACAGTGGCCATGCCCAGGGAATAGCCATCGGGCGCCGCGCGGGCGGTCTCGGTGGCGCCAACCACGCCGCCGCCGCCGGCCTTGTTCTCCACCACCACGCTCTGGCCCAGGACCTTGCCCAGGGGCTCGGCGATCACGCGGGCGACGATGTCGGTGGTGCCACCCGGGGCGAAGGGCACTTGCAGGCGCACCGGCTTGTTGGGGTAGGCCTGGGCAAAGGCCGAACCGGCGGACAGGGCCAGGACGGCAGCGGACAAGACGACACAGTGACGGCGTTGCATGGAGTCTCCTCGGGTGGGGCCGGCCGGACAGGCCGGGATACCGCGATTTTAAATCGTGCGAGAACCGGGCAGGCGCGCGGGGTTGCTATCCTCGGCGAGTGAATCTCCCGCAGCTGTTATTCCCCGATTTCTCCCTGATCCTGTGTGGCTGGCTGCTTTGCCGCTACACCTCCCTGGACCGAAAGGTCTGGGAGCCGGTCGAGGCCCTGGTCTACTACTTCCTCTTTCCTGTCCTCCTGTTTCACTCGGTCGTGCGCCAGCCGCTGGACCTGGGCACCGCCTCCACCCTGATCGCCGCCGGTGTGGCCCTGGGCCTGTCTGGAATCGCCTTGGCCTATGCCCTGCCCTGGCTGCCCGGCATCGGACGCCACATCGACCGCCACGACCATGCAGCGGGGGCGCAGGTGGCTTTTCGCTTCAACTCCTTCATCGGGCTGGCCCTGGTCGACCGCCTGGCGGGGCCGCAGGGGATGCAGATGCTGGCCATCCTGATGGGGTTTTGCATCCCGATCCTCAACATCGGCGCCGTCTGGCCGATGGCGCGCCAGTCCGGCACCCACCTGGGCGCGGCCATCGTGCGCAATCCCCTGATCATCGCCACGGTCGGCGGGCTGCTGGCCAGCGTGGCGGGCCTGTCCATTCCGGCACTGCTGGAGCCGACGGCCACCCGCATCGGAGCCGCCTCTATTGCGCTGGGCCTCATGGCTGCAGGCGCTGGCCTGCGCCTGGGATCGCTGGCGCAGAACAAGACGCTGGCCACCGGACTGCTGGCGATCAAGCATCTGCTGCTGCCGCTGATCGCCCTGGCGCTGGCGCGCCTGATGCGCCTGGACCCGGTGCAAACCAGCACCTTCTTGTGCCTGTCGGCCCTGCCCACCGCTTCGAGCGGCTATGTCCTGGCGGCGCGCATGGGGCACAACGGCGCCTTTGTGGCGGCCCTGGTCACCCTGTCCACCCTGCTGGCGGCCTTGAGCATTCCCTTCGCGCTGGCGGTGCTGCAGCCCTGGGCCGCCTCCTGAGATCAGATCCCGGCAGGACGCTGCGCCAGGGCCCAGGCCACGTGCTCGCGCACCAGTGTGCTGGGGTGCACGCTGCGGGCGACCAGGGCCTCACGCAGGCCCGCGTCCTCCTCCTGGCGCAGGGCGTTGCCCGCTGCCACCGCCACGTTGCGTAGCCAGCGTTCGTGGCCGATCCGGCGGATCGGGCTGCCCTCGGTCAGGCGCAGGAAGTCGTCCTCGCTCCATCCGAGCTGGCGGGCCAGGGCCTGCCCCGCCATCGAGGCGCGGGCGTCGAAATCAGGCAAGGCGCTGCGCTGCGCGAACTTGTTCCAGGGGCAGGCCAACTGGCAGTCGTCGCAGCCGTAGATGCGGTTACCGATCGCCGGGCGCAAGTCCTCGGGGATGGGGCCTGCATGCTCGATGGTGAGGTAGGAAATACATCGGCGCGCATCGAGCAGGCCCGGGCCCAGGATCGCCTGCGTGGGACACAGGTCGATGCAGGCGCTGCACGTGCCGCAATGGTCCGTGACGGGCGGCGTCGGGGGCAGCGCCAGGTCCAGGTAGATCTCGCCCAGGAAGAACATCGAGCCGGCCTCGCGGTTCAACACCAGGGTGTGCTTGCCGCGCCAACCCAGGCCGCTGCGCGCAGCCAATTCGGCCTCCAAGACCGGGGCCGAATCGGTGAACACCCGGTGGCCCAGGGGCCCGACCGCCACCGCGATGCGTTCGGCCAGGCGCTGAAGGCGCGCGCGCAGCACCTTGTGGTAATCCCGGCCCCGCGCATAGAGCGAGACCACGCCCTCCTGGGGGCGGGCCAGGCGGTCCCATTCGATGGCCTGCCAACCCTCGGGCGTGTCGCGGGGCAGGTAGTCCATGCGGGCGGTGAGTACGCTTACCGTGCCAGGCACCAGTTCGGCCGGCCGGGCGCGCTTCAAGCCATGGGCCGCCATATAGGCCATCTCGCCGTGGAAACCGCGCGACAGCCAGTCCAATAGCCCCGCCTCCGCCGAGGACAGGTCGATACCGGCCACGCCGATTTGGGAAAATCCGAGCTCACGCGCCCAACGCCCGATCTCCGGGACGAGCGACGAACCGTCCACACGAGCTTGACTGCTGCCGATCATCACCCGCCGATTGTAGGAAGCCCCCTGCAGCTGCTGTGGCCCGACGAGGAAGCCACGCAGGCCTACGCCCGGCGCCTGGCCGCCACAGCCCAGATCCGCAACGCCTTCCTGGCCCTGCGCGGCGACCTGGGCGCGGGCAAGACCACCTTTGTGCGCCACCTGCTGCGCGCCCTGGGGGTGGCCGGGCGCATCAAGAGCCCCACCTACGCGGTGGTCGAGCCCCATGAGGGCGCACCGGCCCCCGGTGGCGGCGCGCCCCTGCCGATCTGGCACTTCGACTTCTACCGCTTCAACGACCCGCGCGAATGGGAAGACGCCGGCTTTCGCGACGTCTTTGCCAGCACGGGCCTGAAGCTGGCCGAGTGGCCCGACCAGGCCGCGGGGCTGCTGCCCACGCCCGACCTCACGCTGGACCTCGCGGTGGGAGCCGACGACACGCGGCAGGTCACGGTCCGCGCCCACACCGACCGGGGCGCCACCCTGCTCGCCGCATGATCAGGCGGCGCGACCTCCTGCGGGCCGGCACCCTGGTGCTGTCCCTGGGTGTCGCCGAGATCGTGCGCGGAGCCACCATCCTGAACGTGCGCATCTGGCCCGCACCGGACTATTCCCGCGTCACGATCGAATCGGACGGCCCGCTGGCTTCGCGCCAGACCCTGCTGACCCATCCCTCTCGCCTGGTGGTGGACATCGAGGGCATCGAGCTCAATCCCGCACTGCGCCAGCTGGTGGCCCAGGTACGGGCCGACGATCCCTACATCGCTGGCATCCGCGCCGGCCAGCACGCGCCGGGCGAGGTGCGGCTGGTGATCGACCTGAAGCAGGCCGCCACACCCCAGGCCTTCACCTTGCCGCCGATCGCAGCGTACCGGCACCGGCTGGTGCTGGACGTCTATCCGGTCGCCCCGGTCGATCCGCTGGAGCAACTGATCGCGCAACGTCTGCGCGAGACGCCCCCGCCCGCCGTGGCCGCAGCGCCGGCCTCCGCGCCGGCCCGCGACCCCCTGGGCGAGCTGATCGAGCGGCAGATGCAGCGTCAGCCCCCGGCCTCCGCGCCTGCGCCGGCCGCAGCGCCTGCGGCTCCTTCCGAGGGCGCGGCCCCGGCGCGCACCGACCGCCTCATCGTCGTCGCCCTGGACCCGGGCCACGGCGGCGAGGACCCCGGCGCGATCGGGCCGGCCGGTACCCGCGAGAAAGACGTGGTGCTGCGTATCGCGCAGCGGCTGCAGGCCCGCATCAACGCCAGCACGGTCAACGGCAGCCCGATGCGCGCCTTCCTCACGCGCGACGCGGATTTCTTCGTGCCCCTGCACATACGCGTGCAGAAGGCGCGTCGCGTGCAGGCCGACCTGTTCGTGAGCCTCCACGCCGACGCCTTCTTCACGCCCATGGCGCGCGGTGCCAGCGTCTTCGCCCTGAGCCAGAGCGGCGCCTCCAGCACCGCGGCGCGCTGGATCGCCGACAAGGAGAACCGGGCCGACCTGATCGGCGGGGTGAATGTGCGCACGCAGGACGCCCACGTGGCCCGTGTGCTCCTGGACATGAGCACCACGGCGCAGATCAACGACAGCCTGCGCCTGGGTAGCGCCATGCTCGGTGAGATCGGACAGGTCGGGCGGCTGCACAAGCCGCGCGTGGAGCAAGCGGGCTTTGCGGTACTCAAGGCACCCGACATTCCCAGCGTGCTGGTGGAGACGGCCTTCATCTCCAACCCGGAAGAAGAGGCCCGCTTGCGCAGCGAGGCCTATCAGGAGCAACTGGCCGAGGCCCTGATGCGGGGGATCCAGCGTTACTTCGCGGCAAACCCGCCGCTGGCGCGCAGCCGCACCCTCTAGCGGCGGGCTGCAGCCTCAGGCGGCAGGTGTCTCGGTGTCTGCCGCAGCAGAGGCTTTGCGGCGCGCCTGCCAGGCCCCGACCAGCACGATCAGTCCGGGCACGAAGATCATCGCCCAGATGATCTTGTCCAGATGGGTCTTGACCCAGGGCACACTGCCCAGGAAATAGCCAGCGGTGCAGATGCCCAGCACCCAGATCAACGCACCCACCACGTTGTAGAAAGTGAACTTCGCGCGGCTCATCTCGGCCACCCCCGCCACGAAGGGCGCGAAGGTGCGGATGAAAGGCATGAAACGCGCCACGATGATGGTGATGCCGCCATAGCGCTCGTAGAAATCATGGGCCTGCAGGAAGGCCCGGCGATTGAAGAAGCGCGATTGCTCCCACTGGAACACCCGGGGCCCGAAGTAGCGACCAAGGGTGTAGTTGCACTGGTCGCCCAAAATGGCTGCGGCGATCAGCACGCCCATGGCCACGGGCAGGCTCATGAAGCCCACCCCGCACAGCGCGCCCACCACGAACAGCAGCGAATCCCCGGGCAGGAAAGGCATGACCACCAGCCCGGTCTCGACGAAGACGATCAGGAACAGGAGGGCGTACACCCAGGGCCCGTAATCGCGTACGAAAGCTTCCAGGTAGCGATCTACGTGCAGGATGAAGTCGATCAGGAAGGCGGCGTATTCCATGGCGGGGCATTATGGCCCGCACCCTAGAATGCCCGGGTGTCCTCCCTGCCTGATTCCCCCACACGCCGCCCGATCCGTGAACTGCCCGACGAACTGGTCAGCCAGATCGCCGCGGGCGAGGTCATCGAGCGCCCGGCCTCGGTGGTGCGCGAGCTGGTGGACAACGCGCTGGACGCGGGCGCCACGCAGATCACCGTGCGCCTGGCCGCAGGCGGCGTGCGCAGCATTGCGGTGGAAGACGACGGCGGCGGCATCCCAGCGCAGGAGCTGCCCCTGGCGCTCAAGCGCCACGCCACCAGCAAGATCCGCGACCTGGCCGAACTTGAGCGCGTGGGCACGATGGGCTTTCGGGGCGAGGCCCTGGCGGCCATCTCCAGCATCGCCGACCTGTCCTTGACCAGCCGCACCGCGGACGCCCCCCATGCCTTCCGCCTGGACGCGCGCAGCGGAGAGCTGCAGCCCGCTGCCCGCGCCACGGGCACCACCGTGGAGGTGCGCGAGCTCTTTTTCAGCACGCCAGCGCGGCGCAAGTTCCTCAAGACCGACGCCACTGAGCTGGCCCACGCGCTAGAGGCCGTGCGCCGCCATGCCCTGGCGCGGCCCGACGTGGGCTTTGCGGTCTGGCACGAGGGCAAGCGGGTGGCGCAATGGCGCACCGCCGCCTCGCGCGAGGCGCGCATCGCCGACGTGATGGGTGCCGAGTTCGGCGCCGCCAGCCTGCCGCTGCTCGCCGCCGCCGGGCCGCTGCGCCTGGCCGGCCGCGTGGGCACGCCCGACGCGGCACGCGCCCGCGCCGACTGGCAGTACGTGTATGTCAATGGCCGCTACGTGCGCGACCGCGGCATCGCGCACGGCGTGCGCAGCGCCTTCGACGACGTGCTGCACGGCGCAC
>JBEEIS010000168.1:0-36121 GCA_041169755.1 Pseudomonadota bacterium | reverse complement strand
CAGCAGTTCGCGCATGGAAACGAGAGGCATGGTGCGGGTCCGAAAGGGAGGGTGGGAGACAAGGAGCGCCGGCGCAAGAGCCGGGCCCGGGACGGGCGGAATTTTAGCCGGGGCGCCCCCGCCGCGGGCGCCAGACGGTGGCAGCGCCGTCTGGCGTGGCGCTTGGGGCCCATCCCTATGGCATGCACCGTCGAACTAAGAGAAAACCCTCATCTTCAAAAACATCCCAGCGAACAAGCGATTTCTACTGTTGCGGTCAAGAAGCCCTACGTATCATCGCCAGCCTGAGCAGACCTCCTCACAAGGCTGTCTCCAGGCCTGTTTTTTGGCTAGGACGTACTGATGGACGACATTGTTGTATCTGCCGGCGGCAAGCCGATGCCGACCTTCTTTGTGAAGTCGGAGCGCCATCTGGCTGGCACGACCGAACAGGAGAAAAAAGACTACTTCACGGTCAACCTGATCACGTCAGGCAGCCAGCGCCAATTTATCGGCGATCGCCTATTGCCTAGCGATCAGGGCTGCATCTTTTTCATCGCGCCGGGCGTACCGCATCGCACCCAAATTCTGGAGCCCAGCACCACCCTGACCATTGGGTTTCAGCTGGAGTTTCTGCACCCGCAGTTTCCTCGGTCGGCTGTCCATACCTGGGCTTCGCCTGCGTCGCTTGAAGCGGCGCCTGAAATGATGCTCTTTGCGGCGCAAGCGCATATTGAATTCGAGTCCGACGGTGACCTGCAGCAACGGATCTTCGATCAGGCCATGCAGCTGTCGGCGTGCTCGACGGCGCAGGGCGTCGGCGTCTCGGCCATCGCCCGGGCACGACTGAGCCTGTTTTTGCTGGAGATTCTCAAAGCCTACGAGACATCCGTCGTGGACAGCCTGGCCCAGGGAGCGAGCGCCTCCGGGAAAAACGAGCGTATCGACGAGCTCCTTGATTTCCTGCGCAGCCGAGTTCATCAGCGAGTGACGACCGAAGAGGCCGCGCACTTCATGAATTTGTCGCCCAGCTGCCTGGCGGCGCGGGTGCGGCGCGTGACAGGCAAGACGCTCGGCGAGCTGCAAAACGAGATACGGCTCGGCCGATCCAAGGAGCTTCTGGTGCTGACTGACACACGGATTTCAGAAATTGCACACAGCTGCGGCTTCGACGACATCGGCTACTTTTCACGCCGCTTCAAACAGGCGATTGGGCAGACGCCCGGTGAATACCGCCGACAGCACCAAGCGGGCTCCGCCGTCATCCGTCACTAATGCACGTTTCAACCTTCTGAGGGATATCCACCATGAGTGAAAAAGCACCCGAGTACAGCGTCGAGTACATGGAGAGCCGGCGGATTGCACGCTTTAAGAAATTCAAGCCGCATGGCGTCTCCTACCTGGACAACGCCTTGCCGGAATACAAGCGTGAAATATTCAACGTGATCGGACGCGGGGTTCAAGAAAACAAGGACGCAACGGCCGAGATCAAGGATCCCGAGGGCTTCAACGTCGCGATCGCCAAGTGCGAGCCCGGCACCGGCGGCGGCTTGCACTCACACACCACCGTGGAAGTTTTCATGCCCATGGATGGCACTTTCAAGATCTTGTGGGGCGAACAAGGCGAGAACAGTGTGGTGCTGGAGAAGTTCGACTTCATCTCGGTACCCGTCGGGATCTTGCGTGCGTTTACCAACGTGGGCAGCGACACGGCGCACCTCCTGACCATTCTGGGCGGCACCGACGCAGGCCGCCTGCGCTGGGGCGACAAATTGATTGCGGACGCGAAATCCCGAGGCTGGGAAATCAGCGCCGAAGGCCATTTGGTGATTGCAGACAAAAAGTAAGTTGATTTTCAAATACACAAGGAGACAGCCATGAAACGACGCACCCTCTTGGCCGGATCTGCCGCTGCGGCAGCCGCTACGACTCTGCCCGCTTTTGCGCAGGGGCGAAAACTCAAAGTCGCGTTCGCGAACTTCAACGACGAAGCCTCCTTCGGGGCCTCCGTGTTGCGAGGCATGCAGGCGGCAGCACGCGCCCGCACCGACATGGACGTGAGTTTCTTCGACAACAAGCAAGACGGCGCTCGTACCGTGGAGATTGCGCGTACCGTCGCCCTGCAAAAGCCCGATGTCTTCATCGAATACAGCTTCACGCCCACGGCCAACCCGCAGGTGGCCCGCATCATGGCGGAGGCGGGCGTTCCGGTCATCGCCGTGCAACAACGCATTGGCAACGCGCCGCTCTTCGCAGTGGATAACCCCTTGGCAGGCTATGGCGGCTCCAAGCCGCTGTCTGAAGAAGCGAAAAGGCGCTGGCCCGGCCAGACGCCCGTCGCCCTGGTGCTCAGCTGGCCTGAAGCAGGCCCCGTGATCCTGGAGCGGGCCGCTGCCGCACGCAAGGGGTTCGAGGAAGTGTTCCCCGGCATTCGGGTGGAGGAGCAATCCACCAAGGGCGACCCGATCAATTCGCGCGCCGTAATGACGGACTTCCTCACCAAATTCCCGGGCCGCAAAGTGATCGTCTGGTCGCACGTCGACGGCATGAGCCTGGCGGCACTGACGGCGGCTCGAAACGCCAACCGCGAAGCCGACGTGTTGATCGCCTCGACCGGTGGCGAGACCGTGGTGTTCCCGGAGATTCGCAAGCCCAACGGCGGCTTCTTCGGCACCTTCTCGTTCTTCCCCGAGTCTTGGGGTACCGAGCTCCTGGCCCTTGCCGCCCGACTGGGCGCCAAGGAAACGCTGCCCGAGACGATTCGTCCCAGCAAACAGCTCCTGATCACGGCGAGCAACATCAACCAGCATTACCCGGAGCGCTAAGGGTGGCACTGGAGGTTATCGGGGTCTCGAAACGCTTTGCTGGCGTTCGGGCCCTGGACGATGTGTCGATGGCGTTTCGGGCCGGGGAGATCTGCGCCTTGCTGGGCGAGAACGGCGCGGGTAAGTCCACGCTGATCAAGATTCTCTCCGGCTTGTACACAGCGGATGCCGGACGCATCCTGATCGACGACGCCGTCTTGGAGCCCGCGTCCGTGGTGGGGTCACAGGCAGCGGGAATTCAGACGGTTCATCAGGAACTCGAGCTCGCGCCCGCCCTGTCGGTCGAAGAAAACCTCTTCATGGGGCGCTTGCCCCTGGCCGCAGGACGCGTGGACTGGCCTCGACTGCGACGGGAGGCCCAGCAGGCGCTGTTGCAAACCGGTGCACAGTTCCCCGCGGACATTCCCGTCTCCCAGCTCGGGGTGAGCGACCAGCAGCTGGTCGAAATTACCCGTGCGCTGATTCGCGGCGGAAAGATCCTGATCCTCGACGAACCCACGGCGGCACTGCCCCCCGCGGAGGTCAAGCGCCTGCTCGAGACGGTATTGCGGCTGCGCGACGCGGGCATGACCATCATTTACGTGACGCATCGCTTGGACGAGGTGTTGCAGATTGCAGACCGCGCGATCGTGCTGCGCGATGGACGCAAGGTGGCTGAGTGCACGCGGGACCAGCTGGATCGATCGACGCTGGTACGTCACATCATTGGCCGCGAATTGGAAACCGCGTCCAGCGACAACTCTCCTGCGGCGGGCGAGGTTCTGCTCAAAGTGGAACATCTGGCCTGCGGCTCCGAGCTGCAAGAGCTCTCCTTCGAGGCCAAGGCGGGCGAGGTCCTCGGATTTTTCGGCCTGCTGGGAGCGGGTCAGGCCTGTGTCGCTCCGGCCTTGGCAGGCGTGCGCGCGGCCACGGCCCGCGCCATATCGATGGGCGCGCGCACCACGCTGCCGGCGAACCCGCGCGAAGCCATCGATGCAGGACTGGGCTTTGTGCCGATCGACCGAAAAGTCAGCGGCTTGGCACTGTCTCTGTCGGTGATGGAGAACATCGCCATGCCGAACTGGAAGTCGCTGGGAAGCGGCGGCCGCGTGCAATGGCGCACGGTACGCGATTTGGCCGAACGCGTGATTGCGCGTTATCGGGTCAAGTGCGCAGATTCGAGCCAGAAGGTCGCCCAGCTGTCTGGCGGCAACCAGCAAAAGATCGCGATCTCCAAGTGGTCTGAGTTGCCGCTGAACGGCTTGCTGGTGGAGGAGCCCACGCGCGGCGTCGATGTGGGTGCGCGCCCGGAGATCTATGCCGCACTTCGACAACACGCGGACCGTGGGGGTTATTGCATTTTGACCTCCAGCGACCCCGGAGAGATCGCCAGCCTGGCCGACCGGGTGATCGTGATGCGAAACGGGCGCGCGGTGAGCCATTTGCGACGTCCCGACATTACCGAGGCGAGCCTGATGACCGCTGCGCTTTAGCCCCCCTCGCCGCCATGACCCGCAAGAAATTCGAGACACCGCAATGACTGAAGAAGCCTCCTCTCCACACACCTCCCGCGGGGCACCGCCCACGAAGCAGCGGCTCTTGTCACAAGACACCGGCCTGGTCCTCGTGCTCGCGGCATTGGCTGTCGGCTTTTCGATTTACTCGCCGTACTTCCTGACCACCGCCAACCTGTCGAACGTCCTGCTGTCGGTCTCGGTGATTGGCTGCATGGCCGCAGTGTCCACGCTCCTGATCATCAGCCGCGGGCTCGATCTGTCGCTGGGGTCCATGGTGGCCTTGTGCGGAATGCTGACCGCGCTCACCGTCGAACAATGGCACTGGCCCTGGCCCCTTGGGGTCGCAGTGGGTCTGGTAACGGGCGCCTTGTGTGGCGCACTCAACGGCGTGCTGATCGCGGGCCTGAGGATCAATCCGATCATCGTCACGGTCGGCAGTCTTGCGGTCTTCCGCGGCCTGGCTTATCTGATCAAAGACGGCCAAAGCCTGTTGGTGGAATCGTCCGCACTGCTCGCATTGGGTTCTGCACGATTCCTGGGCCTGACGGTTTCCGTCTGGATTTTTGCCGTGGTGTTCGCGGTGGTGTGGCTCTTCTCGGCGCACTTCAAGACCGGGCGCAGCATCTACGCCCTGGGGGCCAGCCCCAAAGCGGCCTGGATCAGCGGTCTGCCCGTCCTTCAATTGCGCTTTGGTTTGTTCGTCGCCAGCGGTGTCTCGGCGGGTCTGGCCGGCATTCTTTTGATCGGGCAGTCCGGCACGGCGATCCCAGGCAGCGGAATGGGCTATGAGCTCATGGTGATCACCGCGGTGTTGCTCGGTGGCACCAGCCTGCATGGGGGCGAGGGCTCGGTCGTGCGCACCTTGCTGGGCGTCTTGATCATCGGCGTTCTCAATAACGGCATGGTGCTGACGTCGGTGCCGAGCTTCTACCAAATCATTGCCAACGGCGCGCTGCTGCTGGCCGCTGTGGTGATCGATCAGCTCCGCAACGGGGCGCATCGCGGACCGATCGAGTCATGACCGCTGCCCGCACCCACCTGTTGTTGATTCCGGGGCTGGCCTGCGATGGGACTGTCTGGGAACCCCAGGTAGCGCACTTTGCAAAGCAAAGTCACCTTGCGGTCGATGTCGTGGACCTGGGCGTGCACGACTCGACCGAGGCGATGGCGCGAGCGCTGCTGGATCGGTATCCCGGTCCCGTCGCCGTGGCCGGCTTTTCCCTGGGCGGCTACGTGGCACAAGAAATCGCCCGACAGGCCCCTGAGCGCCTCTTGGGGCTGGCCTTGATGGCTACGCAGGCGGGCACCGATCCCGCAGCGATGGCTGAAGTTCGTGCGCAATGGGCTCGGCAGGCGCGTGCCGAAGGCATGGCCGCGATGGCACCCACCTTTTTGGCCAAGCTTGCGAGCGCGAACTATCTGGCCAGCGATATCCACAAGCAGGCCTTGCACGCCATGATGGCGCGGCACTCGGTCGAGGCTTTCTGCGGCGAGCAAGAAGCCATCCGAACCCGCAGTGACTGCAGCGAGGCCGTGCGAACTCTGCGGTGCCCCACACTGGCGGTGATCCCTGCGCAAGATGCACTGGTCCCTCCGGCCAATCAACACAAGATGGTCCAGTCCGGCGGTATCCAGACTGTCCTCGAGATCGCCGACAGCGGTCACACCGTGATGCTGGAATCGCCACAAGCCGTTAACGCAGCGATGCAAAGCTGGTTAGACACCATCCGTTCGGCGCCTGCCTCACGCCCCCATTTGTAATTCACCACTCGGAGTACTTGATGTCTCAGCTTTTTTCGCCCCTGCAACTTGGCGGGCTCACGCTGTCCAATCGGATTGCGGTTTCGCCCATGTGCCAGTATTCATCGCAGGACGGTCTGTTTTCAACCTGGCATCTGCAGCACCTGTCGTCCCTGGCCATGTCGGGTGCGGCCCTGGTCATGATCGAGGCCACTAATGTAAGTGCCGACGGTCGTATCTCCGACGGGTGCACGGGCCTTTGGAGTGACGAACACGGCCGCTCGCTGGCCGACGTCCTGGCGGGTGCTCGCAAGGTCGCGGGCCCCGTCAATTTCGGCATTCAGATCGGCCATGCCGGTCGCAAGGGTCCGACGCAAGTTCCTTGGCAAGGCGGCAAGCCCTTGACACCCGATCAGGCCTGGGCGGCGATGGCCCCCTCACCCATCCCCTTGGCCGACGGCTGGCCCACGCCCAAGGAGATGACCCTCGCGGACATCGCCAAGTTCAAGCAGGACTGCGTGGCAGCAACGCGGCGCGCACTGGCAGCGGGCGTTCAGGTCATTGAATTGCATGCCGCCCATGGCTATTTGATGCATCAATTCATGTCGCCGCTGACCAATCACCGCAGCGACCAGTACGGTGGGTCGCGTGAAAATCGCATGCGTCTGGCTCTTGAAGTGATGACCGAGCTTCGTGCCATCGTGCCGCGTACGCACGCGCTGGGCGCTCGCATCACCGCAACGGACTGGATGCCGGACGGCATTCAAGAGGCCGACTGCGCTGCATTTGCGCGCGAGCTGGAAGCCCTGGGCACCGACTATGTGTGCGTGACCTCGGGTGGCCTGATCTTGACGGCACCCATCAAAATTGCACCGGGCTACCAGGTCGGGTTTGCTGCCGCCGTGAAGAAGGCAGTGTCCAAGATGGTGGTGCGCTGTGTGGGCCTGATTGCGGAACCCATGCAAGCGGAGCAGGTGATCAGTTCGGGGCAGGCGGATCAAGTCGCGTTGGCCCGTGCTTTTCTCGACGATCCCCGCTGGGGCTGGCATGCCGCAGAAAAACTCGGGGTCAAGGTCGACCTGCCGCCCCAGTACGCGCGCGCTCACCACTCGCTCTGGCCTGGCGCGAAGCTGGTGAGACCCTAAGCACGTGGACACGACCCATCGCCAGATCGCGGGCCACCTGTTGGTGGAGTGCCTCGCGGCGCAAGGGGTGACCCACGCCTTTGGTGTTCCAGGCGAAAGCTTTCTGGCGGTGCTGGATGGCTTTCACGCCTACCGTGACCGCATCCGCTTCATCACGGCGCGTCATGAGGGCGGGGCCTGCTTCATGGCCGAGGCGGCAGGAAAGCTCACAGGACGTCCGGGCGTTTGCTTTGTAACGCGGGGGCCGGGTGCCACCAATGCGTCGATCGGCATTCATACCGCCTACCAAGACAGCACGCCGATGGTGCTTTTTGTGGGCGACGTCGGCAGCGATTTTCGCGATCGTGAGGCCTTTCAGGAGCTCGACTTCCGGACCTTCTTCGGTCCCACCACAGGCGGCATGGCCAAACGTGTGGAGCGCATCGACACGCCCGAGCGCTTGCCCGAATACATCGCGCGCGCCTTCGCCACCGCCATGAACGGCCGCCCGGGGCCTGTGGTCTTGGTCTTGCCCGAGGACATGCTCACGCAGATGGTGAGCAGTCGACCGCTGCCGCGGGTCGAATCCGTTGCCGCCGCGGTAGCGACGAACGACCTCGTGCGCTTGCGCGAATTGCTGGTGGCCGCCAAACAGCCCCTGGTCATCGCGGGTGGGTCTGGGTGGTCGGTTGAGAGTGCGAAAGCCTTGCAACGGTTTGCTGAAAAGTGGTCTCTGCCGGTCGCCAACGACTTTCGCTGCCAAGACGTTTTCGACAATCACCATCCTCAGTACGCGGGGGATGCCGGAATCGCCATCAACCCCAAACTCGCCCAACGGATTCGCGAGAGCGATCTTGTGCTCGCCCTCGGGGCGCGGCTTGGCGAAATGATGACGGGCGGCTACAACCTGCTGGAGGCGGGCAGACCCCATCAGCGACTGATCCATATCTACCCGGGCGCTGAAGAACTGAACCGGGTCTATCAGGCGGATCTGGCGATCTTGGCGACTGTCGACGCAGCCTGTGTGGCCCTGGAGTCCATGCCCGCACCTGCGAGCTGCACGTGGCTGGAATTGACGCAGCAGGCGCATCAAGAGTACGAGGCGAACTTCGAGCGACACAGCTTGCCGGGTCAGGTGGACATGCATCAGGTACTCACCTTGATCAGCAAGCACCTGCCGGCCGATGCGGTGCTCACGAATGGCGCGGGTAACTTTGCGACCTGGCTGCATCGTTATCACCGCTACCACGGCTTGGCCAAGGGCTTCAAGACGCAGCTGGCACCTGCCTCGGGCGCTATGGGCTATGGCGTGCCGTCGGCGGTTGCAGCCAGCCTCCTCACCGGGCGGACTGCCTTTACCTTGGCTGGCGACGGCGACTTCATGATGAACGGCCAGGAGCTTGCCACGGCGATGCAGTATGGTGGCAAGACCATTGTGGTCATCGTGAACAACGGCATGCTCGGCACGATCCGCATGCATCAAGAGCGCGAATTCCCGACGCACGAAACCAGCACCCGGCTGGTCAATCCCGACTTTGCGGCGTTGGCCAGGTCGTATGGCTATGCGGGTGTGCGTGTCGAAAAGACGGATGAATTTGAACCTGCATTCCTGGCTGCGCTCGCACGGAGCGAAGGCACGGTGATCGATGTCGTCATCGACCCCGAAGCCTTGACGACCCGCGGAACCTTGTCGGCCATTCGGGACGCCGCCCTCAAGAGGCAAGCTGCCGGCGCGTGAACCCGTGAAGCAGCTGCGCACCGGGTGCGCAAGTCGTCCTCAGGATGCCCGGCAGATCTTGAGCATATTGGTGCCGCCCGGCGCCCCCATGGGTTCGCCGCAAGTGATGGCGTAGATATCACCGCTGCTCACGATGCCGCGATGCTTCAGGTGGGCCTCTGCGTCGCCCAGGGCGGTGTCGCGGTCGGCGCTGGTGTCCATCAGGAGCGGGCGTACGTTGCGGTAGATCGCCATCTTGCGCTGCGTGGACAGACGCGGGGTGAGCGCGTAGATCGGGATGTGAATGCGATGGCGCGACATCCACAGCGCGGTCGACCCCGAGTCGGTCAGGGCCACGATGGCCTTGCACCCCAGGTGGTGCGCAGTGAACAGCGCGCCCATGGCGATCGACTGGTCGATGCGATGAAAGCTCATGCCGGTGAAGTCGGCGTCGAGCTTGGTGTCCTCGGCAAGTTCAGCCTGGGCGCAGATATTGGCCATCTCGACGATGGTCTCCAGTGGGTACTTGCCCGAGGCGGTCTCGGCACTGAGCATGACGGCGTCGGTGCCATCGAGCACCGCATTGGCCACGTCGCTCACCTCGGCGCGCGTGGGCACCGGGTTGGTGATCATGGACTCCATCATCTGCGTCGCGGTGATCACCACCTTGTCATGCTCGCGGGCCAGGCGAATCATGCGTTTTTGCAGGGCCGGCACGGCCGCATTGCCCACTTCCACCGCCAGGTCGCCGCGCGCCACCATGATGCCGTCGCTGGCCTGCAGGATGGATTCGAGATTGGGAATGGCTTCGGCCCGTTCGATCTTGGCGATCAGGCCCGGCTTGTGACCGAACTCGGCGGCCGCCACATTGCAAAGCTGGCGCGCCATTTCCATGTCGGTGGCGTTCTTGGGAAAACTCACCGCCACGTAATCGGCCTGGAAGCCCATCGCGGTGCGGATATCCTCCATGTCCTTGGCGGTCAGGGCGGGCGCGGTCAGGCCGCCGCCCTGCTTGTTGATGCCCTTGTTGTTGGACAGCTCGCCGCCGAGCTTGACCGTGGTGTGCACCTGCTCGCCCTTGACGGCGTCGACCGTGAGCACGATCAGGCCGTCATTGAGCAAGAGCACGTCGCCGGTCTTCACATCGCGGGGCAGCTCCTTGTAGTCCAGGCCCACGCCGTCGATGTCACCGGGCTGCGCACGGGAAGCGTCAAGGACAAATTTTTTGCCGGGCTCGAGCATGACCTTGCCGTCGGCGAACTTGCCGACGCGGATCTTGGGGCCCTGCAGGTCGGCCATGATGGCCACCTCGCGCCCGGCGCGCTGCGAGACCTCGCGTACGAGTCGGGCGCGATCGATGTGGTCCTGCGCCTTGCCGTGACTGAAGTTCAGGCGCACGACGTTCACGCCAGCGCGGATCATGTGTTCGAGCAGCTGCGGGTCGCTCGAGGCAGGGCCCAGGGTGGCGACGATCTTGGTGGCGCGACGGGGCATGAACTTCCTTGGGAATGCGGGTCAGGGTGACGGGGGATTTTCACATGTCCCGCAGGCACCCGCCGTTCGGGGTCGGCGCTGGGTACCGGGTCGCATCAGGAACCTCAGGCACTTGCCCGTTTTTCCAGAATCTCGAACGCCGGCAAGGTCTTGCCCTCCAGCACCTCCAGAAAGGCGCCGCCGCCGGTGGAGATATAGCCCACGTCCTTCTCGATGCCGTACTTGGCGATGGCCGCCAGCGTGTCGCCACCCCCGGCGATGCTGAAGGCGGACGACTGCGCGATGGCCTGCGCAATGACCTGCGTGCCGTGCGAGAAGGCCTCGAACTCGAACACGCCCACCGGCCCGTTCCAGACGATGGTGCCGGCGGCGAGCAACTGGTCGGCCAGCTTCTTCGCGGTCTGCGGGCCGATATCCAGGATCAGATCGTCGGCGTCCACGTCAGTGGCGGCCTTCACCGTGGCCGGCGCATCGGCGGCGAAGGTCTTGGCCACCACCACGTCGGTCGGAATCGGTACCTCGGCGCCGCGCGCCTTCATGGCATCGATCACTGCGCGGGCCTCGTTCACCAGGTCGGCCTCGGCAAGGGACTTGCCGATCGAGAGGCCTGCCGCGAGCATGAACGTGTTGGCAATGCCGCCGCCGACGACCAGCTGGTCCACCTTGTCGGCCAATGACTTCAGGATGGTGAGCTTGGTCGAGACCTTGGAGCCGGCCACGATCGCGGCCAGCGGGCGCTTCGGATTCGCCAGGGCCTTGGAGATGGCGTCAATCTCGGCGGCCAGCAGCGGGCCGGCGCAGGCCTTGGGCGCGTACTGGGCGATGCCGTAGGTGGAGGCCTCGGCACGATGCGCCGTGCCGAAGGCGTCGTGGACGAAGATGTCACACAGAGCGGCCATCTTCTGGGCGAGCGCGGGGTCGTTCTTCTTCTCGCCCTTGTTCAGGCGGCAGTTTTCAAGGAGGACCACCTGACCCGGCGCGACCTGCACGCCATCGATCCAGCCGGAGCGCAGCGGTACCTCACGCCCGAGCAATTCACCCAAACGCTGCGCCACCGGCGCCAGCGAATCCTCGGGCTTGAACTCGCCCTCCGTGGGTCGGCCCAGGTGCGAGGTGACCATGACGGCGGCACCGGCGTCCAGCGCCATCTGGATGCAAGGGACAGAAGCGCGGATGCGGGTGTCCTCGGTGATGCGGCCTGCATCGTCCTGGGGCACATTGAGGTCGGCGCGGATGAAAACGCGTTGGCCCCGGGCTTGGCCCTGGGCGCACAGATCGGAGAAGCGAAGGATGTTCATGGCAGCAGATGAGGCACGCGCCGGACCCGCCAAGCGCGCATCGAGATGGAAACCAACCCGCCATTCTAGGAAGGCCGGCCCTCGCCAGACTTACCAGCCAGCCCCCAGGCGCAAGGGCAGGTAAACGGCCATACCCACGACGATGGTCAGAAGGGTGTCGCGCCGCCAGAAGAAAACCGCCATGCCGGCGGCTGCGCCGAAGATCCGTGCGTCCAGCCAGGTCGAGACCAGCTGCCCCTGGAGCATCACCACCTCGGGCACCACCACGGCAGTGAGCGCCGCGATGGGCGCGTACTGCAGGCCGCGCTCGGCCCAGGCAGGCAGGCGCCAGGGCTTGCTGGAGAAGACGAAGAAGCCGCGGGTGATGACGGTCACCACCGCCAGCCCCACGATCACGGCCAGGGTCCAGAAATCGGTCATGACGACGACCCCGGGGTCGCCGAGGGCTGCAGGCGCTGCTCCAGGGCCATGCACACGATCACCGCCATGCCGATGGCCACCACGATGTTCAGGCGCAGGGGCAGGGCATAGGCGGCAACGGCGGTGACACCGGCCACCGCCGCCGCGAGCGTGCGCATTCGGGTGGACGCCAACGCGCAGGAAATGCCCACCAGGCACAGGATGCCTGCGAAGTCCAGGCCCCAGGTCGTGGGCACCACATGGGCCAGGGCAATGCCCAGGATGCTGGCCACCATCCAGCTGACCCAGATGGTGCAGACGTGGCCGGCCATGTAGGCCTCCTGGGCCAGGCGCTGCGCATCATCCTGCGGCGGCTGCGGGAAGCGGTGTGTGTGCAGGGCGTAACTGAGGTCGGCGGTCAGGTAGGCGGCGACGGCGCGGCGCAGCGGCGGCAGGTGCATCAGGTACGCCCGCAGGTGCAGGCTGAACACGATGAAGCGCAGGTTCACGCAAAAGCCGGTGGCCAGAATCACCCAGGCTGGCGCGCCCGCCACCAGCAGAGGCAGTGCCGCCAGCTGCGAGCTGCCGGCGAAGACGAAGAAGGTCATGGCCAGCGCCTCGATCTCCGACAGGCCGGACTTGACCATGGCCACGCCCGTCATCAGCCCCCAGATCGTGGTGCCTGTGGCTTGCGGGACCATCTCCCGCAGCCCGTTGCGAAACTCCGGGTGCGCGCGCAGGTGGGCGAGCCAGAACATCAGGCCGACGCCCCGAAACGCTGGCCAGGCGCGAGCGGAAAGCCCCGCAGGAAATCGGCAGCGGCCAGCCGCTTGCCCCCTGCGCGCTGCAAGTGCGTCAGGCGCAGCGCGCCGTTGCCGCAGGCGACGAGTACGCCAGCGTCGTCCGCGGCCAGCACGGTGCCCGCTGGGGCGCCGGCGGCATCGGCGACGCGCTCGGCCCGCCACAGCTTGACGGCCTCGCCTTGAACATGACTGCTGGCGCCAGGAAAAGGATCGAAGGCACGCAGCCGGCGCTCGATGACGTGCGCGGGCAGGGTCCAGTCGATCTCGGCCTCGGCCTTCTCGATCTTGTGTGCATAGCTCACGCCGACCTCCGGCTGGGGCGTGCGCGCCAGCGGGCCGGTCGCCGCCTGGCGCAGGGCGTCCACGATCATGCGCCCCCCGAGGTCGGCCAGCTTGTCATGCAGGGTGGCGGTGGTGTCGATCGAGTCGATGGCCGTGCGTGCGACCTGCAGCATGTCGCCCGTGTCCAGACCGGCATCCATCTGCATCAGGGTGATACCGGTTTCGGCATCACCGGCCTCGATCGCGCGGTGAATCGGTGCCGCGCCGCGCCAGCGTGGCAGGAGGGACGCGTGGATGTTCAGGCACCCCAGGCGCGGCGCGTCCAGCACCCACTGAGGCAGGATCAGTCCGTAGGCGGCCACCACCATCACGTCGGCCTGCGCAGCCTCGATGGCAGCCTTCGCCGCCTGCGCGTCCTGGGGGTACTTGCCTTGCAGGCGCAGGCCCTGGGGCTGGGCCACGGGCAGTCCGTGCGCCTGCGCGAACTGCTTGACGGGCGAGGCCTGCAGCTTCATGCCGCGGCCGGCGGGTCGATCGGGCTGCGTCAGTACCAGGGGGATGGCATGGCCGGCGGCGTGCAGGCGCTCCAGGGCCACGCGCGCGAACTCGGGCGTGCCCGCGAAGATGACACGCAGCGTGGGGCTGACAGGTCCTCGGGAATCCACGTCGAAGGTCAGGCGCGCATCGCCTCGCGCTGCGCTTTCACCAACTTGGTCTTGATGCGATTGCGCTTGAACATCGAGAGGTATTCGACGAACACCTTGCCTTGCAGGTGGTCCATCTCGTGCTGGATGCAGATCGCCAGCAAGCCCTCGGCATCAACCGTGTGCGCCTGACCGTTTTCGTCCAGCGCCCGAACCTTGACCGCCACGGAACGCTCCACCCCGTCATAGATGCCGGGCACCGACAGGCAACCTTCCTCGCCGGCGCGGCGCTCTTCGCTGGCCCAAGTGATCTCGGGGTTGATCAGGGTGATGGGGCTGTCCCGCTTTTCGGAGACGTCAATCACGATCACCCGCTCGTGAACGTCCACCTGGGTGGCGGCCAGGCCGATACCGCTGGCGTCATACATGGTCTCTCGCATATCGGCCACCAGCTGGCGCACGCGCGCGTCGACCTCGGCCACCGGCTTGGCGACGGTGTGCAGGCGGGGATCGGGGTAGACGAGGATGGGAAGGACAGCCATGGCGATTGCAAAAAGGCAGCGGGAAAACCGTATTGTCCCCCACGTTCGCAGGCCCCGCGCTCTATGCGGCCACGGCGTTGCTCGAACCCTCGGCCTCAGCCAGAATGAATTCCTTGGAATTAACTTGATCGGAATAATTCATGGAAATAGATACATACAGGGGATTGAGGTCCAGAAGCATCGTGGCGTGGATCGTCCTGACCGTGCCTCTCGCGGCCGCCGCTCAGGCCGTGGGCTCCTCGCCGACCGCGCCGCTGCAAGCCCAGGCCCTGCAGACGGCGACGACCCCGGTGGGCGTACCCCTGTCCGAGCTGGCGCCAGACAGCCCCGAGCGTTACCAGGTCAAGCCCGGTGACACCCTGAGCGGCCTGGCGCGCCTGTTCCTGCGATCCCCCTGGCGCTGGCCGCAGCTGTGGGCACGCGAGGACACCTCGGCCGGCGCGCCGCTTCTGTACCCGGGCCAGCTGCTGGTGCTGGAGCGGCGTGCCGAGCGAGCCACCTTGCGTGTCGAGCCCGCGACGGCCAACGAACCGCCGACGGGACTGCGGCTCTCGCCGCGCCTGCGGGTGCAGTTGCTGCCCGAGCCGGCACTGCCCGCGCTGGCGTCCCACCTGATCGAACCTTTCCTGGCCGAGCCCCTCATCGTCGACGAGCCCACTTTCAGCCAGTCACCCCGCATCGTGGCGGCCCCCGAGGGACGCGTGCTGATCACGCGCGGCGACCACGCCTATGCCCGGGGCCCCGCCGGTTCCGCGCTCGGTGGCGAGACGGGCACCGTCCTGCGGATCTTCCGCGAGGCCCGGCCGCTGCGCGACCCCGTCACCCAGACGGTCCTGGGCCATGAAGCGCACTACGTGGGCCGCGCCCGCCTGCGGCAGCCCCAGAGTGAGCGCCCCACCGCCGCGGCGGCGGCGGCCCTACCCGTGCCGGCCGTCCTGGAGATCATCTCGGCGCGCGAGGAAATCCGCACGGGCGACCGCCTGCTACCGGAGCCGCCACGCCCCCTCATGAACTACCTGCCTCGTGCCCCGCAGGCGGCCCTGGAAGGTGCGCGCGTGGCCGCGATGCATGGCGACGCCGTGGGCCTGGCCGGCCAGAACCAGGTGGTCGTGATCAACAAAGGCGTGGCCGATGGCCTGGCCAGCGGACACGTCCTGCTGATCGTCAAGAGCGGTGCGCAGGTCAGCGACCGCACTGTGGCCGGCCTGCCCGAGCCGGTGCAGTTGCCCGACGAACACAACGGACTGCTGATGGTGTTCCGGCCCTTCGACCGGCTGTCCTACGCCCTGATTCTCGAGACCCTCGAGGGCGTCAAGGTCGGCGACCGCGTCGTGCCCGCGCGATGAACGCATGACCACGACCGCCCGCTCCGTGGACCGCCACGAACTCACCGCCTGGCTGCGCCTCACACTCACACCCCGCTTGGGTCCAGGCAACGCCCGCCGTCTGCTGGCGGCCTTCGGCTTGCCGCAGCGGGTGTTCCAGGCCGACCCGACCGCCCTGCGCGATCTCCTGCCGCCGGCGCAAGTCCACGCCCTGCAAACCGCACCGCCCGGCCTAGCGCACCAAGTCGAGGCCACGTTGCAATGGCTGTCCCAGGCGTGCGGCGACCGGCGCGTGCTGACGCTGGCTGATGCCGACTACCCGGCCGCCCTGCTGCACACCGAGGACCCCCCGCTGATGCTGTACGCCATGGGTCAGGCGCTCGCCGCGCCCGGCCCGCTGGCCTGGCCCGAAGCGATCGCCGTCGTCGGCAGCCGCAACCCGACTCCGCAGGGCGCGATCAACGCCAGACAGTTCGCCCGCAGCTTTGTGCACTCTGGCTGGTGCGTGGTGTCGGGCCTGGCCCTGGGGGTCGATGCCGCGGCTCATGAGGGCGCACTGGAAGGCGCATCGAACCTCGCGAGCCACGTGCCCGCCACCCTCGCGGTCGTCGGCACAGGTCTGGACCTTGTCTACCCCAGCCAACACCAGGCCCTCGCGCAGCGCATCGCCGCGTACGGCCTGATCCTGAGCGAGTACCCCTTGGGCACGCCGCCTCTGTCCGCTAACTTTCCGCGTCGCAACCGCATCCTGAGCGCACTGGCGCGCGGCACGCTGGTGGTCGAGGCCGCGATGCGCTCCGGGTCCCTGATCACGGCGCGCCTAGCGGCCGAACAGGGTCGTGAGGTGTTCGCCATTCCGGGCTCCATCCACTCGACGCAGTCCCGCGGCTGCCACGCCCTGATCAAGCAGGGCGCCAAGCTGGTGGAGACTGCGCAGGAGGTGCTCGACGAACTGCCCGCCCTCGCGCGCGGCGAGATCGCAACCGAGTCCGTCGGCGGCGGATCGAGCGCACCGGGGGCTGCCACGCACCCGCCCAGCCCGCCACGCGCCGAAGCGCCGCAAGCGTCTCGGACCGACCCGATCCTCGACGCCCTGGGCCACGACCCCACGACGCTGGACGCACTGGCAGCCCGCACCGGCCTGGACACGGCCACCCTGCTCACGCGCCTGCTCGATCTGGAGCTGCAAGGCGCGCTCGCCCGCATGCCCGGCGGGCTGTACCAGCGCACGGCGCTGGCCTGAGGCGCGAAGCCAACACCCCCAAAAAGGACTTGCTGACAACCCCCTCTTCTGGGCTATATTGAGCCCATGTTCGACGTGCTGGTGTTTGTTTACGAAAACTACTGGCGAGGCGATGCATGCCCCGAGTTGCAACAGCTCGGACGCAAGCTCAGCGCCCACGGCTTTGAAGCCGACGAGATCCACGACGCACTGGTCTGGTTGGATGGCTTGAACTTCGCCGCCCAGTCGATCAGACTCTCCCCCGCACCGATCGAGGCGCCGCCCGAGGCCCCGATTTACCCCCTGCAAGACCAGTCCGCGCGCAGCCTGCGGGTCTACTCTGTCGCCGAGCAGGACCACCTGGGCGCGCAATGCCTGGGGTTCATTTCATTCCTGGAATCGTCGGGCGTGTTGCCTGCCGCCATGCGCGAGATCGTCATCGACCGCGCCATGGCCGCTTCGGGCAGCCCGATGGCACTGGACGCCCTGAAGATCATCGTGCTGATGGTCTACTGGAGCTTCGGCGAAGAACCCGACGCACTCGTCCTGGACGAACTGTGCGACGACAGGGAGGGCCGACTGGCGCACTGAGACCCCCACAGCCGGGGCCTGCGTGCGTCAGACCGTCGCGCCCGCGTTGGGGTCGTTCGGGTCGTCCTTGCGCGTCGGAGCCTTGATCAGGTCTTCCCGCTTGATGCCCAGCCACATCGCGATGGCGGCGGCCACGAACACCGAGGAATAGATCCCGAACAGGATGCCGATGGTCAGGGCCAGCGCGAAGTAGTAGAGGGTCGCGCCGCCGAACAGCAGCATGGACAACACCATGATCTGCGTCGAACCATGGGTGATGATGGTGCGGCTGATGGTGGAGGTGATCGCGTTGTCGATGACCTCGGTCGTGTCCATCTTGCGAAACCGCCGGAAGTTTTCCCGAATGCGGTCGAAGATCACCACCGATTCGTTCACAGAATAGCCCAGCACCGCCAGCACCGCCGCCAACACCGCCAGCGAGAATTCCCACTGGAAAAAGGCGAAGAAGCCCAGGATGATGATGATGTCGTGCAGGTTCGCGAAGATGGCGGCCACCGCGAACTTCCACTCGAAGCGCAGGGCCAGGTAGATCATGATGCCCGCCACCACCACGCCCAGGGCCTTCAGGCCATCGGCGGCGAGTTCTTCGCCCACCGAGGGGCCGACGAACTCCGTGCGGCGCAGGGTCACTGCGGGGTCAGCGGCCTTCAGCGCCGTGAGCACCTTCTCGCTTTGCTGCGCCGAGCTCACGCCCTTTTGAGCGGGCAGGCGAATCATCACATCGCGCGCGTTGCCGAAGTTCTGCACCTGCACGTCGGTGTAACCCAGGCCGGCCACCGTCTGCCGGATGCGTTCAACTTCGGCTGGCTGGCTGTAGCTCACTTCCATGACGGTGCCGCCGGTGAATTCCACCGACAGGTGCAGGCCGCGCGTGAACAGGAAGAACACCGCCGCTGCGAAGGTGAGGAACGAGATGATGTTGAACACCAGCGCGTGCCGCATGAACGGGATGTCCCGCCGGATCTTGAAAAACTCCATTTTTTCTTTCCTTCCGGAGTTTTCAGAGCAGGCTCATGTGCGCTCGCGCACGTGATGCCGGAACTAAAAATTCCATGCTCAGGCTCCCTTGCTGCTCGGGGTGGACAACTCGTCCTTGGACGGGCGCCAGACGGTACCGATGGACACGGACTTGAGTTTCTTCTGGCGGCCGTACCAGAGGTTCACGAGGCCTCGCGAGAAGAACACTGCCGAGAACATCGAGGTGAGGATGCCGATGCAGTGCACCACCGCGAAGCCACGCACCGGGCCAGAGCCAAAGGCCAGCAGCGCCACGCCCGCGATCAACGTGGTGACGTTGGAGTCCAGGATGGTGGCCCAGGCGCGGTCGTAGCCGGCGTGGATGGCCGCCTGCGGCGCGGCGCCGTTACGCAGTTCCTCGCGGACGCGTTCGTTGATCAACACGTTGGAGTCAATGGCCATACCCAGGGCCAGCGCCATGGCCGCCATGCCGGGCAGCGTGAGCGTGGCCTGCAGCATGGACAGGATGGCCACCAGCAGCAGCAGGTTGACCGCGAGCGCAATGCCGGAGATCAGGCCAAACAGCATGTAGTAGATCGCCATGAAGGCCACGATGGCGGCAAAGCCCCAGGCCACGCTGTGAAAGCCCTTGGCGATGTTCTCGGCACCCAGGGTGGGGCCGATGGTGAGCTCCTCAATGATCTCCATGGGAGCGGCCAGCGAACCGGCGCGCAGCAGCAGCGCCAGGTCATTGGCCTCGGGCACGGTCATGGAGCCGGAGATCTGGAAGCGATTGCCCAGCTCGCCCTGAATGACCGGCGCCGTGAGAACCTCGCCCTTGCCCTTCTCGAAAAGCACGATGGCCATGCGCTTCTTGAGGTTCTCGCGGCTGGTGTCGCGCATGATGCGGCCACCCTTGGCGTCCACGGTCAGGTCGACCTTGGGCTGCTGGGTTTGCGAGTCGAAGCCGGGCTGGGCGTCAGTCAGGCTATCGCCGGTGAGGATGACCTGCTTCTTCAGGATGACGGGTCGGCCGTCGCGCTCGAGGAAGCGCTCGGAGCCGAAAGGCACGGGGCCCGAGCCCCTCTCGGCAGCGCGCGCCTCGGCGCTCTCATCGACCAGGCGCATCTCCAGGGTGGCGGTGCGGCCCAGGATGTCCTTGGCCTTGGCCGTGTCCTGCACGCCCGGCAACTGCACGACGATCCGGTCCAGGCCCTGCTGCTGGATCACCGGCTCGGCTACGCCGAGTTCGTTGATCCGGTTGTGCAGGGTGTGGATGTTCTGCTTGAGCGCTTGCTCCTGCACGCGTCGGGCGGCCTCGGGCTTGATGGTGGCGACCAGCTTGTACTCGGTGCCGTCCGCACCGCCGCTGGCCTGCAGGTCGGGCATCTGCTCGGCCACGCGGCGCAGGGCCTGTTCCATCGTGGCCGCCTCGCGAAAGCGCACCTCCAGGGTCTGGCCGCTGCGGCTGACGCCGCCATGGCGAATATTGGCCTCGCGCAGGGACAGGCGCAGGTCGCCGGCGAAGGCCTCGGCCTTCTTGGTGAGCGCGCCGGGCATGTCCACCTGCAGCATGAAGTGCACGCCACCGCGCAGGTCCAGGCCCAGGTACATGGGCGCCGCATGCAAGGCGGTAAGCCAGGCGGGCGAGGCGGAGATCAGGTTGAGGGCGACCACGTAACCCGGATCAGCCGGGTCGGGAATGAGCTCGCGCTGCAGGGTGTCCTTGACCTTGAGCTGGTTCTCGGTGCTGTCCACACGTACGCGGATCGAGGTGCCCTCCAGGGCGATCGACTGCGGCTGGAGCTTGGCCGTCGCCAGCGCCTGCTCGACACGGGCCAGGGCGGCGGTATCGACCTTGACGGTGGCCTTGGCAGCCGAGACCTGCACCGCCGGCGCCTCGCCGAAGAAATTGGGCAGCGTGTACAGGATGCCCACGAGCAACGCGACCAGGAGGATCGCGTATTTCCAGACCGGGTAACGGTTCATGACGTTCAGGGTTGAGGCCGGCCGGCAGCAGGTGCCGGCGGCGGGGCAGGCGGGGCGAGTCGCCTTACTTCAGAGTGCCTTTGGGCAGCACCTGCACGATGGCGCTGCGCTGCAGCTGGATCTCGACGCCCGTGGCGACCTCGACACCCACATAGGTGTCGCCCAGCTTGCTGATGCGGCCGAGCAGGCCGCCGGCGGTGGCGACTTCATCACCTTTGACCAGGGCCTCGAGCATCGCCTTGTGCTCTTTCTGGCGTTTCATCTGGGGGCGGATCATGACGAAGTACAGCACCGCAAACATCAGCAACAGCGGCAGCATGCTGGTGAGCGAGGACATCAGGTCGCCACCGGCGGGGGCGGCCGCAGCCTGGGCGAAAGCGGGGGAAATGAACACGGTGGCTCCTTGCGTTTTGGGGGGCGACAGGCCGGCGGCGCAGGCCCTGGGGCGAGGGCCGTCCGGCGAGGACACGGGATTGTAGGGCCCCGCCCCGATGGGCCCGGGCGGCCCGGGGGCATCCACACACCCCCTCGCCGCCGGACCAGACCTGGCTGCGGGCCGCGGGCCGGGTCAGGCCGCCAGCCGGTCGGCGCCCGCCTGCTGGCGCCAGCGCGCCATCAGGGCATCCCAACGGGTGCGGGCGGCGCCCAGGTGGCGCGCCTTGACGTGGCCGTAGCCCCGGATCTGTTCGGGAATGGCGGCAATTTCGACCGCCAGCGCATGGTTGCCGGCGTCCAGGCCGGCCAGCAGCTCGTCGAGGCAGCGACGGTACTCGTCCACCAGGGCGCGCTCGGTGCGGCGCTCCTCGGTGTAGCCGAAGACATCGAGCGCGGTGCCGCGCAGGAACTTCAAGGGGGCCAGCAGGCGCAGACCCCACCCCATCGCCGCGCCAAAGCGGCGTTTGCGCAGCTCGCCGCGCGCGTTGCGGCGCGACAGCAGCGGCGGGGCCAGATGGTGGTGGATGCGGAAGTCGCCCTCGAACTGCGCGGCGATGGACTCGCGAAACCCCGTCTGGGTGTGCAGGCGCGCGACCTCGTACTCGTCCTTGTAGGCCATGAGCTTGAACAGGTAGCGCGCCACCGCCTCGGACAGCGCGGTGCGGCCCAGAGGCGCCTCGGCGGCACGCACCCGCTCGACCTCGTCGCGATAGGCCTGGGCATAGGCCGCGTTCTGGTAGGCCGTGAGAAAGTCCACGCGGCGGGCGATGAGGCTGTCCAGCGTCTCACGCGGGCGAAGCTCGACCACCTGGGCCGGCGTGAGCAGCTTTTCCAGGCGGGCCGGGTCGTGCGCCGCCCAGCGGCCCCAGGTGAAGGCCGCCTTGTTGGCGTCCACCGACACCTCGTTGAGCTCGATGGCGCGCAGCAGAGCCGCCAGACCCACCGGGATCCAGCCCTTTTGCCAGGCGTACCCCAGCAGCATGGGATTGACGTAGAGGCTGTCACCCATGAGGCGGGTGGCAGCGCGGGTGGCGTCGAAGCTGCCCAGCCCCTGGGCGCCGACCGCGCTGGCGATCGCGCCCACGCAGGCCTCGGAAGGGTTGGACCAGTCGGGCTGGCGCACGAAGGTGGCGGTCGGTGAGCCGTGGGCGTTCAGGGCGACCCGGGTGCGGCCCTCGCGCATGCGCAGCAGGGTCTCGGGGTTGGCGGTCACCAGCGGGTCGCAGCCCAGAACCAGGTCGGCGGCGGCCATGCTCACGCGGGTGGTGCGGATGGCGTCGGCGCTGGCGCCCACCAGCACATGGCTCCAGGTGGCACCGCCCTTTTGCGCGAGACCGGCTGCGTCCTGGGTGACGGTGCCGCGGCCCTCAAGGTGGGCCGCCATCCCGAGCAGCTGGCCGATGGTGATGACGCCGGTGCCGCCGACGCCGGCCACCACGATGCCGTAGGCGGTGTCGGTGAGGGCCGGCAGCGCGGGCTCGGGCAGCTCGCCCAGATCCACGGGGGAGGGCGCCTGCGCGCGTGAGGCTTTCTTCAGGCGGCCACCCTCGACGGTGACGAAGCTGGGACAGAAGCCCTTCAGGCAGCTGGTGTCCTTGTTGCAGGTGCTCTGGTTGATGGTGCGCTTGCGGCCGAAGGGCGTCTCCAGCGGCTCCACCGACAGGCAGTTGGACTGCACGCCGCAGTCGCCGCAGCCTTCGCAGACCAGGTCGTTGATCATCACGCGCACCGCCGGGTCTTGCAGCGTGCCGCGCTTGCGGCGGCGGCGCTTTTCAGTGGCGCAGGTTTGGTCGTAGACGATGACGCTGGTGCCGGCGATCTCGCGGAACTCGCGCTGCAGGCGATCGAGCTCGTCGCGGTGAAAGACCTCGATGCCTTCGGGCAGGCCATGGCGTGCGTCGGCGTTGCGCGCGTACTTGGCGGGCTCGTCGGTGACGACGATCAGGCGCGACACGCCTTCGGACAGCAGGCTGCCCACGATCTGCGGCACGGTGTGCCCCTCGGGGCGCTCGCCTACCGCCTGGCCGCCGGTCATGGCGACCGCGTCGTTGTAGAGCACCTTGTAGGTGATGTTGACGCCGGCGGCGATGGCCTGGCGGATGGCCAGCAGGCCGCTGTGGAAGTAGGTGCCGTCGCCGATGTTGGCAAAGACGTGCTTTTCATTCGAGAAGGGCTGCTGCCCGACCCAGGGCACGCCCTCGCCCCCCATTTGCGTGAAGCCGATGGTGGCGCGGTCCATCCAGGTGGCCATGTAGTGGCAACCGATGCCGGCCATGGCGCGCGAGCCCTCGGGCACTTGGGTGGAGGTGTTGTGCGGGCAGCCGGAACAGAACCAGGGCGTGCGATCGGAGGGCACCCGCATGGCCTGCATGCTCGACTCCTTGGCGGCCAGCAGGGCCAGCTGCGCGTCGATGCGCGCGGTGGTGTCAGCATCCAGGCCCAGCTTCTTCAGGCGCTGCGCGATGGCACGGGCGATGAGCGCGGGCGAGAGGTCGGCGTTGGCGCGCAGCAGGGTGTGCCCCGAGGGGTTGGGCACGGACCATTCGCCGCCGGAGTAGTCGCCCTCGAATTCGTTGAACTTGCCCAGGACATTGGGGCGCACGTCGGGGCGCCAGTTGTAAAGCTCTTCTTTCAGCTGGTATTCGATGACCTGGCGCTTTTCTTCGATGACCAGGATCTCGCGCAAGCCAGTGGCAAATTCGCGGGTGGTCTGCGCCTCCAGCGGCCAGACGACAGCGACCTTGTGCAGGCGGATCCCCAGACGCCGGCAGGTGACGTCGTCCAGGCCCAGGTCGATCAGGGCCTGGCGGGTGTCGTTGTAGGCCTTGCCGCTGGCGATCAGGCCCAGGCGGTCGTTCGGGCCTTCGATGACGTTGTGGTTCAGACGGTTGGCGCGGATGTAGGCGAGCGCGGCGTACCACTTGTAATCGAAGAGTCGCGCCTCCTGCTCGAGCGGACTGTCGGGCCAGCGGATGTGCACGCCGCCGGGCGGCATGGCGAAGTCTTCGGGCAGGCGCACCTGCACGCGCGCCGGGTCGATGGACACGGTGGCACTGGATTCAACGATTTCCTGGATGGTTTTCATGCCGGCCCAGACACCGGCGTAGCGGCTCAGGGCCAGGGCGTGCAGGCCCAGGTCGAGGATTTCCTGCACGGAGGCGGGAAAGAACACCGGCAGGCCGCAGGCCTTGAAGATGTGGTCGCTCTGGTGAGCAGCGGTGGAGCTCTTGGCCACGTGGTCGTCTCCCGCGACCGCGAGCACGCCGCCCCAGGGGGTGGTGCCGGCCATGTTGGCGTGCTTGAAGACGTCGGAGCAGCGGTCCACGCCCGGGCCCTTGCCGTACCAGATGCCGAAGACACCGTCGTAGCGCTGGGTGCCCGCAGGCGCGAAGCCCAGTTGCTGCGTGCCCCACAGGGCGGTGGCGGCGAGTTCCTCGTTGACGCCCGGCTGGAAGACGATGTGGCGCGACTGCAGGTGCTTCTTGGCTTTCCACAGGGCCTGGTCGTAGCCGCCCAGCGGCGAGCCTCGGTAGCCGCTGATGAAGCCTGCGGTGTTCTTGCCCGCCAGCTGGTCACGCTGGCGTTGCAGCATGGGCAACTTGACCAGGGCCTGCACGCCACTCATGAAGGCGCGGCCATGGTCCAGTGCGTATTTGTCGTCCAGGGAAACGGTTTCGAGGGCTAGGCGAATGTGCTCGGGCAGGGGGGCGTTCATGGCGTCTCCGATGAAATGTCGGCCGGGTGGGCCGGGCGCTGGGGCAGCGCCGCCGGATAGGCGGCGCGTCCATGTCCCACGCAGTGTAGTGTCGGCGTGCTGTTTTCGGGAGTGCGGGGGGTGACGATCGGCTGTCGCCGGCGCTCACTGGGCGCGGGGCCACAGCGCCCACAGACGCAGAGGCTGCTTCAGGCGGCCCGCGAGCTCGCCGGCCTGCGCGCCCCAGCCGACGAAGTAGTCGGCGCGCACCGCGCCCACGATGGCGCTGCCGGTGTCCTGAGCCAGCACCAACCGCTGCAAGCGAGTCTGGGGGCCGGGCGACGCCAGCCAGACCGGCGTGCCGTAGGGGATGCTTTCGCGGTCGACCGCGATGGAGCGGCCCGGCGTGAGTGGCACGCCCTGCGCACCACGCGGGCCGAAGGCGGCGTCGAGGTCGCCCAGAGACTCTTCGCGGAAGAACACGGTGCGCGGGTTGGCCCAGAGCATCTCATTCACCCGCTGCGGGTTGGCGCGGACCCAGGCCTTGATGCCGGGCCACGAGGCGTCGCGCACCGCGCCCTGCTGCAGCAGCCAGCCGCCCACGCTGCGATAAGGGTGGTCGTTGGTACCGGCATAAGCCAGGCGCACCAGGGTCTGACGGCCGTCGGACTCGGTGATACGCAGGCGGCCTGAGCCCTGGATCTGCAACACCAGCGCGTCGACCGGGTCGGCCAACCAGGCGATCTCGCGTCCGCGCAGGGCGGCGCGCGCTTCAGGCAGGGTGTCGATCTCCTGGCGGGTGTACCAGGGCCTGCGTTGTCCCAGTCCCGCCGGCGGACGGTACAGGGGCACACGGTGGGAGGCGCTGGCCACGCGGGACGCGTCGAGCACCGGTTCGTAATACGCGGTGAGCAGGCCCGGGTCACTCACCTGCAGGGGCTCCACCCGGTACGGCTGCAACGCGCGCACCAGCCAGTCGCGCTGTTCGCCGGCCGAGGCGATGGACAGGCGACGCACCTGCGGACACAGCGCCGTCCAGGGCGCGGAGGGGCGTTCGCAGCTGCGCACCCACGCGTTCCAGGCCTCGTGCAGGGCGTCGTCTTCAAAGCCGGGCAACTCGTCCCAGCGCACCGGAACCCAGCGGCTCTTGGCCGTGGTGATGACGGAGGGCAGAGGAAGGGCGTCGGCGGGTGCCGCAGCGCCCGGGACGGCTGCGACCTCGTGCGGCGGTGACGACTCGGTCTGCAGCGGGGGTGCGCTGCCGCAGGCAGCGAGCATTCCTACAATGGCGTAAGCACTCACCCTCACAATCTGTTTCATGCTCCTCATTCTGCTCGAAGCCCTGTTGGCCCTGGCCCTGCTGGTGCTGATCGTCTGGTGGACGATGTTCTCGGGCCGGCCCGGGGGCGAGCCGCCTCAGGATGACGCGGGAACACCCAAGGCGCCGGCCGCAACCGGTGCGGCACGAGACGACGCCGAGGGAGGACCGAAGCCGTGAGCACGACGGACGACGGGCACACAGACAGCCGCCTCCTCACCCTGGTCATCAACATGGACAGCGCCCCAGACCGGCTGGCGCACATGCAGGACCAACTGCGCGCAGCAGGCCTGACTCACCAACGCATCGCGGGGGTGGACGGGTCGCGACTGCAGCGCCCGCACCCAGACTTTTCTGAGCGCGCCTATCGCCATCTCCACGGGCGGCACTGGGCTCCGCGCGAATTGGGCTGCTATCTGAGCCATATCAAGGCGCTGCAGACCTTCCTCGACTCCGATGCGCACTACGCCTTGATCCTGGAAGACGATGTGCGGATCGACCCCAACATCCAGCAGGTCCTGCAGGCCGCTCTGGCGCATCGGGCGCACTGGAACATGCTGCGCCTGAGCACGGTCAATTCAGGCAAGTGGTGGTCCGTCAGGCGTCTGGGTGCGGCCAACCTGGCCGTCTGCCTGACCCGGGAAAAGGGCGCCGGCGGTTACCTCGTGGACCGGATCGCCGCAAAGAAGATGGTTGAGCGACTGCTACCCATGCGCCTGGCCTGGGATATCGCCTTCGATCTGGAGTGGCTGCTCGGCTTCAAGACCTTGGGGGTCTACCCCATGGTGATCGAGCAGAACCAGGTCTTCGAGACGCAGATCCAGATGGACTTGGCCCAGATCAAGATCCGCGGCAAGCTGAAGTACCTGACCGTCGCGCCGTTCCGGGCTTTCATCGAAAGCTCCAGGCTCCTGTACAGGCTCCAGCGCCTGATCGCCCTGAAGTTCCTGGTGCGGGCCTGACCCTAGTGCTCGCGCAGGGCGTTGGCCAGCTCCACCGCCGACTTCACATTCATCTTGTCGAACACCCGCGCACGGTGCACTTCCACCGTGCGCACGCTGATGTCCAGCGCGTCGGCGATCAGCTTGTTCGGCAAGCCCTTGGCCACGCAGCGCATGACGTCGTGCTCGCGCTGCGTGAGTTCCGCCAACCGGGCCTGCAACTGCTGCTGCGCGCGCTGCACCGAGAGCACCTGGGTCGAGCGGACGATGGCCTGCTCGATGCGGTCGACCAGGGCGTTGTCCGAGAACGGCTTCTCGCAGAAATCGAAGGCACCGCGCTTGACCATCGCCACCGCCGTGGGCACATCGGCATGGCCGGTGAGGAAGATCACCGGCATGGCTTCGACCAGGCCGCGCTCGACCAGCAACTCAAAGAGCGCCAGGCCACTCAGCCCCGGCATGCGCACATCCAGCAGCAGGCAGCACGGATGGCTGGGCACGAAGCCTTCCTGCAGGCGCGCCTCGAAGGCCTGGCCGCTGGCAAAGCCCTCGCTGGCCAGGCGCCGTGAACGCAGCAGCCAGGCCAGCGCTTCACGCACGCTGGCGTCGTCATCCACGATGTAGACGGTGGCTTGCAGGGTCGGTTGCATGGAATGAGGTTAGTTCGAGACCCGGGCCGGCTCCTCAACGCGCTCGGACTGCTCGGCCAGGGGCAGCGTGAAGCGAAAGATCGTACCTTGGGGAAGATGCGGCTCGAAGCTGAGCTCGCCGCCGTGCTGTTCCACCACGGTCCGGCACAGGGACAGGCCCAGACCCATGCCCTCACGCTTGGTGGTGAAGAAAGGCGTGAAGAGGCGGTCCTGCACCTCGGACGGAATGCCTGAACCGACATCGGCCACCGAGAACTCCATCCAGCCCGGGCCCGCCCCCTCTGCAACCGGCAGGCGGCGCGCCTGCACGGTCAGCGAGGGTCGCGCCGGGCGGGTCTCGTCCATGGCCTGCATCGCATTGCGCGCGAGGTTGAGCAGTACCTGTTCGACCATCGTGCGGTCGCACAGCACCCGCGGCAAGCCGGCCGAGACCCGGGTGACCACGGTGATACCCAGCTTGTGGGCCTGCAGATTGACCAGGGGCAGCACCGCGTCGAGCAGGCGCTGCGGCGCGACTGCCTCGCGGGCCTGGTCACGGCGGCGCACAAAGTCGTGCACGCTCTTGATGACCCGACCCGCCCGCTCGGCCTGTTCGCCTATGCGCTGCAGGGCGCCCTCCAGGCCCTCGACTTCGCCACCCTGCAGCAGGTTGAGTGATCCGGTGGCGTAGCTGGAGATGGCGGCCAAGGGCTGGTTGAGTTCGTGACTGAGCAGGGACGCCATCTCGCCCACGGTTGCGAGGCGAGCGGTGGCCTGCAATCGCTCCTGCGTGGCGCGGGAGAGTTCTTCGACGCGGCGCTTTTCGCTGACATCGAGGAAGGCGCTCATCCAGCCGGTCTGGGTGCCGTTGGCGTTGATCAGCGGCGCTTCGATGATCAGGACCGGGAAGCGCGAGCCGTCCTTGCGCATGAAGACGGATTCAAAGCCTTCGCGCGGCGGCATGTGCTGGCCCGCCAGGCGCACCTCCTGACGGGTCTGGTAGTCGCTGGCGAGTTCGGGCGGCCAGTAGGGCGCCGGGCCGGATTGGCCCAAGAGCTCTTCGGCGGTGAAGCCCACCATCGTGCAGAAGGCCGGGTTGACATAGGTGATGCGCCCTTGCAGGTCGCGCGCGCGCAAGCCAGTGACCAGGGAGTCTTCCATGGCCTTGCGAAAGGCCAGCGCGTCGGCCAGGTCACGCTCGACACGCACGCGACGGCGCATGTCCTTGCCCAGCAGAGCCAGCACCGCCACCAGGGCGATGGACATGGCCGTGACCAGGGCCGTCAGGACGTTGGGAAACAGGTCCGGTGCGGCGCGCCAGCTGTTCATGCGCAGCACCAAGGTGTTGCCCGCGAGGTCCAGCAGCTGCTGCGAGGTGAAGGTGCGCCGGCCCCGTTGCGCCGTGCCGTGCAGGGCCAGACGCGTCCCGTCGGGTTCGTTGAAGGAGACCACCTGGTTGCGCATGAGCTGGGGCCCGACCAGAGAAGCCAGGATCTCGCGCAGCGAGTAGGTGGCCAGGACGTAGCCGGTGACGGTGCCGCCACTGAAGTGCGGCACGCACAGGTCCATCACTTCCAGGCCCGCGCCATCCGGTTGGGGCAGGTAGTAGCTCGAGGAGTAGGCCGGCTGGCTCAGGCGGCGGGCCTGGGCGCAGGCCAGTTGCACGTCGGCGATCGTATCCGCGCGCGGCACCCAGTTGTAGACCGGAGGGCGGTAGGGAGAGTCGATGGCGACGACGGTATCCAGGGACTCGCGCCGCCACTCGATGCGCAACAGCTCGCGGTGCTCACGCAGCAGCTGCGAGGCCTCCAGGGTCCACTGCGCGCGCCGACCCCGCATCGGGCCGGTGGTGCTCAGCGCCTGCAGGCTTTGAGCGCGATGCACCAGGCCGGAGCGGATGTCGTCGGCCGCCGCCGCGGTGTTGCGGTCCAGCTCACCCTGGACCTGCAGGGCTTCCTGGCGACCGGCCAGCCACACCAGCGTCGCCAGCAGGGCCGCCACCAGGGGCACCAGCACCGCCCACAGCACGCGCCGCGAGGTGTCGGGCGCTTCGGACAAGGACGCGGTGTTCACAGGACGCGACGATCGCGCGACATCGTGGCGGTACGCCGGGCCATCAGTTGACGCCTCCGGACGGGGCGGGCGGCGCAGCGGGGCGAACCACCCGGGTCACGCGCGGCTCGGTCCAGGTGCCGTCGATGTGAAACTCCTGGGTCGCCGCGCGCGACAGCGGCTCGCGCAGGAACAGCTGCGCCAGGAAGCTGCCCAGGCCCACCGCGGGGTTGATCACGCTGGCCACCAGCGAGGCGGTGCCGGCGTTGATCTCGGGCACGACCACCACCTTGAGATCCTGGGTCTCGCGGGCGATGTCGGCGCGGCCGTCCATCAGGACCGCCGCGTTGACACCTCTCATCTGCAGGTTGTTGGTGGCGGCGATGCCCTGGGCGACGGTGACGTCGCCGCGCAGGAAGTCAAACGGAAAGCCCTCGGAAAACACATCGCGAAAGTCCAGCATGAGGCGGCGCGGCAGCGCTTGCAGACTGAGCACCCCCAGCAGCTTGGCCAGACCCGGGTCGGCCTTGAGGAACTGACCCGACTCCACGTTCACGGTGAAGGCGCCGTTCAGGGTGGGATAGTCCAGCGCCAGGGGCGACCCCAACCACGCCACCTGGCCTTCGAGCTTGCCGCGCCCGCGACGCACCACGTCCTTCATGCCGATGCGCGTGAGCAGCTGCCCGGCGTCGGCCACGTCCAGGCGGAAATTCATGACGGTGCGCCGGCGTTCGGCCCCCGCGCGTGCGCCACGCGGGGTAGGCTGCTGCGCGTTGACCGCCGCCCAGTTGCCGGTGGCGTTGAAACTGGCTTCTGGCGTGGTCAGGGCCAGCTTGTTCAGGCGCCATTCGCCACCGGCCGACCGGTTGACGGCGTCGATGTCCAGCCGGCCCAGCTTCTTGCCGCGCAATTCGAAGTCCTCGACCACGATGTCCAGGGCTGGAATGTTGGCGGGCTGTTCATCCAGCAGGGTCTCGACGTCGCTGGCCGCCGACGCGCCGATGGACAGACGGGCCAGGCGGGCCAGCAGGCGCCCGGTGCCGCTGCCCGAGGGCTGGCGGTATTCGAGGTAGCCATTGAGCTGGGCCGCATCCACGTTGGCGCGCCACAGCAGGCCCTCGCGCGAGCCGCCCACCAGGACGTTCTGGAAGGTGCGCCCGGTGACGGTGAACTCGCGCGCGCGCAGGACGGCGGTGGTGGGCAGGTAGCTCTGCACCGCCGGCATGATGGCACCGCCACGGGCGGCGCTCGCTGCGCCCGCGGGCCCGGGCGCCGGGGCCGGGGCCGACAGCAAGCTGTCCCAGGCGTCCACGTTGAATTGCGCGAAGCTGATGTTGGCGTAGACGCCCTGCTCGGGGAGGGGCGCGGCTTCGCCCGGGCCCAGGCCCACCCCGATCGCCCCGCGCAGCACACGGGGCTCAGGGCCGGAAATATCACGGACATAGGTGGCGAAGGCCAGGCGGCCCAGCTCCAGCGAGAGCCGGTCCTGGGCGCGGGGGGTGCCCACCTGGCGCAGGATTTCAAAGCGCAGGGGCAGCGCGGCATCGGTGGTCTTGGCCAGGGGCGCCGGCAGGGACAAGGCCATGCCCTGCAGGCTGCTGGTGACCAGCACATCGACACCGCCGGGACGCACGCCCACCGTGGCCGCGTAAGCGGTCGCGCCGGTGGCCTGGCGCGCCACGCGGGCCACCGGGCCAAGCTCGCGCGCCTGGCGCAGGCCCTCGGCGGTGGCGGTGCCCTGTATGCGGATGAGGGAGGCCGGCTCGGCGGCGTTGGGCGCCGACGTCCGCGTGCCGCCCTCCAGCCGCACATCGCCGCCCAACCCGCGGCCCTGCACGCCGTTGAGCGTGAAGCCGCCTTCGGTGAAGGCGACGGTGCCGCGCAAGCGCGACAAGGCGGGGACCTCGGGCGTGAGCTGCAGGTCGTTGCCGTTGAAGGTCACCCCGCCCTGTACCGTCGTGCGCTCGGACTGGGCCAGGGGGATGCCCAGGCGCAGGCGCACGTCGGCAGTACCCGACGCACTGGCGCCGGCCAAGGGTTGCCCCAGCGAGGCCGCCAACGGGCTGGCGTTGAAGACGGCGAGTGACTCGGTCAGCGGGCCGCGCACCTGGCCGTTGACGGTGACAACGGTCGCGGAGAGGTCAGCGATCGCGGCATCGGCCTGCACCTGCAGGCCCGGCGCGCCAGCGAAGCCGCCACGCGCGCCGTTGATCTGCATGCTGTTGCGATCGAAGACCAGCTCGCCCGACAGGCCGGTCAGGGCGCGCCAGGCGCCGGGCCCGCGCGCCTGGCTGCGCGGCACATAGGCATAGGTGACGCCACTCACCCGCGTGCTGATGCGGAATTCACCCGTGCCCGCGGCGGTGTAGGGAAAGTCGCGCAGATCGCCGCGCACACGGATGCGGCCGTCGCTGGCGCGGCCTGTTGTCACCGCCTCGCGCACGTAATCGCGGGTGGCCTTGGGCAGGGACAGTGGCAGATAGCGCCACACGCGCGCCGCCTCGGCGCGCACCACGTTCAACTGCAGGTCGAGCACGCCGGGCCAGCGCCCCGCCGGGGTCTCGCCGGTGTGCCAGCTCAATTGGCCATCGAGTTGCAGGTCGGCGTTGCGCAGTTTCACAGCCGTGGCGCTCACGGTGGTGCGGGTATCGGTCTGCTGCCACTGCAGGTCGGCGCTCAGTTGGTCGATCGGCACCCGGGCGTCCTCGAGCAGAGCGGGCAGGTCCAGCGCGCCCCGGTCCACCTGCAGGCGGCCCTTGCCGCCGGCCTGGGTGACATCGAAGTCCAGCGTGACACCGCGCAGACCCGGCCGGCCGCTGGCGGCATGGACCGGAAGTTCCAGATTCGAAAGACGCCCGCGCGCCTGATAGGCGCTGGGGGCGTCAACCGGCCCTTCCCAGCTGGCCTGCAGCTGGTCCACCAGGCCCTTGGGCGCATGGGCCTCGAGCAGGGCCCGGCTGGCGGCGTCCAGCGGCAGGTGACTGGCCAGGCGGCGCAGGGCGTCCAGGTCGAGTTTGTCCGCCTGCAGTTTGCCCTCGGCGGAGCGGCGGCCTTGCGGTCCTTGCCAGGTCAGGGCCACGTTGCCGCCGGGCCAGCGGCGGCCGTCGGCGGTCTGGAACTGCAGGTCGCGGGTCTCGAATTCAAAGCCCTGGGGCAGTCGCTTGCCGGCCAGTCGACCCGACACTGACGTCAGGAGCAGCGGCGCGCGATCGGCGGCCAGCAGGGCATCGACCCGGGAGAGCGCCACCTGCGCCGCGCCGCCGGTGAACTGGCCGTCGGCCACATCGGCCCAGGCCTGTAGCGCGCCTTGCCCGGAGCGCACCTCGACCCCCAGGTGGGCGTACTGCCGCAGCTGGGACAGGTCGACGCCCGCGAAGTCGGCATACAGCTGGCCCTTCCAGTCCTGCCAGCGGCCGGGATGGGTAGACAGCAAGGGATGACGAAAGAGGCCCCGCAGGCTAAAGCGCTCACCCCAAGCGGTGGGCGGGGTCGCATCCAGACGCAGGGCATGACGAAGGGCGCCGTTGCGCACGACGAACTGCAAATCGGTGAGCGCCAGGGGCGGAGCGCCGCGCTGCTCGTCGATCCAGCGCAGGGTGCCGCCCAGGACCACGACCTCGCGCTGGCGAAAGAACCAGTCGGCGGCGCGTTCGTCGCCGCCGCCGCGCGAGATATCCATCCCGGCCACCCACAGCCGGCCGTCAGCAGAGCGCCGCACCTCCAGCTGGGGCCCTTCGATGTACAGCTGCTCGAAGCCCAGATTCCAGAGGGAACGCGGCGAGAGGGCCACCACCACGCGCGACAGGCGCAGTGCCTCGCGGTTGTGTGCGTCGTGCAGGACCACGTCGCGCAGCTCGATGGAAGGCATGACGCTGTCGCTGCGGGCGGTTACCGACGCGATGCGCACGGGTACCCCCAGGACCTGCGAGGCCTGGCGTTCCAGGACGGGGCGCCATTCGTCTATTCGCGGCACAATCCAGCCATGCAGCGCGCCCCAGGCGAGCGCCAGCACCACCCAGAAGACCACGAGGGTCCACCACAGGCCGCTGGCAGCGACGCTGATCGCCCGCAGTCGGCGCGAGGGCTGCAAAGAATCTTTCATGGAAACGAGGACGTGGCAGGAATTATGACCCCCGGTGCAGCAGACAGCACGGCGGCAGTTTCGGCCGGCCCCACACCCTCCAGCCATTCCCGTTTCGCCCAGCGCCTACGCCGGCGCTACGCCGGCGAGCTGGCGCTGCTGACCCCTGGCGGTCCCACCCATGCCGACCTGGCTGTGGCCTTCGAGGCCTTGCGCGCCCGCGGCGACGACCTGCCCACCGCGCTGCGAATCCTGCGCCAGATCGTGATGGAGCGCCTGATCGTGCTCGATTGCGACCAGCAGGCCCCCCTCCACACCATCACGACGGCCGTCACCGAACTGGCTGAATTCACACTGGACCAGGCCTGCCAGGCGGCCCAGGCGCAGCTGGACGCCGTCCACGGTGCGCCCCAGGGCCCGCAGGGCCAGCGCGCGCAGATGTGGGTGGTGGGTATGGGCAAGCTCGGGGCGCGCGAGCTGAATGTGTCCAGCGACATCGACCTGATCTACCTCTACGACCACGATGGCGAGACCACCGGCCTGGAGGGCGGGCGCGGGCGCATCTCCAACCACGAATACTTCGCCAAGATGGTGCGCCTGATCTACGGCCTGATCGGCGAGACCACCGAGCACGGCTTCGTGTTCCGCGTCGACCTGGCCCTGCGCCCCAATGGCAACTCCGGCCCGCCGGCCGTATCGCAGGACGCCCTGGAGGACTACCTGCAGGTGCAGGGACGCGAGTGGGAGCGCTTTGCCTGGCTCAAAAGCCGCGTGGTCGCCCCGCGCGAGGCCATCGCCAACCGCAGCGCGCGCGCTTTGCGCAGCACCATCCTGCCCTTCGTGTTCCGACGTTACCTGGATTACAGCGTCTTCGAGTCGCTGCGAGTGCTGCATCGGCAGATCCGCGAGCATGCGTCGCGCCGCAGCGCGGGCCGCCCCGAGCGGGCCAACGACGTCAAGCTCTCGCGCGGAGGCATCCGCGAGATCGAATTCACCGTGCAGCTGCTGCAGGTGGTGCGCGGCGGGCAGTTTCCCGAGCTGCGCACCCGCCCCACGCTGGCGGCCCTGCAGCGCGTGGCCGCCGCTGGCCTGATGCCGCAGGCCACCGCCGACGCGCTGGCAGAGGCCTACGAGTTTCTGCGGCGCGTGGAGCACCGCATCCAATACCTGGACGACCAGCAGACCCATGTGCTGCCCATGGGGTGCGAGCCCGCCGACGGCGACCTGGCCTGGATCGGCCGCACCATGGGCTACCCCGATTGCACCGCCTTCCTGCAGGCACTGGACGCCCACCGCGAACTGGTGGCCCAGGAATTCGACACCCTGCTCGGGCAAGGGGAGGACTGCAAGGGCTGCGGCGGCCCCAAGGCCTCGCGCAGTGCGGTCACCGACTTCGACAGCCTGCTGCAGGGCCTGCCGCCGCAACTGCGTGAACGCGTGACGGGCTGGAAGGCGCATCCGCGCGTGCAAGCACTGCGCGAGGACGCGCGGGCCCGGCTGGTCAAGCTGGTGGCGCGCACCGCCCAGTGGCTGCAGGAAGGTCGGGTCACCGAAGACGCCGCCTTGCGCATGGCCGACTGGATCGAGCCGCTGCTACGCCGCGAAAGCTACCTGGCCCTGCTGCTGGAGCGCCCCGGCGTACACGAGCGCCTCTTGCGCGTACTGGGCGCCGCGCGCTGGCCGGCCCGCTACCTGCTGAAACACCCCGGCGTGATCGACGAACTGGCCGGTGAAGCGCTGCTGCGCGAACGTTTCCAGCCCGAAGACTTCGAGCGCGAACTCGAACAGCGCCGCCAGGCCCTGGCCCGTACCGGCGAAGACGACGACGAAGCCCTCCTGAACCTGCTGCGGCGCGCGCACCATGCCGAGGTGTTTCGCACGCTGGCGCGCGACATCGAGGGGCGCCTGACGGTCGAACAGGTCGCCGACGACCTGAGCGCGCTGGCCGATGCGGTGCTGCGCGTGACGGCCCGCTGGGTGTGGCAACGCCTGAAGTCCCGACACCGTGAAGAGCCGCAGTTCGGCATCATCGGCTACGGCAAGCTGGGCGGCAAAGAGCTGGGCTACGGCAGCGACCTGGATATCGTCTTCGTCTACGAAGACCCGCACGAATCCGCTGCCGAGATTTACGCCGCCTTCGTACGCAAGTTGATCAACTGGCTCACCACCAAGACGGCAGAAGGCGACCTGTTCGAGATCGATACCGCGCTGCGCCCCAACGGCAGTTCGGGCCTGCTGGTCACCACCTTCGACGCCTACGCCAACTACCAGCAGAACCGGGGCAGCAACACCGCCTGGACCTGGGAACACCAGGCCATGACGCGCGCCCGTTTCGTGCTGGGCGAGCCCGCGCTGGCCCAGCGCTTTGACGCGGTGCGCGAGGCGGTGATCAACGCCCCCCGTGACGTCGCAGCCCTGCGTGCGCAGATCGTGGCCATGCGCGCCAAGGTGGCCGCGGCGCATCCGGTCAGCGCGGACCGCTTTGATGTCAAGCACAGCCCCGGCGGCATGGTGGATGCCGAATTTGCGGTGCAGTGCCTGGTG
>JBEEIS010000167.1:0-4532 GCA_041169755.1 Pseudomonadota bacterium | reverse complement strand
CGCATGCCGGCGCCCTCGGCGCCCAGCACGAGCGCAGCAGGCCCCTTGAAATCGGACTGGTACAGGGTGCGCGGCGCGTCGTCGCTGGTCCCGACGACCCAGATACTGCGCTCTTTCAACTCGCCCAGGGTGCGGGCCAGGTTGGTCACCATGAAATAGGGCACGGTCTCGGCCGCGCCGCTGGCCACCTTGGCCACCGTCGCATTGATGCCCACCGCATGGTCCTTGGGTGCGATCACCGCGTGGGCGCCAGCGCCGTCGGCCACCCGCAGACAGGCACCCAGGTTGTGCGGATCGGTCACGCCATCGAGCACCAACAGCAGGGGCGGCCCCTCCACAGCATCAAGCAGGTCGTCAAGCGAGCGGGCCATTTCGATCGCCTGCACGCGCGCCGCCACCCCCTGGTGGCCCAGGCTGCCTGCGAGCTTGGCCAGACGGGGGCCATCGGCCTCGATCAGGCGCACGCCGGCGTCCTGCGCACGCGCGACGAACTGGCGCATGCGCGCATCGCGTCGGGAGGCGTCGTAATAGACCTCGATGACCGAGGCCGGTGACGTCTTGAGGCGCACGCCCACCGCGTGAAAGCCGAATAGAACTTTGGGTGCCGACATCGTTCGATTATCCGTGGGCTGCGCGGCCGCACCGCGTCGATAGAATCCGCCGCCACAGGGAAGGATTAATACCATGGGATTACGTCTCAAGTTCAACGTCGTCCTGGGCACGGTGTTCCTCGCGGGGCTGGCGGCGGCCGCCGCGGTGTCACAAAAGCTGCTGCAAGACAACGCGCGTGAGGAGGTCGTACGCGAGGCGCGCCTCATGCTCGAAGCCGCCCGCTCGGTGCGGGCCTACACCGTGGACCATGTACGTCCCCATCTGGCGGCCCAGGCCAGCGAGGTGTTCCTGCCGCAGTCCGTCCCGGCCTTCGCCGCCACCGAGGTGATCGGCGGCCTGCGCAAATGGCATGCCGACTACCGCTACAAGGAAGCCACCCTGAACCCCACCAACCCCCGCAACCGCGTCAACGACTGGGAAGCCGAACTGGTGCAACGGTTCAGGCGGGATCCAGGTCTGCAGGAAATCATCGTCGAGCGAGCTGCCGCCAGCGGCCGCAGCCTATACATCGCCAAGCCGGTCCAGGTCAGCCACTCGGCCTGCCTGCAGTGCCACGGGATGCCGTCCTCGGCGCCGCCGGGCCTGTTGCGCCTGTACGGTCCGGCCAACGGCTTCGGCTGGCAGCACGGCGAGACGGTGGGCGCGCAAATCGTTTCCGTGCCCATGGATGTCCCGCTGGCGCATGCCAACCGCGCGTTCACCACCTTCCTGGCGTCCCTGGCGGCCGTCTTCGCGGCAGCATTCATCGCTCTCAACCTGATGCTGGGCTGGCTCATCCTGCGTCCGATCCGCCGCATGGCCCAGGCCGCCGACCGCCTGAGCACCGGTGATTTCCAGGTCCCCGAGTTCGACGAGCGCGGCCACGATGAGGTCGCCATCCTCGGCAAGGCCTTCAACCGCATGCGCCGCAGCCTGGAAAAAGCCATGGCCATGCTGCGGCTCGAGAAACGTCGATGAGTGCTGAAGGGGTCGACCCGGCGCCCACCCGCTTTTCTGCCCAGGACGATCAGACGCTGCAGTGCGCCATCCTGTTTCTGGACCTGGTGGGCTATTCGGCGCGCCCGGTGGATGAGCAAGTCCTGATCAAGAAGCGGCTGAACCTGCTACTCAAGCGCGTCCTGCGCGGCGTGGCGGCCGAACACCGGCTGGCCATCGATACCGGCGACGGTGCCGCGGTGTGCTTCCTGGGCGATCCCATGGCCGCCCTGCATTCCGCGCTTCTGCTGCGCGAGCTGCTCTCTCAGCGCTACGGGCCCGCGCTGAACCTGCGTATCGGGCTGCACCTGGGCCCGGTGCGCGTGGTGCCTGATGTCAATGGCAGCCTGAACGTGGTGGGCGATGGCATCAACGCAGCACAACGCATCATGGACTTCGCGCAGCCCAATGAGGTCCTGGCGTCACGGGCTTTCCGCGAGGTGGCGGTACAGGCCACGCCGCCACCGGCCTGCCAGTTTCGTGAAGCGGGCCTGCATGCTGACAAGCACGGCCGGGTGCATGAGCTTTACCGCATCGAGGAGGCCGCGCGCCGCACGGGCGAACCCGCAGCGAGCTATGCGGTCGGTCACGCAGCGGGTCCCACGGACCCGCGCCTGCCACCGTCACTGGTCAACGCTCTGGAGGTCGCGCTGACTCGCCACATCGGACCGATGGCGCGTCTCCTGATCGAGCAGGCCCTGGCCCGTGGAGCGCCTGCCGCAGACCTGCCCCTGTTACTGGCTGCCCACATTGCATCGGTCGTACAGCGCGAGGCTTTCCTCGACGACGCCCGGCGACTTTTGCTTGCCACGCGCCTTACGCCACGACCCGACCCGCCTCCACGGTGATGCACCGGTCGCAGCGCGAGGCGATACCTCGGTCGTGCGTGACCAGCACCAGCGTCGTACCTTGCTCGCGATTGAGGTCCAGCATCAGCTGCATCACCGTCTCGCCGGTGGCGAAATCCAGGCTGCCAGTGGGCTCATCGGCCAGCAGCACCGCGGGGCGCACCACGAAAGCCCGGGCCAGGGCCACGCGCTGCTGCTCACCGCCAGACAACACCTTGGGATAGTGCCCCAGCCGCGCACCCAGCCCGACGCGCGCCAGCATCTCGGTGGCCGCCGCGCGGGCATCGCGCCGTCCGGCCAACTCCAGCGGCAGCATCACGTTTTCCAAGGCAGTGAGGTTGCCCATGAGCTGGAAACTCTGAAACACGAAGCCGATCTTTTGCGCGCGCAGTTCAGCGCGGGCGTCCTCGTCCATCGCGAACAGATCCTGACCTGCCAGGCGCACCGTACCGCGCGAGGGCGTATCCAGGCCGGCAATGATGGACAGCAGCGTGCTCTTGCCGGACCCTGAGGCGCCAACAATCGCGACGGTCTCCTGCGCCGCGAGGGTGAAATCCACATCGCGGAGAATATCGAGCGTGCCGGTCGAGTCGGTGACGGATTTCGAGACATGCTCGACGGCAATGATGGGTTCAGACATGCAGCAGATTGGGTGGAGTCGAAGAAGGGTCCTGGCAGCAGGCGCCATGGTGACGTGGGGCGGGTTGGCCCTGGCCGCCGCGCCGGCGACCCTGGCGTCCCCCGCCACGCCGGTGCTGCTGGTCGTGGGCGATTCGCTCAGCGCCGAGTATGGCCTTAAACGTGGCACGGGATGGGTCAGTCTGCTGGAAGCCCGCCTGGTCCAGGAGAAATTGGACGTGCGCGTGGTCAACGCCAGCATCAGCGGTGAAACGACTTCGGGTGGGCGATCCCGCCTGCCCGCCCTGCTCGCCCAGCACCAGCCCCGCCATGTGGTGATCGAGCTGGGCGGCAACGACGCCCTACGCGGCCTGCCCTTGGCCATGACCCGTGACAACCTGACCTGGATGGCCCAAGCCGCCCGGCAGGCGGGTGCCCGGGTGTTGCTGGTGGGTATGCAGCTGCCCCCGAACTACGGCCGAGACTACGGCGAGCGCTTCTCCGACCTTTTCGTGCAGGTGGCGCGCCAGCAGCAGGCCGCGGTCGTGCCCTTCTTTCTCAAGGGCTTCGCCGACCAGCCCGACGCAGCACGCTATTTCCAGCCAGACCGCATCCATCCCACCGAAGCGGCCCAGCCCCTGATGCTGGCCACCGTGTGGCCCGAACTGCGCAAGCTGCTCGCCGCGCGCCCCGCGCCTTCTCCACGCCAGACGCCGTGACCGTCCAGACCCTCACTGCCACGGAGGCCATCGCGCGCCTCTCGGAATTCAGCGCCATCATCGATGCGCGCAGCGAAGCCGAGCATGCCGAAGACCATCTGCCAGGGGCCATCAACTGGCCCTCCCTCACCAACGAAGAGCGCCACGAGATCGGTACCCTGTACAAGCAGGTCAGCCCTTTCGAGGCCAAGAAACGCGGTGCGGCCAAGGTCGCGGCCAATATCGCCCGCCACATCGAGCGCGAAGTCCTCGACAAACCACGCCAATGGCGCCCCCTGGTGTACTGCTGGCGCGGCGGCAAGCGCAGCGGCTCGCTCGCGCTGATCCTGGACCAGATCGGTTTTCGGGTGCACCTGATCGAGGGCGGCTACAAGGCCTTTCGCGCCGCGGTGCTGTCCGACATCGCGCCCCTGGTCAGCCGCCTGACCTTCCAGGTGGTGTGCGGGCCCACCGGCTCGGGCAAGACCCGGCTGCTGCAGGCCCTGCAGGCGCAAGGCGCCCAGGTGCTGGACCTAGAGGGCCTGGCCCACCACCGCAGCTCGGTACTGGGCCTGGTGCCCGGGCAGCAGCAGCCTAGCCAGAAGCAATTCGACACGCGGGTGTGGAACGCCTTGCGCCACTACGACCCGGCACGGCCGGTGTACGTGGAGAGCGAGAGCAAGAAGGTGGGTAACGTCACCGTGCCCGACGCGCTGATCCAGGCCATGCGCGCCAGCACCTGCCTGAACCTGCAGCTTGATGACGAGGAGCGGGTGGCGCT
>JBEEIS010000166.1:0-5563 GCA_041169755.1 Pseudomonadota bacterium | reverse complement strand
ATGGCGCGCGGCACGATCCCGTCGATCAGCGCGCGGCGCGAGGCCACCCCGATCACGGACAACATGTGACGTTCGTCGGCTTGACCGATGCCGATGTGGCGGGCGATGAATTGGTCGGTGTCCTCGAGTTCGCCCAGGGGGCGCGCGGATTGCATCAGCATGAGTGGGTACCTCCGGTCAGGTGGTGTGCAGGCGAGCGGGTGCGGTGGCTGGCGATCAGCCGTTCTGCGCGAACGCGGCGTAGGCGGTTTCGTCCATCAGGGGATCGAGCTCGGCGGGGTTGGCCAGCTTGACCTTGAAGAACCAGCCCTGACCCAGCGGATCGCTGTTGGCAAGCGACGGGTCGGCGCGCAGGGCTTCGTTGACCTCGGTCACTTCGCCGTTCACCGGCATGTAGACATCGGCCGCTGCCTTCACGGATTCGACGACGCCAGCCACATCGCCCTGGGCATAGGTGCGGCCGACCTCGGGCAGGTCCACGAACACCACATCGCCCAGGGCGTCCTGCGCGTGCACGGTGATACCCACCGTGGCCGGGCCGCTGCCCTCGGTCTGGATCCATTCGTGGTCGGGGGTGTACTTGAGGCTCATGGTGTCTCCTGGTGGGATGTTGGAAAGTCGCAAAGGGGATCAGGCCGCGGGGCCGCGGTAGTAGCGCGTGGGGACGAAGGGCAGGTCGGCGACGACCATGGGCACCCGCTTGCCGCGCACCAGGGCCTGCAGGCGGGTGCCGGTGGCGGCCAGGGCGGATTCCACATAGCCCATGGCGACGGGCTGGTCGATGCTGGGGCCCAGCAGGCCGCTGGTGACCTCGCCCACGCGTCGGCCTGAAAGGTCCTGCAATTCGGTGTGCTCGCGTACTGGCACGCGCTCCTGCGCGATCAGGCCAACGCGCCGACGCGCCAGGGGCACGGTGCCATCGAGCTGACCCAGCACCCGGTCCGCGCCCGGAAAGCCGCCCGCGCGCGCGCCCCCGCTGCGCCGCACCTTCTGCATCGCCCAGCCCAGGGCGGCCTCGACCGGCGTGGTGGTGGTGTCGATGTCATTGCCGTACAGGCACAGGCCGGCTTCCAGGCGCAGCGAGTTGCGCGCGCCCAGGCCTATCGGCTGCACCTCGGGCTGCGCCAGCAGCGCGCGCGCAAAGGCCTCGGCCTGCGCGGCCTGCACCGAGATCTCGAAACCGTCCTCGCCGGTGTAGCCGCTGCGGGTGATGAACAGGTCACCCCCTTGCCAGGTGAAAGCGCCGCCGGTCATGAAGACCAGGCGTTCGACCCCTGGCACCAGCCGCGACAGGGCCGTCACGGCCTGCGGCCCCTGCAGCGCCAGCAGGGCCTGCTCGGGCAGGGGCTCCACGGTGCAGCGCGAGCCGATGCGCGCCTCGATGTGGGCGATATCCGTGGCCTTGCAGGCGCCGTTGCCGATGACGAAGAGGTCCTCGCCCCGGTTCACGAACATCAGGTCGTCCAGGATGGTGCCCGCGTCGGACAGCAGGAGGCCATAGCGCTGCTTGCCCACGCCCAGCCCGATCACATCCACCGGCATCAGGGATTCGAAGGCGGCGGCCGCGTCCGGTCCGACCAGGCGCAGCTGGCCCATGTGCGAAACGTCAAAGAGGCCCGCGGCGGTGCGGGTGTGGCGGTGTTCGGCCATCAGGCCGGCGGGGTACTGCACCGGCATCGCGTAGCCGGCGAAGGGCACCATGCGCGCGCCCAGCGCGAGGTGCAGGGCGTGCAGGGGCGTCTGCAACAAGGCTTCGGGGGTGGGGGCGCTGGACATGGACACTCCGGTGACAGGGCTGCAAGCCATGGCCTGCGCCATGGGTGAGCCCCGCTGTCCGCTTTACCTGAGAGATTCGCCTCGCCAGGCCATGCCGGGCAAGGGTTGCTCCTTCGGTGGGCACCCGTCGCACTGAGCGGGGCGCCTCTCTCCAGCAGGGGAACGCCCCGTTACCGGAGCGTGTCGTCAGTCCTGGGTGCCTGAGCGTTCGGCGTTCAGCCTGCGCCTTCGGCGGCCGGGACCACCTGGGTGGGACTCGGCGCTCTCCTGACGACGGCGCATTGTAGCCGCCCCATGCCGCACGCTGGACGTAGGTCGTGTGGCCTACATGTTGGCGTAGTTGGGGCCGCCGCCGCCCTCGGGCACCACCCAGGTGATGTTCTGGGTGGGGTCCTTGATGTCGCAGGTCTTGCAGTGCACGCAGTTCTGCGCGTTGATCTGCAGACGGTCGGCGCCCGAGGTGGCGTCCTTGACATACTCATAGACCCCCGCCGGGCAATAACGCGACTCGGGGCCCGCAAAGCGCTTGAGGTTGGTGTCCACCGGCACCGAGGGGTCGGTGAGCTTCAGGTGCGCGGGCTGGTCTTCGGCGTGGTTGGTGTTGGAGATGAACACCGACGACAGCCGGTCGAAGGTCAGCTTGCCATCGGGCTTGGGGTACTCGATGGGCGTGCACTGGTTGGCGGGCTTGAGGTACAGGTGGTCCGGCTTCTCGCGGTGAATCGTCCAGGGGATGTGCCCGCGCAGCAGGAACTGCTCGATGCCGGTCATCACGGTGGCCAGGGGCAGCCCCTTCTTGAACCACTGTTTGAAGTTGCGCGCCTTGTGCAGTTCGGCGTGCAGCCAGGATTGCTCGAAGCCCGCGGGATAGGCGGTGAGCTCGTCGTGGCGGCGGCCGGCCGCCAGCGCGTCGAAGGCGGCTTCAGCCGCCAGCATGCCGGTCTTGATCGCGGCATGGCTACCCTTGATGCGCGAGGCGTTGAGGTAGCCCGCGTCGCAGCCGACCAGCGCGCCGCCCGGGAACACCGTCTTGGGCAGCGACAGCAGCCCGCCCACGGTGAGGGCGCGCGCGCCGTAGGCCAGGCGCTTGGCCGGCTTGCCGCCCTCGGGCGTGTCGAAGTACCAGCGGATATTGGGATGGGTCTTGAAACGCTGGAATTCCTCGAAGGGCGAGAGCCAGGGATTGCTGTAGTCCAGGCCCACCACGTAGCCCACGGCCACCTGGTTGTTTTCCATGTGATACAGGAAAGAGCCACCGTAGGTGTCGTTCTCCAGTGGCCAGCCTGCGGTGTGCACTGCCAGCCCCGGCTGGTGGCGGGCCGGATCGATCTCCCAGACCTCCTTGATACCGATGCTGTAGCTTTGCGGATCGCTCTTGGCGTCCAGGCGGAAATTCGAGATCAGCTGCTTGCCCAGATGACCGCGCGCACCTTCCGCAAAGAGGGTGTAGCGCGCGTGCAGCTCCATCCCCAGCTGGAAGTTCTCGGTGGGCTGACCGTTCTTGCCGATGCCCATGTTGGCGGTGGCCACGCCCTTGACCGAACCGTCGGCGTTGTAAAGCACTTCGGCGGCCGGAAAGCCCGGGAAGATTTCCACGCCCAGACCTTCTGCCTGCTGCGCCAGCCAGCGCGTGAGGTTGGCCAGGCTGATGATGTAGTTGCCTTCGTTGTGGAAGTTTTTCGGCAGCAGGAAGTTGGGCGTGCGCATCGCGCCCTTTTCGGACAGGAACAGGAAGGCGTCCTCGGTGACCGGCTGGTTCAAGGGCGCGCCCAGGGCTTTCCAGTCCGGGAACAGCTCGGTCAGAGCGCGCGGGTCCATGATCGCGCCCGACAGGATGTGGGCGCCGGGCTCCGAGCCCTTCTCCAGCACCACCACCGAGATGTCCTGGTTTTTCGCCTGGGCCAGCTGCTTCAGGCGGATCGCGGCGGATAGGCCGGCCGGTCCGCCACCGACCACCACCACGTCGTATTCCATCGCTTCGCGGGGGCCGTACTTCGCCAGTATCTCGTCGTGGGTCATCGTGTCTCGCAGATAATGAAATTCCGACATGTCGTGCGGTGTTTGCCGCTCCACCCGGCCTGGCGGCAGGTGCGTGTCCGACTTGCATCCGAACGTGACATTCTATTGCGGCGGTCGTATCGCGCCCTGCGGCCCCACACCCGAACAGGTTGCTCCATGAAGCTGGAAATCCCCGAGAAAAAGAAGCTGGTCTACGAAATGACCTTGCCGGTGCGCTGGGGCGACATGGACGCCATGGGCCATGTGAACAACACCCTGTACTTCCGGTACATGGAGACCATCCGCATCGACTGGTTCGACACCATCCGGGCCCTGCCCAACCCGCAGGGGCAGGGCCCGGTGATCGTGAACGCCTTTTGCAATTTCTACCGCCAGTTCGAGTACCCGGACGACGTGTTGATCCGGATGTACGTGAGCGACCCGGGGCGCAGCAGCTTCGAGAGCTGGACCACCATGGCGCGCACCGCCCAGCCCGAGGTGATCTGCGCCGCCGGCGGGGCTACCACCGTGTGGATGGATTTCCCGGCGCAGAAGTCGGCGCCCTTGCCCGACTGGTTGCGCCGTCACCTCGAATAAGTCGGGGCTTATTTCGCGCGCGGCACGCGCCCGAGCAGGTAGAACTCGGGGTTGGGCATCATGCTGCTGGCATTGGCCATGCGGTTGGACAGCCCGAAGAAGGCGGTGATGGCTGCGATATCCCAGGCGTCCTCGTCGTCCAGGCCGTGAGCGTGCAGGGCGGCGAAGTCGGCGTCCTCGATCTCGTGCGAGCGCAGGCATACCTTCAGCGCGAAATTCAGCATGGCCCGTTGGCGCGGGGTGATGTCGGCCTTGCGGTAATTCACGGCCACCTGGTCGGCCACCAAGGGCTTCTTTTCATAAATGCGCAGGATGGCGCCGTGGGCTACCACGCAGTACAGGCACTGGTTGGCCGCGCTGGTGGCGGTCACGATCATCTCGCGGTCGCCCTTGGTCAGGTTGCCGCCCTCCTTGAGCATCAGCGCGTCGTGATAGGCGAAGAAGGCGCGCCACTCGGCGGGCCGACGGGCCAGCGCCAGAAACACGTTGGGTACGAATCCGCTCTTTTCCTGCACCTCGAGGATGCGCGCACGCAGGTCCTCGGGCAGGTCCTTCAGTTCGGGCAGGGGGTAGCGGTTGGACATGGGCGGCTCCTTGAGTGGGTGGCGGGGGGGGGGGGTGAGGACGATGGCGGGTGATTGTGGCGGGCAGGGCGGTTGCCCGTGCCTGAGGCGCGGCGAATTTCACGTCCCTGCCATCAGCTTGTGCACCAGATCGGCCGTCGTGCTGGCCTTGTACTTGCGCATGAGACGAGCCCGGTAAATCTCCACCGTGCGGTGGCTGATCGTCAGGGCCTTGCCGATTTCCTTGGAGGTCATGCCATCGAGCAAACGTGCGGCCACCTCGCGCTCGCGCGGCGTGAGCTCGGCACCCACCGGACGCTGCGCGCTCAGGTCTTCGAACGACCAGATGCCGGCCTCGTGCGGGGCGCTGCGTACCAGGGCGCGCCCCATCACATGGCACCAGAACAACTCGCCGGTGGCGCGCTTCATGATGCGGTCGTCGGCATACGAGCCTCTGGCATTGAGGATCGGTGCCATGCGTGCGCCCAGGCGTTCGTATTCGTCCACGCTGGGGTACAGCACCTGGAAGGTCTGCCCGATCAACTGCTCGCGCGAGGCGGCGAACATCTCGCACAGCGCCTGGTTGCAGTCGACGATCCCGCGGTTGCGTGACAGGCACAACCCCACCG
>JBEEIS010000165.1:0-5385 GCA_041169755.1 Pseudomonadota bacterium | reverse complement strand
CTATCCGGCCTTGCAGCAGCGCCACGACGCGCTGCCGGTACGTCACCATCAGCTGCACCGTGATCGGCGCCCCTGGGTCGATCTGGTGCGCGGGACGGGAATCGAACCCGTACGCCTTGCGGCTGCGGGTTTTAAGCCCGCTACGTCTACCTGTTCCGTCACCCGCGCGTACCGGAGGGAGACCCCGGCATCGGGCATGATTGTGCGGGACGGGGCAAGCCGGGGGTGGCGATGGCTGAGGGAAGTCTGAACGAGGGCGTCCGCCGCCGCGAGGCGTTCGGCTGGGCGATGTACGACTTCGCCAACTCCGGCTACACCACGGTGGTCATCACCGCTGTTTTCGCCGCCTACTTCGTGGGCGGTATTGCTGGCAAGGCGGCCTGGGCCACCTTCGCCTGGACCGCAGCCCTGAGCGTGTCCTATGCCATCGTGATGCTCACCATGCCCAGCCTGGGCGCCTGGGCCGATGCACGTGCCGCCAAGAAGCGCCTGTTGATCCTGGTGACGGTGGGGTGCGTGCTCAGCACCGCTGCGCTGGCACTGATCGGGCCCGGTGCAGTGGCCTGGGCCATCGTGGGCATCATCGTTTCCAACACCTTCTACGCTTGGGGCGAGTCGCTCGCTGCCGCTTTCCTGCCCGAGCTGGCCCGACCGCAGGCGCTGGGCAAGGTCAGTGGCTGGGGCTGGAGCCTGGGGTATGTCGGCGGGATGCTGACCCTGGGCATTTGTCTGGCCTATGTGCTGTGGGCCCAGGCCCAGGGCCTGCCGGCTTCGCAGTTCGTCCCCGTCACGCTCGTGATCACCGCGGCGATGTACGGGGCCGCCTCCCTGGTGACGTTCTGGCTGCTGAAGGAACGTGGGCAGGCCAACCCACAGGTGCCGCCGGCGCAGGGCCTGCGTTCGACGTGGGCGCGCCTGAAGGACACTTTCGCCCAGGCACGCGGGCATCGCGACTTCATGTGGCTGATGGCCTGCGCGGTCTGCTACCAGGGCGGCGTGGCGGTGGCGATCTCGCTGGCGGCGATCTATGCGGAGCAGGTGATTGGCTTTGAGCCGCAGGAGACGATGGTGTTGATCTTCGCGCTCAATGCGGCCGCTGCGGCCGGCGCCTTCGCCTGGGGCTATCTGCAAGACCGTATCGGCCACAAGATCGCGCTGGGCAGCACGCTGGTGGGCTGGATCCTGACCTGCGTGATCGCGGCGCTGACCACGACCAAGGGAGGCTTTTGGTGGGCGGCGACCCTGGCTGGCCTGTGCATGGGTTCGAGTCAGTCGGCGGGGCGGGCCATGGCCGGCTTGTTCGCGCCGCCGCGCCAGCTGGCCGAGTTCTATGGCTTGTGGACGGTAGCCCTGCGGCTGGCCGCCATCATCGGGCCTCTGAGCTACGGGGCGATCACCTGGGCCGCAGGGGGCAACCAGCGGGTGGCGATCTTGTCGACCGCGGTGCTCTTTGTGGCGGGGCTGGCGCTGCTGTGGAAGGTGGACATGGCGCGCGGTCGCGAGGCTGCACTCGCGGCCGACGCGCTTATGCCGCCGACCACTGCCTGTACCAGGTCTTGAACAAGGCCAGCTGCTGCTCGGCGTAGCGCTTCTGGCCCGGCGTCAAGCTGTCGGTCGGATTGAGGTGATGCGTGTACTCGGCATTGCCCTCGAGCACCATCAGGTGCTTGTAGTACAGGACGAGGTCGACGCCCTCGTCGAACGAGGACAAGACACCCAGCGCTTGGTCCAGCGCCAGAGCCCGCGTGCGCGCGCTCGCATCACCCGCCGCCGCTTGGCGGCACAGAGACTCCAGATGCAGCACCTCGCGCGGGAGCACGTTGCCGATGCCGGTGATGGCGCCCACCGCGCCGCAATTGACATAGCCGTGAAAGACCTGGGTGTCCACGCCCACCAGCAGCGAGACGCCGGTGTCCTCGCCCACGATGTGTTCAGCGGCATAGCGAAGTGAGGCGGCTCCGCCGAACTCCTTGAACCCAATCAGGTTGGGATGCCGGCGACGCAGCTCGAAGAACAGATCGGCCCGGGTCTCATAGCCGTAGTAGGGGCTGTTGTAGATGACCGCGGGCAGGTCGGGGGCCGCCGCGAGGATGCCCTCGAAGTGCGCGCGCTGCGCCGCGATCGAGCTTCCGCGCGAGAGCACGCGCGGAATCACCATCAAGCCGCCGGCACCACAGCGCTGCGCGTGGGCCGCAATCGCCGCCGCACGTGCAGGGTTCTGTGCGCCAGTGCCGACCACCACCCGCACCCCGGCCTGGACCAGACGCTCGACGCCCGTCATGCGCTGTTCGTCGGAGAGCAAAGGCCAGTCACCCATGGACCCGCAGTAGACGACCGCGTTCATCCCGAGATCGACCAGCTCGCGCCCTTTGCGCGCGAGTGCATCGAAGTCGGGTTGACGGTCGGCCCCGCAAGGGGTCATGAGCGCCGGGATGACGCCCGAAAAGATAGAAGCGGACATGGATCGGGTCTGTCTAGGTAGAGGGGTGTTCGGATCGCGCGCAGGGCTTAGAGGCTTTGACCGGCCTTGCGCAGTTCGGCCAGGATCGGTGCCTTGGGCAGCCAGATCTTGTCGTACTCGGCGACCACCGCTTCGGCGTCGGCGCGGTTGGCCGCGCGAAACGGGATGCCGGTGGCCTTGAACTGCTCGATCAGCTTGGGTTCGTTGCCCGCCAGTTCGTTGACCTGAGCATCGAGCGCGGAGCGCACAGCGCGCGCGATCAGATCGCGGTCACCCGCCGGCATCCCTTGCCAGACGCGACCCGAGACCAGGGCGATGACGGGCATGAAGATGGCGTTCATCTGCAGGATCGATTTGGAGACCTTGTCGAAACGCTGGTTCCAGGAGAACTCGAGGTCAGCCTCCAGGCCGTCGACCTGGCCGTTGGACATGGCATCAAACACCTGCGGCGTGGGGATGGGTGTGGGGGCCGCACCCAGCAGCTGGTAGAAGTCGCGGTAGGCCGGGGTGGGGTTGATGCGCAGCTTCATGCCGCGGATGTCGGAGATCTTGCTCACGTCGCGAGCGGCGAAGATCGCGCGCATGCCGGTGATGCCCCAGGCCAGGCCGATGGTGCCGGTCTCGCCGGGCAGGGTGTCGAACAGCTTCATGGCCACCGGGTGGCGCACCAGGCGTGCGATCTTGGAGGTGGAGTCGACCACATAGGGCGCCGTGATCGCGGCAATTGCCGGCACGCGCGAGCCCAGTTCGGCGGCCATGATCCAGCCCATGTCCAGGGCGCCCGATTGCATCTGCTGCAGCATGGCCGCTTCGTTACCCAGCTGACCGGAGTGGAAGACGGTGAGCGTCAGGCGGCCCTTGGTTTCCTGATTCAGCATGTCGGCCACCTTCAGGGCGGCGACGTTCCAGGGGTGGCCGTTGGGCGTGAGGATGCCCAGGCGAAGCTGGCGCGTTTGCGCCACGGAAATCGCAGGGAAGCCAAGGGAGGCAATGGCCGAGGCGGCGAGCAACTGACGACGGGCAATGGGCATGGAAGTCTCCTGGGGTGGTTGTGGGTGGGGAACTTACTTGAGCAACATCAGCGAAAGCGAGGGATACAGGCACAAAGCGACCAGCAAGAGGCAGGACGCAATGAAGAAGGGCAGGGTGACGATGAACATCCTGCCGGGGTTGGCCCCCGTGACGGCGGAGGCGACAAAAAAGCACAGACCCACGGGCGGCGTGAGCAGCCCCAGCACGAGATTGACGACCACGACGACGCCGAAGTGGCGCGGGTCGATGCCGTAGACCGCGGTGGCAATCGGCAGCAGGATCGGCACCGTCATGATCAGACCGGGAACGCCGTCGATCACCGTGCCAATCAGGAGCAGCGCCACGCTCACCAGCAGCAGGAAGGTCACCGGGTCGGCCGCGATCTGTTGGACGGAGGCGGCAATCGCCTGCGGGATCTTTCCGTAGATCAAGACCCACGAGAATACCGAGGCGGCCGCCACCAGGAACAACACGATGGCCGAATACACGCCCGCACGCAGCAGCATCTGGGGCAGTTGCTCGAAGCGAAACTCGCGCGTCCAAAAGCGCCCGACCAGGGCCGCCACCACGGCGCCCACTGCAGCCGATTCGGTGGCATTGGCCAGCCCCGACAGGATGGAGCCGACGATGACGATGGGGATCAACAGCGTGGGGGCGGTTTCGAGCACCGTGCGCGCACGCTCGCCCCAAGTGCGCTTTTCGGCGCGCGGAAACTGGTGGATTACGCCCAGGATGGCGATGATCACGCAGAAGATGGCGGTGAGGATCAGGCCAGGGACAATGCCCGCGATCAGCATGTCGCCGACCGACACCTGCGCCAAGGTGCTATAGACCACGAACATCACCGAAGGCGGAATGATCGGGCCCAGCATGCCGCCATAGGCGGTGAGGCCGGCGGCGAAGGTCTTGTCATAGCCCTTGCGCTCCATCTCCGGCACCATGATCTGCGACATGATCGCGACTTGCGCGGTGGCCGATCCGAGGATGGAGGACACCATCATGTTGGCCAGCACATTGACATAGGCCAGGCCCGCACGCATCGAACCGACGAAAGCCATCGCCATGTGCACGATGCGCTGGGTGATGCCGCCGCCGTTCATGATTTCGCCGATCAGAATGAACAGCGGAATGGCGATCAGGCCGTAGCTGTCGACCCCGCCAAACAGCTGCAGCGGGTAGTTGTTGAACAAGAGTGGGTTGCCCGAGTCGGCGATGTAGACCACCGCGCCCAGGCACAGCGACAGGCCGATCGGCACGCCGACCAGCAGCAAGAGGGCGAAGGCGCCGAGGGTGAGCATCAGTTGATGCCCTCGTTGCCGCCGAGATCGAAGCCGCGCGCGCGTGCAGCGGGCGCCCATCCCAGGTCTTCCAGCACATTGGCCAGACCGTGGACGAACAGGGTGAGGGAGAAGATCGGCACGATCAGGTACAGGGCCCAAGACGGCCAGTTCAGCGTCTGGGTGCGCTCGGTGTAGACGAAATTGAAAGTGGCGGCGGCAAAGCGTTTGGCGTCAAAGCCCGCCTGCGCCAGGCCCGCGGGGTCCAGCCACAGCCAGCACATCACGGCTAGCGCGAGAGCGAAGGCCACGACCCCGAGGCCCGCCGTCACCTTGGCGCGGCGCGCCCAGTCGGGCGAGAGCTTCTCGGTCAGCATCGTCATCGCGAAATCCAGGCGCAGGCGTGTCATGGCCGAGCCACCGATGAAGGACAGCCAGACCACCGAGTACACGGCCGACTCGTCCACCCAGTACAGCGAGGCCCCGGCATAGCGGGTGACCACGTTCAGCAGGATGAGCACCACGAGCAGGCCCATGAAACCCATGATCAGCACGCGCTCGAGGCTGAGGATGCCTGCTGATAAGGCCAGCACCGCTCGCACGGGCGCTGCGACC
>JBEEIS010000164.1:0-2599 GCA_041169755.1 Pseudomonadota bacterium | reverse complement strand
TGCATCGCCGTCGAAGCTGAAGACCACCGAATCGGTGAAGCGGAACAGCTTCTGGATGTGGTCGGGCGTGCAGGCGGTGCCCAGGGTGGCGACGGCGTTGCCGAAGCCGCTCTGGGCCAGCGCCACCACGTCCATGTAGCCCTCGGTCACCAGCACAAAGCCTTTTTCGCGCAGCGCCTGGCGCGCCTCGAACAGGCCGTACAGCTCGCGCCCCTTGCTGAACACCGGCGTCTCGGGCGAGTTCAGGTACTTTGGCGTTCCGTCGCCGATCACGCGGCCGCCAAAGCCGATGCACTCGCCCTTGACGTTGCGGATCGGGAACATGATGCGGTCGCGGAAGCGGTCGTAGCGCTTGTCGTCGTCCTCATTGACGATGACCAGGCCCGCTTCCGCCAGCAAGGGGTCGTCGTACTGGGGAAAGACGCTGGCCAGGCTGCGCCAGCCCTCCGGCGCATAGCCCAGGCCGAACTGCTTGGCGACCTCACCCGACAGGCCGCGTCCCTTGAGGTAGTCGACGGCGCGCGGCGAGTGCTTCAGCTGCTTGCGGTAGGACTCACCGGCTTTCTCGAGCACGTCGGTGAGCGTGGCCTGCTTCTCGCGCTGCTGCGCGGCCAGGGCGCGGTCTTGGGGCGAGCGGTCGTCTTCGGGCACCTGCATGCCGAACTGGCCGGCCAGGTCCTTGACCGCCTCGACGAAGCCCATACCCGCGTGTTCCATGAGAAAGCCGATGGCGTTGCCATGCTTGCCGCAGCCGAAGCAGTGATAGAACTGCTTGGTGGGGCTGACGGTGAAGGAGGGCGACTTCTCCGAGTGGAACGGGCACAGGCCGGAGAAGTTGGCGCCGGTCTTTTTCAGTTGGACATAGCGCCCCACGATCTCGACCACGTCCGCACGGGCGAGCAATTCCTGCAGGAACGAATCGGGGATGGCCATGTCAGCGGGCGCTGGACGGAAAAACTGCGGGGGAACGCACGGGGTACGGCTTGGGTGAGGTCCCTATTGTGAGGGGTGGGGGCTCGGGGTGCCTGCCCCGACCTCACTCGCCCATGACCGTGCCCTCGCGCCGCGGATCGGCCCCGCCGAACCAGCCGCCGGGCACCCGGGTGAGGGCTTGCAGCCCGCTGGTCATGGCCTGCTCGCGCACCTCGGCACCGCGCTGTCGTAGCGCCTGGACCGTCGCAGGCGGGAATCGCTTGTCCTCCAGCAGCGTCGGGCCGTTGTTGGATCCGAAATTGGGCAGGTTGATCGCCTGCTGCGCGTTCAGACCCCAGCCCAGCGTGCCCACCAGGGTCTTGGCGGTGAAGTGGATGATCAACGCACCGCCGGGGCTTCCGCCCGTCATCACCAACTGCCCGGTGGCCTTGTCGAAGACCAGCGTGGGCGCCATCGACGAGCGCGGGCGCTTGCCGGCTTGCACTCGGTTGGCGATGGGACGGCCTTGCGCGTCGGCGGGGGCGAAGCTGAAGTCGGTGAGTTCGTTGTTCAAGAGAAACCCGCCCGGGCGCGCGGGGTCGGTGGTCACCATCTGGCGTGCGCCGAACTGGTCCTCGATGGTGGTGGTCATCGCGAGGGCCTGGCCATAGCCGTCGACGATGCTCAGGTGCGAGGTGCCGAACTCGGGCTGGTCGGGCATGGGCGCCAGGGCCGACGGCGCGCCGCCCGGTGTGCCGGGGGTGGCCACCTTCATGCTCTGGGAGCCGATCAGGCGCGCGCGCGACGCGAGGTAGGCCGGATCGAGCAGGCTGTCCCAGCGGCCGGCGGGCGGCGTGACGAAGTCCGGGTCGGCCACGTACTGCGCGCGGTCGGCGAAGGCCAGGCGCGCGGCCTCGGTGTAAAGATGCAGCCAGTCGGCCGGGGGCAGGCCGTCTTGCAGCGGGATCTGGGCCGCGTTCGTGTGCTGCAGGATACCCAGGATCTGACCGATGGCGATCGCGCCCGAGCTGGGCGGCGGAAATCCGCACACCCGCCAGTCGCGCCCGCTGGTGCGCCAGTCGTGGCACAGCGGCGCGCGTTTCTTCGGCTGGTAGTCGGCCAGGTCGGACAGGGCCAGGGCGCCGGGGTTGGTGGGGTGGCTGCGCACCTTGGTGACGATGGCTTGCGCGATGGGCCCTTCATGCAGGGCGCGTGAGCCCTCCGCCGCGATACGCCGCAAAACGGCGGCGAGTTCGGGGTTGCGCAGCGTGGTGCCCACCGGGTGCGGCTCGCCGTCTGGCCGGTAGAAATACGTCGCGGCCACCGGGTCCTTTTTCAGGTGGGCATCGTTGCGTAGCAGGGTGTGCAGCCGCGGGCTGACCTGAAAGCCCCCTTCGGCCAGCACGATGGCGGGCTGAAGCAGTTGTGACCAGGGCAGCCGCCCGTGCTGGCGGTGCGCCATCTCGAGCATGCGCACCGCTCCGGGCACGCCCACCGAGCGGCCGCCCACCACGGCCTCGTAAAAAGGCAGGGGCTTGCCGTCGGGGCCGAGGAAGAGTTTGTCGCTGGCCGCTGCGGGTGCGGTCTCGCGGCCGTCGAAGGCCTCGACCTCCTTGCCGTTGAAATGCAGCAGGAAGGCACCGCCGCCGATGCCGCTCGATTGCGGCTCCACCAGCGTGAGCACCAT
>JBEEIS010000163.1:0-2536 GCA_041169755.1 Pseudomonadota bacterium | reverse complement strand
ACACGTCGGCCGACAGGTCCAGCGGGAAGCCGTAGGTGTCGTGCAGCTTGAAGGCCACCTCGCCGGGCAGCACCTTGGCGCCGTCCTTGAGGGCAGCGTCCAGGATGTCCATGCCGTTTTCGAGGGTCTCGAAAAAGCGTTCTTCTTCGGCCTTGAGCACCTCGGTGATGCGCGTGGCCTGCGCCTTCAGGCGCGGATACGCATCGCCCATGAGGGCCACCAGGTCCGGCACCAGCTTGTGAAAGAACGGCGCCTTGCGCCCCAGCTTGTAGCCATGACGAATGCCTCGGCGCACGATACGTCGCTGTACATAGCCGCGGCCTTCGTTGGAGGGGATCACACCGTCCGAGACCAGGAAGGCGGTGGCGCGCACATGGTCGGCGATCACACGCAGCGAAGGGTTGGCCAGGTCGGTGCAACCGGTCTCGCGCGCGGCGGCGCGGATCAGGGTGTCAAAGAGGTCGATCTCGTAGTTGCTGTGCACGTGCTGCAAGATGGCGGCCAGGCGCTCCAGGCCCATGCCGGTATCCACGCAGGGCGCGGGCAGCGGACGCAGCGAGCCATCGGGCTGCATGTCGAACTGCATGAACACGTTGTTCCAGATCTCGATGTAGCGGTCGCCGTCCTGTTCGGGGCTGCCCGGGGGGCCACCAGCCACATCGGGGCCGTGGTCGTAGAAGATCTCGGAGCACGGACCGCAGGGACCGGTGTCGGCCATCATCCAGAAGTTGTCGGAGGCGTACTTGGCGCCCTTGTTGTCGCCAATGCGCACCACGCGCTCGGGCGGCAGGCCGATTTCCTTCGTCCAGATGTCAAAGGCCTCGTCGTCGTCGATGTAGACGGTGGCCCACAGGCGCTCGGCGGGCAGCTTGTACACCTGCGTAAGCAGCTCCCAGGCCCATTTGAGCGACTCACGCTTGAAGTAATCACCGAACGACCAGTTCCCCAGCATCTCGAAGAAGGTGTGGTGGCGGGCGGTGTAGCCCACGTTCTCCAGGTCGTTGTGCTTGCCGCCGGCGCGCAGGCAGGCCTGGACCGAGGTGGCGCGCACATAGGGGCGCTTGTCGGTGCCCAGGAACACGTCCTTGAACTGCACCATGCCCGAGTTGGTGAACATGAGCGTGGGGTCGTTGCCCGGCACCAGCGGGCTGGACTCGACCACGGCGTGGCCCTTGGCGGCGAAGAAGTCCAGGAAGGTCTTGCGGATGTCGGCGACGCTGAACGAGGGCGTGTTGGCAGGGTGGCTCACGGGGCGGCTCTTGGTGTGCGAAAAGATGGGGCTGCCCCCGTAGAACCAGGGGCGCCTCCCGGGGCTCCGGGGAAGTGCAGAATTATAGGTTTGGCCCCTCCCCCACCCGGGGGCGGCGCACAATCAGGACCCGGCGAGCCCCGGGCAGCCCGAATCGGCGCTGATTGGCCCGGACTGCCGCCAGAACCACGAATTCAGAGGAGACCATCCCCATGGACATGAAGACTTCCCCCCTGGCCCTGCTCAAGGACCCCAGCCTGCTCAAGACCGACGCCCTGATCGGCGGCCAGTGGGTCCAGGGCAGCGCCCGCTTCGACGTGCATGACCCGGCCACCGGCCTGAAGCTGGCCGACGTGGCCAACCTGGGCGCCTCCGACGCCGAGGCCGCCATTGCCGCCGCCGACAAGGCCTGGCCGGCCTGGCGCGAGAAGACCGCCAAGGAGCGCTCCAACCTCCTGCGCAAGTGGTTCGACCTGCTGATGGCGAACCAGGACGACCTGGGCCGCATCATGACGGCCGAACAGGGCAAGCCCCTGCCCGAGGCCAAGGGCGAGGTAGCCTATGGCGCCAGCTTCGTCGAGTGGTTCGCCGAGGAAGCCAAGCGCGTCAACGGCGAAACCCTGCCCACCTTCGACAACAACCGGCGCCTGCTGGTGCTGCGTCAGCCGGTGGGCGTGTGCGCCGCCATCACGCCCTGGAATTTCCCCCTGGCCATGATCACCCGCAAGGTCGCGCCCGCGCTGGCCGCCGGCTGCCCGGTGGTGATCAAGCCCGCCGAGCTCACGCCGCTCACCGCCCTGGCCGCGGCCGAACTGGCCATTCGCGCCGGCATTCCGGCCGGCGTGATCAACATCCTCACCGCCGACGCCGAGCAAAGCATTGCGGTGGGCAAGGTGCTGTGCGCCAGCGACACGGTGCGCCACCTGTCCTTCACGGGTTCCACCGAGGTCGGCCGCATCCTCATGGCGCAGTGCGCGCCCACCGTGAAGAAGCTGGGCCTGGAACTGGGCGGCAACGCGCCCTTCATCGTCTTCGACGACGCCGACATCGACAGCGCGGTCGAGGGCGCCTTCGCCAGCAAGTACCGCAACGCCGGCCAGACCTGCGTCTGCTCCAACCGCATCTATGTCCAGGAAGGCGTGTACGACGAGTTCGTGCAGAAGTTCGCCGCGCGGGTGAAGTCGCTGAAGGTGGGCAACGGCTTTGAAGAAGGCGTGATGCAGGGCCCGCTGATCGAAGAAGCCGCGGTGGACAAGGTGCGCCGCCATGTGGCCGACGCGCTGGGCA
>JBEEIS010000162.1:0-6520 GCA_041169755.1 Pseudomonadota bacterium | reverse complement strand
CCAAGGCCACCGAGCTGCTGGGCACCATGGTGGGCGGCTACAACGTCAAGCCCCTGATCGATCTGCTCGACGACGCCGATGTGGCCGCTGTGGCCGCCGAGGGCCTGAAGAAAACCCTGCTCATGTTCGACGCCTTCCACGACGTGGCCGAGAAGTGCAAGGCTGGCAATGCCAAGGCCAAGGAAGTCATGCACAGCTGGGCCGAGGCCGAATGGTTCACCAGCCGCCCCGAGGTGCCCAAGACCATCACGGTCACGGTCTTCAAGGTGCCCGGTGAGACCAACACCGACGACCTCTCGCCCGCGCCCGATGCCTGGAGCCGCCCCGACATCCCGCTGCACGCGTTGGCCATGCTGAAAAACACGCGCCCCGGCATCACGCCCGAGGAAGACGGCAAGCGCGGCCCGGTGAAGTTCATCGAGGACCTGAAGCAGAAGGGCCACCTGGTGGCCTACGTGGGCGATGTGGTGGGCACGGGCTCGTCGCGCAAGTCGGCCACCAACAGCGTGCTGTGGTTCACCGGCGAAGACATCCCCTTTGTCCCGAACAAGCGTTTCGGTGGCGTGTGCCTGGGCTCCAAGATCGCTCCGATCTTCTACAACACGATGGAAGACGCTGGCGCCTTGCCGATCGAGCTCGATGTCAACAAGATGGACATGGGCGACGTCATCGAGCTTCGCCCCTACGAGGGCAAGGCTCTGAAGAATGGCCAGGTGATCGCCGAGTTCAAGGTCAAGTCCGAGGTGCTTTTTGACGAAGTGCGCGCCGGTGGCCGTATTCCCCTGATCATCGGTCGCGGCCTGACGGCCAAGGCGCGCGAGGCCCTGGGCCTGCCGGCTTCGACGCTGTTTCGCCTGCCCCAGGCGCCCAAGGACAGCGGCAAGGGTTTCTCGCTGGCCCAGAAGATGGTGGGGCGCGCCTGCGGCCTGCCCGAAGGCCAGGGCATCCGCCCGGGCACCTACTGCGAGCCGAAGATGACGTCGGTGGGTTCGCAGGACACCACCGGCCCCATGACCCGCGACGAGCTGAAAGACCTGGCCTGCCTGGGCTTCTCGGCCGACCTGGTGATGCAGTCCTTTTGCCACACCGCGGCCTACCCGAAGCCGGTGGACGTGAAGATGCACCACGAGCTGCCCGATTTCATCTCCACACGCGGTGGCATCTCGCTGCGCCCGGGCGATGGCGTGATTCACTCCTGGCTCAATCGCTTGCTGCTGCCCGATACCGTGGGTACGGGCGGTGATTCGCACACGCGCTTTCCGATCGGCATTTCCTTCCCCGCCGGCTCGGGCCTGGTGGCCTTCGCTGCCGCCACCGGCGTGATGCCGCTGGACATGCCCGAGAGCGTGCTGGTGCGCTTCAAGGGCAAGATGCAGCCCGGCGTCACCCTGCGTGACCTGGTGAATGCCATTCCTCTCTACGCGATCAAGCAGGGCCTGCTGACCGTCGAGAAAAAAGGGAAGAAGAACATCTTCTCCGGCCGCATCCTCGAGATCGAGGGCCTGCCGGACCTGAAGGTGGAACAGGCCTTCGAGCTGTCCGATGCCTCGGCCGAGCGCTCCGCCGCCGGCTGCACCGTGCACCTGAATAAAGAGCCGATCATCGAATACATCAACAGCAACATCACGCTGATGAAGTGGATGATTGCCAACGGCTATGCCGACGCCCGCACCTTGCAGCGCCGCATCGCGGCCCAGGAAGCCTGGCTCAAGGATCCGAAGCTGCTCAAGGGCGATGCGGATGCCGAGTACGCCGCCGTCATCGAGATCGACCTGGCCGACGTGCACGAACCCATCGTGGCCTGCCCGAACGATCCGGACGATGTGAAGACGTTGTCCGATGTCGCCGGCGCGAAGATCGACGAGGTGTTCATCGGCTCGTGCATGACCAACATCGGTCACTTCCGCGCCGCGTCCAAGCTGCTCGAAGGCAAGCGCGACATCCCGGTCAAGCTGTGGGTGGCGCCGCCGACCAAGATGGACCAGAAGCAGCTGACCGAGGAGGGCCACTATGGCGTGCTCGGGACCGCCGGCGCACGCATGGAGATGCCTGGATGTTCGCTGTGCATGGGCAACCAGGCGCAGGTGCGCGAGGGCGCCACGGTGATGTCCACCAGCACCCGCAACTTCCCGAACCGTCTGGGCAAGAACACCAACGTGTACCTGGGGAGCGCGGAACTGGCGGCGATCTGCTCGCGTCTGGGACGCATCCCGACGCGCGAGGAGTACATGGCCGACATGGGCGTGCTCACCGCCAACAGCGACAAGATCTACCAGTACATGAACTTCGACAAGATCGCCGACTTCAAGAGCGTGGCGGACAAGGTCGCCGCCTGAGTTTTCTTTCGCGACCTGAGGAAGCGGCCTTCGGGCCGCTTTTTCTTGGCGGCGTGACTTGCGCCGCTCTGGCAGGGTCTGCCTAGGATTTGAGCAGCCGGGCCTGCGCCCGCTCGATCCAGGTCTGCAGGGCCGCATCCAGGTCGGTTTCGCTGAACGAGCAGCTCTCGCCGCTGAAGAGGGCGCTGGACTCCATCCGGTCCAGGAGGTCGGCCAGCACCTGGCCGAAGGCCGGCGGCAAGGCTGCAGGTAGGGGCAGGGCGCGCACCCGTGCGCAAAAGGCGGCAGTCCCCAGCGTACCGGCCTGCCGGGCGGCGGTGGCCTCGCGCAGGGCGTCGAGGAAGGGGTCGTGTGGCGGGGCGAGGGTCATGGGGTCCACAGCGTCGGTTGTCCGAAAGGTTGTACGACATAATACGACGATGACCGTCTCACCGGCCCCGGTTTCCCTGCGACGCGCCCGTTCGCTCACGGCGGACCTCGTGCAGGCCCTGGGTGACCGCATTCGCGACGGGCGACTGGCCACGGGCGGGAAGTTGCCGGCCGAGGGCGCGATCATGCAGGAGTTCGGCGTGAGCCGAACGGTGGTGCGCGAGGCGATCTCCCGCCTGCAGGCCGCCGGCATGGTGGAGACACGCCACGGCGTGGGTACCTTTGTGCTGGGGCAGGGCGACGCGAGCAGCTTCCGTATCGACGCTTCGCAGCGGGACACCCTGCAGGACGTGATCCGTGTGCTGGAGTTGCGCATCGGAGTGGAGACCGAGTCTGCAGCGCTTGCTGCCAACCGCCGCACCGAGGCGGACCTGGCCGCCATGCGGGTGGCACTGGACGCCTTCGCGGCCGCCGTGGCCCAGGGCCGGGACCCGGTGGGGCCCGACTACCAGTTCCACCTCGAGGTGGCCCGTGCCACCCACAACACGCATTACGCCGACCTCATGACCACCCTGGGTGGCACCATGATCCCGCGTGCCCGGCTCGAGGGCGCGGCCCCCGTCACGCCCGAACGCCTGGAGTATCTGCGCCGTGTGAACCTGGAGCACGAGAGCATTCTTTCGGCGATCGAGCGACAGGACACTGAAGGCGCTCGCGCCGCGATGCGTACCCACCTCACCAACAGCAAGGACCGCCGCCAGCGGGCGGCCACAGCCGCTTCGGCCTGAACGATTCCCCGCTTGGCCTCGCTGCGAAATGGTTGTACGATGTCTTACTTCTCAGACTGATATTCAGGATTTCCTCATGACGCCCCAGGACCTCAAGAAAGCCCTCTCCACCGGCCTGCTGTCCTTTCCCCTGACCGACTTCGACAGCGAGTTGCGGTTCAACGCCCGGGGCTATGCCGACCGCCTGGAATGGCTGATGCCCTATGGAGCCTCCGTGCTCTTTGCCGCCGGGGGGACGGGCGAGTTCTTCTCGCTGGAGCCGGGTGAATATGCGCAGGTGATCCAAGTTGCCGCCGCCACCTGCAAGGGGCAGGTCCCGATCGTAGCCGGCGCGGGTGGTGGGACCCAGCTCGCGATCCAGTACGCGCAGGCGGCCCAGGCCAACGGCGCCGCCGGCGTGCTGCTGCTGCCGCACTACCTGACCGAGGCCACGCAAGAGGGCCTCATCGCCCACGTGCAGGCCGTCTGCAAGAGCGTGCAGATCGGTGTGATCGTCTACAACCGTGGCGCCTGCAAGCTGACCGCGCACTCGTTGGAGATCCTGGCGGCCACTTGTCCCAACCTGATCGGCTTCAAGGACGGCCTGGGGGATATCGAGCGCATCGTCTCCATTCGCCAGCGCCTGGGCGATCGCTTTGTTTACGTGGGCGGCATGCCCACGCACGAGGTCTATGCCAACGCCTACAAGGCGCTGGGCGTCCCGACCTATTCGTCGGCGGTGTTCAACTTCATCCCGCGCACGGCCATCGAGTTCTACAACGCTTATGCGAAGGGCGACCAGGCCACCGTGAGCCGCCTGCTCAACGACTTCTTCCTGCCGTACCTGGACATCCGCAACAAGGGCGAGGGCTATGCGGTGAGCATCGTCAAGGCCGGGGCCACGGTGGTGGGGCGCAGCGCTGGCCCCGTGCGACCGCCGCTGTCGGATCTCAAGCCCGCAGAAGTCGAACAACTCAAGGCCCTGATCGAGAAACTGGGTCCGCAATAATTTCCCTCACGACAACCCTGGAGACAACGCCATGAAAAAGCAACTGATAGCGCTCGCCCTGGGCCTGACCACGAGCGTGGGCGCCCTCGCGTTCCCGACCAAGCCAGTCACGCTGGTCGTGCCCTTTCCGCCGGGCGGCTCGACCGACCTGATCGCACGCACCTTGCAGCCCAAGCTGCAGGAGCGACTGGGCGGCTCCGTGGTGGTGGAGAACCGAGCGGGGGCCACGGGCACCATCGGTGCGGGCCAGGTGGCGCGCGCGCCAGCCGACGGCCATACGCTGCTGGTGTCTTCGCTGGGCCCCTTCGTCATCGCCCCGCACTTGATCAAGGCGCCCTATGACGCGATCAAGGACCTGGAGCCGATCACCATCGTGGTCCAGGCGCCCAATGTGCTGGTCGTGCCTGCGGCATCGCCCTTCAAGACCCTGGCCGACGTCATGGCCCATGTGAAGGCCACTCCGAACAAGATGACCTTCGCGTCCTCGGGCAACGGCAGCAGCGACCACCTCACCGCCGAACTGTTCTGGCAACAGACCGGCACCACCGGCATTCATGTTCCCTACAAGGGCGGCGGTCCTGTGATGAACGATCTCCTGGGTAACCAGGTGGATTCGTCCTTCATGAACATCAACACCGCGATGCCGCAGATCCTGGCGGGCAAGCTGCGCCCGCTGGCGATTACCAGCGCCAAGCGCTCGCCCCTGTTGCCCAACGTGCCCACGCTGGACGAAATGGGTATCAAGGACGCCGGCGTCACGTCGTGGCAGGCGGTGGCCGGCCCGCGCGGCCTGCCCGCCGACGTCAAGGCAAAGATTCATGCGGCCATCGTGGCGACCTTCAACGAGCCCGCCATCAAGACGCGCCTGTTGGACCTGGGCTTCGAGATGGTTCTGAACACGCCCGAGCAGTTCGCTGCTTTCCAGGCTGCCGAATACGCCAAGTGGCAAAAGCTGATCACCAGCCGCAACATCAAGGCCGACTGACCGTTTCCATGGCGATTTCCTCCACGCCTCGCGTCACACGCTGGCAGGTCATTCCCGTCGCGGGGCGCGACGGCATGCTGCTCAATCTCTCGGGCGCGCATGCGCCGTTCTTCACGCGCAACCTGGTGATCGCCACCGACAGCGCGGGGCATGTGGGTGTGGGCGAAGTGCCCGGCGGCGAGAAGATCCGCCAGACGCTGGAAGACGCGCGTCCCCTGATCGAGGGCCAGCCGATCGGACAGCTGCAGGCGATTCTGAATGCGATGCGCGCGCGCTTTGCCGACCGCGACACCGGCGGGCGGGGTCTGCAGACCTTTGACTTGCGCACCACCATCCATGCGGTGACGGCCGTCGAATCGGCGCTGTTGGACCTGCAAGGTCAGCATCTGGGCGTACCGGTGGCAGCGCTTCTGGGGGAGGGGCAGCAGCGCGATGCGGTGCAGATGCTGGGGTACCTGTTCTTTGTGGGGGACCGCACGAAGACCGACCTGCCTTATGCCGACCCGGCCCAGGAGCCCGAGGAGTCCGACGGTTGGCGTCGCGTGCGCCATGCGAAGGCGCTGACGCCTGAGGCCATCGTGCGACAGGCTGAAGCGGCGCATGCGCGCTACGGGTTTCAGGACTTCAAGCTCAAGGGTGGTGTGCTGCGCGGGGAAGATGAAGTGTTGGCCGTGCGCGCGCTGCACGAACGCTTCCCGAAGGCGCGGGTGACGCTGGACCCCAACGGGGGCTGGCTGCTCAAGGACGCTGTGCGTCTGATGCGCGATCTGCATGGCGTGCTGGCCTATGCGGAAGATCCCTGCGGTGCAGAGGACGGCTACTCCGGCCGCGAAGTGATGGCGGAATTCCGCCGTGCCACCGGGCTGCCGACTGCGACCAATATGGTGGCGACCGACTGGCGGCAGCTGGTGCATGCGTTGTCGCTGCAGGCGGTGGACATTCCGCTGGCGGACCCGCATTTCTGGACGATGGCGGGCTCGGTGCGTGTGGCGCAGACCTGTCGGGACTGGGGGTTGACCTGGGGCTCACACTCCAACAATCACTTCGATGTGTC
>JBEEIS010000161.1:0-39099 GCA_041169755.1 Pseudomonadota bacterium | reverse complement strand
GCGCTATTGACCTTGACGTTGGGGCCCAGGTCCCAGTTGATCGGAAGCACGTCCAGCGCCTTCTTGGCATGCCACCAGGTATCGGCCACCACGACCACCGCATCGTCGCTGACCTTCAGCGCCGCCTTGAAGCCCGGTAGGCCCTTGATCTTGTCGACATCAAAGCTCACCAACTTGCCGCCAAACACCGGGCAGGCCTTGATGGCGGCATTGACCATGCCGGGGAGTTTCAGGTCGGTGCCGTAGATGCGCGAGCCGTTGACCTTTTCCTTGGTGTCCAGGCGCGCCACCCCTTTGCCTATCAGCTTCCACTGGTGGGGTTCCTTGAGCTTGACCTCCTTGGGCGGCTCCATCTTGGCCGCTGCTTGTGCGACCTTGCCGTAGGTGGTTTTGCGGCCGCTGAGGTTGTGGGTGATGACGCTGTTGGCTGCGGTGCATTCGGCGGGCGGGACGCCCCATTCCTTGGCGGCGGCCGCTACCAGCATTTCACGCGCCATCGCACCCCCCTGGCGGACGTATTCATGCGACTGGCGAATCCCGCGCGAGCCGCCGGTGGACATGTCGCGCCAGACGCGCTTGCGCGCCAGGTTCTGGCCCGGTGTGGGCTGCTCGGTGGTCACCTTGGACCAGTCGCACTCGAGTTCTTCAGCGACCATCTGCGCCAGGCCGGTGAGCGTGCCCTGGCCCATTTCGGATCGGGCGATGCGAATGACAACGGTGTCGTCCGGTTGGATCACGACCCAGGCGTTGATCTCGGGTTGTGTGAGGTCGGCGCCTTTTTGCACCTGGGCGAACGCCTCGCCCGTGGGCAAGGTGAAGCCCAGCGCCAGGCCGCCGGCGGCCGCAGCGCTGCTCACGATGAAGCGGCGACGCGAGGGATCGAACTGCGTGAGGATGGGGGGATACATGGTCGGGTGCTCCTGGGCGCTCACGCTTTGGTTTTGATCTGGTTGGCGGCCATGTGGATTGCGGCGCGCACCTGCAGGTAGGTACCACAGCGGCAGATGTTGGTCATTGCCTCGTCGATGTCCTTGTCGGTCGGCTTGGGCTTGCGTTTGAGTAGCGCCGAGGCGGCCATGATCATTCCGGATTGGCAGTAGCCGCATTGCGGGACGTCCAGTGCAATCCAGGCCTTTTGAATGGCGTGAGTGGAGTCCTTGGACAGGCCTTCGATGGTGACGATCTTCTGGGTCGGCTTGATCGCTGAAATCGGCACCACGCAAGAACGAACGGGTGCGCCGTCGACGTGTACCGTACACGCGCCGCACTGGGCCAAGCCGCAACCAAATTTGGTTCCGGTCAACCCCACTTGCTCGCGCAGAGCCCACAGCAAGGGGGTATCAGCTTCGGCTGCGACATCGACCGTCTTGCCGTTCACATTGAGCTTGGCCATCAAATTTCTCCGAATCAGCGGGAAGGGGAACGACAGACGCAAAAACCCATGGGAGCAGGGTGCTTGTTGGAATCGCGCCTATTGGATTTATGCTGCGGCGGATGTTCGCATCGATGTCGCGATGGTGGCTCCGAATGACCCTGCCTGGGGTGTGGTTGGCCCTGCTTGCGGCTACGCCTGTCGCAGCGCAGGAGGTGCGGCCCTATCGGGTCGAGGGCCAGGCCATCGATCAGGCGCTCGCGGCCAGCGGGGACGCTGCGCGAGGGCGGGCCTTGCTGGTGGCGCGCGATCCGGCCAACTGCCTCCTGTGTCATGCGGCACCCGTCGAACTGGTGAAGTCGGGGGTGCGCTTCTCCGGCAACCTGGCCCCCTCGCTGGACGGGGCCGGCGCACGCTGGACGCCCGGGCAATTGCGCCTGCGCATTGTCGACAGCCGCCGCCTGAACCCCGATACCATCATGCCGTCCTACCACCGGGTCGACGGATTGAACGAAGTCGCCGCAGCCTGGCGCGGCAAGCCGATCATGACGGCGCAGGAAATCGAAGACCTGATCGCGTACCTGGCCACCCTCCGATGACCAACGCTCCGTGCTCCTTGCTCCACTCCCCTGGCCGCCGTGCCTGGCTGGTGGGCGTGGCAGCTGCCCCTTGGTGGGCGGAGCGCGCGTGGGCTCAGGCTGAACCCGAGGTGGCGGCCTACAAGGCCTTTGTCGGCGCGCGCGCGGTGCGCACTGAGCGCCTGGTTCTCGATATTCCGCGCATCGCCGACAACGGCAACCTGGTTCCGGTGCGCATCGCCATGCCAGGACCGTTCGCCCCCGGTGCTGAAGTGAAGTCCATCCATCTGTTTTCGCAAAAGAATCCCGTGGCGCAGATGGCGGTGTTTCACTTTCCGGTCCCGGTGGGCCGCGTCGAGGTCGAGTCACGGGTGCGCCTGGCGGGCACCCAGCGGATCGCTGCGGTCGCCACCCTCGCCGACGGCACGCTGTATGCCGCCACCGCCGACGTGATCGTCACCGTCTCGGCCTGCATTGACGGCACCTGACCCATGACCGGCGCCCGCATCCAGGTTCCCGCGCAGGCTCGGCGTGGCGAGACCTTTGAGGTCAAGCTCCTGATCTCGCATCCCATGGAGTCTGGCTTCAACTACACCCACGACGGCAAACCGATTGCGCGCAATGTCATTCGTTGGGTGACCTGCCGATACAACGGGGTCGAGGTGTTTCGCATCGAGCCCAGCTCCGGTGTCGCGGCCAATCCCCTGTTCACTTTCCATGTCACCGCGCGGGACTCGGGCGAACTGGCGTTCGAGTGGCTCGACGATGCGGGCGCACGTACCGCCGCGCGCGCGGGGCTGACCGTGATCGACTAGGCCTGCCATGCGCCAGCTTGCATCCTGGGCGCTTGCGATCGCCATCGTCAGTACCGCCACCCACGCGCAGGAGCGCAAGGTGGTGCCGAGTCCTCTGCGCTCGGGCAGCAGCGACATGAGCGCTGATTTGCGCGCCCTGCAAGCCGACGACTTTGCCAACCCGGGCATGTTGTGGGTCGAAAAGGGCGCTCGACTCTGGAGCCTGCGCGCAGGCAGCGCTGGGAAATCCTGTGCCGATTGCCACGGTGATGCACGCGTCTCGATGAGGGGCGTGGCGGCCCGCTATCCGGCCTGGGACGCGCGCGCCGCGCGCCTGCTGGACCTGGAGGGGCGCATCAATCACTGCCGGGTGGAGCGCCAAGGTGCGGCACCCTTGGCCTTCGAATCCGAGGACTTGCTGGGGCTGACCGCCTTGGTGGCGACGCAGTCGCGCGGCATGCCGATACAGGTCGCCGTGGACGGTCTGGCGGCGCCGCATTTCGGGCGGGGACGCGCCCTGTACCAGCGGCGTATCGGGCAGATGAATCTGGCCTGCGTGCACTGTCATGTCGACAACGCCGGGGCTCGTCTGCTGGCAGAGACCATCAGCCAGGGCCATCCCACGGCCTGGCCGGGTTACCGGCTGCAATGGCAGTCTGCGGGTTCGCTGCAACGCCGCTTGCGCGCCTGCTACTTCGGTGTGCGGGCCGAGCCGCCCCCCTACAACGCACCCGACCTGCTGGATCTGTCGCTGTTCCTCGCCTGGCGTGCCCAGGGGCTTGCGATCGAGAGTCCGGGCGTGCGGCGCTGACCCCGGCCGAGTCACCAACGTTACTGGCCTGCAGACAAGCCCTCTTGTGCATCCATTTTTTGTTGTTTAAGGTGGGTTCAATAAAGATAGTGATAGCACGGAGACACCCTCATGCCAGTGCACACCGTTGGGCGCGTTCAAGGAACGATCGATCCCGCCGACCATCCCTACCTGCAGGGGGCCTGGACACCTTTGCATGAGGAAGTCGATGCCACGGACCTGGAGGTGCTGGCCGGTCAGGTGCCCACCGACATCGACGGCGTCTACCTGCGCAACACCGAAAACCCGGTGTTCCAGGCGATCGGCCGCTACCACCCCTTCGACGGCGACGGCATGCTGCACATGGCGGCCTTCCAGGGCGGGCGCGTCACCTACCGCAACCGCTTCGTGCGCACCAAAGGCCTGGCCGCCGAGATGGAAGCCGGGCGCTCTCTCTGGGCAGGCCTGCTGGAAGACCCCGCCCGTTCCACGCGCCCGGGCTGGGGCGCCCACGGCAGTCTCAAGGATTCGTCCAGCACCGACGTGGTGGTCCACGCGGGCCGCGCGCTCACCACCTTCTATCAATGTGGCGAGGGGTACCGCATGGACCCGCTTACGCTGGAAGCCGAGGGCATCCCGCCCTGGTCGCCGCTGGACGGCATCTCGGCGCACTGCAAGGTGGACGAGAGCAGCGGCGAGCTGCTGTTCTTCAACTATTCAAAGCACGCGCCTTATATGCATTACGGCGTGGTCGACCGCCACGACAAGCTGGTGCACTACGTGCCGGTGCCCCTGCCGGGGCCGCGCCTGCCGCATGACATGGCGATCACGAAGCACTTCGCGATCCTGGGCGACTTTCCCCTGTTCTGGGATCCGGACCTGCTGGCCCAGGGCAAGCACGTGGTGCGCTTTCACCGTGACGTGCCCTCGCGCTTTGCCATCATCCCGCGCCGAGGCGCGACGAGTGAGATCCGCTGGTTCGAGGCCGCACCCACCTTCGTGCTGCATTTCCTCAATGCCTACGAGGAGGGCGACGAGATCGTCCTGGACGGCTATTTCCAGGACGATCCCATGCCCCGCAACTACGAGGGCGCGCCCGCAGGCTATGAACGCATGATGTCCTACCTGGACCAGTACAAGATGGGAACGCGCCTGCACCGCTGGCGCTTAAACCTGCGCACCGGCCAGACCACCGAGCAGCGCATGGACGACCGCATCCTCGAGTTCGGCATGTTCAACCAGCGCTACGCGATGCAGCCTTATCGCTATGCCTACAGCGCGGTGCAGGTGCCTGGCTGGTTTCTCTTTCACGGCTACGTCAAGCACGATCTGCAGACGGGCCAGTCCTGGCAGGTGCAGCTGCCCGAGGGCCAGTACGCCAGCGAGGCGCCCTTTGCGCCGCGGGTGGGTGCGAAGGACGAAGACGATGGCTACCTGGTCACCTTCATCACCGACGAGGCCGCCGGCCGCTCGGAGGTGGCCCTGATCGATTCCAAGCGTTTCGAGGAGGGCCCGGTGTGCCGTATCGAACTGCCCCACAAGATCTGCAGCGGCACGCATTCGTGCTGGGCCAACGGCGCCGACCTGCGTGAGGGCGGCCTGCTGGCCCCCGCGCGTTGAGCGGCCACACACGGACAAGGAGCACGCGATGACCCTGGACGCCCTGGTCGAACCCGCCCCCTACCTGGTCGACAACCCCAATCTCCAAGGCGGCTACGCGCCCGTGGACCGCGAACTGGTGGCCACGAAGCTGCCCGTGATCGGCGAAGTGCCGCGCGACTTCAGCGGCCTGTACGTGCGCAATGGCCCGGTGCCCCAGCATGAGCCCGAAGGCAAGTACCACTGGTATGACGGCGACGGCATGCTGCACGCGGTGCATTTCCAGGGCGGCGAGGTGACTTACCGCAATCGCTGGGTGGAGACTGAGGGCCTGCTGGCCGACCGCCGCGCTGGCAAGAACCTGTGGCCGGGCCTCAAGCAGCGCATGCCCGAGGGCGTGCTGCCCGACGACGCGCTGAAGAACACCTCCAACACCGACGTCAAATTCCACAACGGGCAGCTGCTGTCGATGTGGTATCGCGGCGGCGCGGTCTACCAGGTCGACCCGATCACGCTGCAGACCCGGGGCCAGCTTGCGCCCGATCCGCGACTGGCGGGCCTGCAGATCTCGGCGCATTCGCGGGTGGACGAGCGCACCGGCGAGTTCATGTTCTTCGCCTATGGCAACCGCCATCCCTACATGCATTACGGCGTGGTCGACGCGCAGGGCCAGCTGCGCACGCTGATCCCGGTGGAACTGCCTGGGCCGCGACTGCCGCACGACATGGCGATCACGGCGAACTACAGCATCCTTCACGACTTCCCGCTGGTGAACAACCCCGAGGCGCTGGCGGCCGGCCGCTACAGCCTGGAGTTCCATCCCGAGTGGCGCACCCGTTTCGCGGTGGTGCCGCGCCATGGTCGGGCCGACCAGATCCGCTGGTTCGAGGCCGATCCGCGCTACATGCTGCACGTGGTCAACGCCTGGGAAGAAGTCAATGCGCGCGGCGAGACCGAGATCGTGATGCTCGGCACGCCCTACGCCATGCCCAAGAATTTCGACGGCTCGCTGGACGTCAAGCGCCTGGTCTTCACCATCGGCACCCAGGGCACCGACTACGAGTTCTACCAATGGCGCTTCAATCTGGCGACTGGCCAGACGCGTGAAGGCCTGGTCGATGACATCCTGAACACCGAGTTCCCGATGATCAACGGCTGGTACCAGGGCTACAAGAACCGCTACAGCTACCACGTGCTGATGGGGCGCATGCGCACCCTGGAGCAACCGCACTTCGCGGGCCTTGCCAAGTACGACCTGGAGAAGGGCAGTGCCGTCACCTACCACCCAGGCGAGGGCTACTGGTTCAGTGAGGCCCCCTTCGCGCCGCGTGACAACCCACGCTCGGAGGACGACGGCTACCTGGTGGGCTTCGTCTGGAACGGCCGCGAGGACCGCTCCGAGGTCTGGGTGCTGGACGCGCAACACCTGGCCGACGGCCCGGTGGCGCGCGTGATCCTTCCCCAGCGCGTGCCCAATGGTTTTCACAGCACCTGGGTGCGCCAGTCGCTCCTGGACGGCCATCGCTCGGGGGGGGCCGCGTGAGTTCCACTTCCGCGCAGGCCCTGCACGGCGCCTGGTCGCTGGTGCGCTGGGAGATCACCTACGACGACGCGCGCCCGACCACCTACCCCTATGGGCCGGACGCCACGGGTCTGATTGTCTACACGCACGACGGCACCATGTCTGCCTGTATCGCCCGTGCCGGGCGCACGCCGCTGTCCAGTGCCAGCGTACGCAGCGCGCCCGAGGCCGAGCGCCTGACGGCTTTCGAGAGCTACTTCCAGTACGCCGGTCCCTACGAGGTGCGCATGCATCAAGGTCGGCCGCAGGTGGTGCACCACGTGAGCCACGCCCTCAACCCCAATTTCGTCGGCACCGACCAGGTGCGCAACATGGACTTCGCTGCCGACGGCACGCTCACGCTGTCGGCCAGCGATGCAGTGCCCGGCACCTCGGTGATGCGGCACCACCGTTTGATCTGGAGACGCGCATGACGATGCCGCACGAATCGCTGTACGAACGCCACCGGCCCGTGTTCGAGCGGGCGCAGCAGGCCTGCGAAACCCGCGAGTGCTGGAGCCCTTACCCGGAGATGCCGGACAAGTACCCCGACGCCCCGCAGGCCAAGGCAGCAGGCCTGCAGGCCTTCGAGGCCCACCGCGCCAGCGGCCGCTACGCGCTGGATCTGCCCGGCGTCACGGGCTGGGTCGGCGAGGAGGTCTCGCCCTACACCCAGCAGCCTCTGGGCATCGTCTATCCGCAGTGCGACGTCGACACCTTGTTCGCTGCCGCTGAAAAATCCATGGCGGGCTGGGCTGAGGCGGCCATCGAGACCCGCATGGGCGTGCTGATGCAGGTGCTGGACACCTTGTACCGCGAGCACCTGTTCGAGATCGTGCACGCCGTCATGCACACCGCTGGCCAGAGCTACAACATGGCCTATGCCGGCTCGGGTGTGAATGCGCTGGACCGCGGCATCGAAGCCCTCGTCTACGCCGAGCAGGCCCTGCGCTCGGTCACGCCGCATGCGCGCTGGCAGCGGCGCTTTGGCAGCGCCGAAATTGCCCTGGAAAAAACCTACCGCCTGGTGCCGCGCGGCGTGGCGGTGTGCTTCTCCTGTGCGAGCTTTCCCACCTGGAACGCCTGGCCCTCCATGATGGCCAGTCTGGCCACCGGCAACCCGGTGATCGTCAAGCCCCACCCCGCCACGGTGCTGCCCATGGCCATCACCGTGCGCGCCTTCCGCCACGCGCTGCAAGCGGCCGGTTTCGATCCCAACCTCGTCACGATGGCGCTGGATACCGTGGCCGATCCGATCGGCAAGGTGCTGGTCAAGCACCCCAAGACCGCCATCGTCGACTTCACCGGCAGCGTGCGCTTCGGCCAGTGGGTGGAGCAGAACGCCCACCCGGCGGTGTGCTACACCGAGACCGCCGGCTGCAACACCGTGGTGCTCGAATCCGCGCCCGACCTCGACGCTGCGCTGCGCAGTCTGGCCACCACCCTGTGCATGTTCAGTGCGCAGATGTGCACCAGCCCGCAGAACATCTACGTGCCCCGCGAGGGTGTGGACACACCGCAGGGGCGCGTGCCCTTCGAGGAAGTGGCGCGGCGCCTGGCCGATGCGGTGCAGGCCCTGACCACCGAGCCGAAGAAGGCGGCGATGATCCTGGCCGCCATCCAGTCGCCACAGACCCTGGCGCTGTTGCAGCAGCTGCAGGAAGACGGCGCGCGCTGCGGCCAGGTGCTGCTCGCGCCCGCCGCCTACCCGCACCCCGAGTTTCCGCAGGCGCGCACCCGCACGCCCCTGATGCTGCAGGTCACGACCGCCGATCGCGCGTTGTATGCGCAGGAGCGCTTCGGGCCCGTGAGCTTCGTCATCGCCTGCCAGGACGCCGACGACGCCCTGGCCCAGGCGACGCAGGACGCGCGCACCGAAGGCGGACTCACCGCCTTCCTGTACTCCACCCGCGAGGACTACATCGCGCGCGCCGAGGCGGCCTATGCCCGCGCCGGTGCGCAGCTCACGATCAACCTCACCGGCCCCATGCCGCTGAACTTCGCAGCGGCCTACAGCGACTACCACGTCACTGGCCTCAATCCCGCCGGTAACGCCACCCTCACCAACCTGGCCTTCGTCGCCGGGCGCTTTGGCGTTGTGCAGTCGCGCCGCCCCATCACCGCAGGAGCTTGCTCATGACCGAACCCGTCTTCATCCTTGGCGGCCACCAGACCGATTTCGCCCGCGCCTGGGCCCGCAATGGTCTGGATATTTCAGACATGGTGCGTGAATCCACGCTGGCCGCACTGGAGGCCGCGGCAGTCGATCCCACCGAGGTGCAAAGCATCCATGTGGGCAATGCCTTTGGCGAGCTGCAGCGCCAGCAGGCCCACCTGGGCGCGATGGTGGCCCAGGTCGTTCCCGAACTGTGGGGCGTTCCGGCCATGCGCCACGAAGGCGCTTGCGCCTCTTCCTCCCTGGGCGTGCTGGCCGCGATGGCCGAGATCGAGGCGGGCCGCTATGACTGCGTGCTGGTGCTCGGCGTCGAGGAATTCAAGAACACCGCAGGTGACGTAGCCTCCGTGAACCAGAATGCCGCCTCCTGGCAGGGGCATGAAGGCTTCGAGTGCACCTATATGTGGCCGGCCGCTTTCGGCAAGGTGGCCCAGGAGTACGAGCGCCGCTACGGCCTGGACCGCCGCCACCTCAATCGCATCGCCGAACTCAATTACGGCAATGCCCGCCGCAACCCGCTGGCGCAGACGCGCAAGTGGCAGTTCGACGCCCTGAGCTTCACCGACGACAACGAGGCCAACCCCCTGATCGAACCCGGTACCCGTCGCCAGGACTGCGGCCAGATCACCGACGGCGCTTGCGCCGTGGTGTTGGCATCTGCGCGCTTCGCGCAGGCGCATGCGCAGCGCACCGGACGGCCGCTATCGCAGACGGCGCGTATTGCCGGCTGGGGCCATCGCAACGCGGGCCTGCGCCTGATGGACAAGTTCGAGCGCAGTCGCGACGAGGTCTATGTGTTTCCCCATGTGCGCCAGACACTGGAAGATGCCTGGCGCCGCGCCGGTGTCTCCGGGGTGGCCGACATCGACGGCGTGGAAACGCATGACTGTTTCACCACCACGGAGTACATGGCCATCGACCACCTGGGGCTCACTGCGCCGGGCCAGAGCTGGCAGGCGGTGGAGTCCGGCGTGATCGAGCCAGGCGGTCGTTGCCCGATCAACATGAGCGGCGGCTTGATTGGCTGCGGCCACCCGGTGGGTGCGACCGGCGCGCGCATGCTGTTTGACGCAGCGCGCCAGGTGACCGGCCGTGCCGAGGCCTGCCAGATCGAAGGCGCGCGCCGCATCCAGACCCTGAACATCGGCGGCTCCTGTGCCACGGTGGTGAGCTTCGTGGTCGAGGGCGCAGCGTGATCAACGCGCTCTGGTCGTACCCAGGCGCACTCGCCCTGGCCTGGGCGGTGCTGGCCGCCCTGTGGCTGGCGGCCCTGCCGCGTGACAAGACCCGCTGGATAGATCGCCTGTATCCCCTGGCGCCCCTGATCGTGGCGGTGCTGCATGCCTGGGGGGCATTGCCCCCCGCCTGGGTGAACGCCTGGCTGCAGCTGGCCGTGTGGCTGTGGGTCAGCCTGACGGGCGTGTGGATCGTGAGTCTGGTCAAGAAAGACGCCAGCATCATGGACATCGCCTACGGCCTGCTGCTGCTCGCGCTGCCCTGGTGGCTGCATGGACAGCTCGGGAGCGCAGACGCGCCCTCGTCGTGGTGGGTGCTCGCGATGGCCACCATCGGCTTTGGCCGCTACTCCCTCTACATCCTCTGGCGCAACCTGCCGCACGGCGAGGACCCGCGTTATGCGCGCTGGCGAGAGCGCTCGGGCGCGCGCTGGTGGTGGTTCAGTTATTTCCAGGTGTTCCTGCTGCAAGGCGTGGTGATCTGGGTCTGGTCGGTGCCGTTGGTGCTGGCCCTCCTGCAGCCCGGGCCGGTGGGCCTGTGGCATTGGATCGGCGGCGCGGTGTGGGCGGTCGGCTTCGTCTTCGAGGCCGGTGGCGACTGGCAGCTCACGCGCTTCAAGCGCACCCGAACCGATCGCAGCCAGCTGCTGGACACCGGCCTGTGGTCGCTCACCCGCCATCCGAACTACTTTGGCCAGACCTGCATGTGGTGGGGCTATGGCCTGGTGGCGCTCTCGCATCCCCTGGGTCTGCTGGCGCTGCTGCCAGTGCTGTATGTCACCTGGTTCATGCATGAGGGCTCGGCCACCTCGCTGATGGAGCGGCACATGGCCCGCACCAAGCCCGGTTACGCCGACTATTGCGCGCGCGTACCGGCTTTCTTTCCCCGCCTGTGGCCGGCCCGTTCGGACCGTCAAGGAGAGTCCTCGTGACCCATGCCCTCATCATCGACGCGGTGCGTACGCCGCGCGGACGCGGCAACGACAAGGGCGCCCTGCGCCCCATCAAGCCGCTGGAGCTGATGGCGCAACCGCTGCGCGCCCTGGCCGAACGCCATGCACTGGACACCGCGCAGGTGGCCGATGCCTTTGTCGGATGCGTCACGCAGACCGGCGAGCAGGGCGCGAACATCGCCAAGTTGGCCCTGGTGCAGGCCGGCTGGAGCGACCAGGTGCCAGGCCTGGCGATCAATCGCTATTGCGCCTCGGGTCTGACCGCCGTGCACCTGGCGGCGCAGGCGGCCCTGGAGGGCGACACCCTGGCTGTGGGCGGTGGTGTGGAGATGATGTCTCGCGTGCCCATGGCCGCGGACCAGGGGCCACTGACGCATGACTTCGACTTCCAGAAGGCAACGGCGCTGGTTCCGATCGGGCTGTCGGCCGACGCGATCGCCACGATCGAAGGCTTCTCGCGCGTCCAGTGCGACGACTACGCCTTGGCCTCGCAGCAGCGGGCTGCCAGTGCGCTCGCCCGGGGGCGCTTCACGTCTGCGCTGGCCGTCAAGGATGCCCAAGGCCAGGTGGTCCTGGCCCAGGACGAGACACCGCGCCCGCAGACAACCGCCGACACGCTGGCGGGCCTGGCCCCGGCGTTCGCCGCCATGGGCGAGAAGTACGGCATCGACGCTCTCCTGTGCCAGCGGTACCGGCTGGCGCGCATCGACCATGTGCAGCATGCGGGTAACAGCCCGGCGATGGCCGATGGCGCTTCCGCGGTGCTGGTCGCCAGCCCGGATGCGGCCCAGCGCCTGGGCCTGCAGCCGCGGGGTCGCATCCTTGCGACCGCCAGCGTGAGCGTGGACCGGACCCTGGCCCTGACGGGCGCGGTGGACGCCACCCGCCTGGCCCTGACGCGCGCCCAGCTCCAGGCCAGCGACATCGACCTGTTCGAGGTGAACGAATCCTTCGCCAGCCTGATGCTGCATTACATGAAGCACCTGGGCGTGCCGCACGACAAGCTCAATGTCAATGGCGGCGCCATCGCTTTAGGGCATGCCATGGGCTCCACCGGCAGCGCGCTGGTAGGCATGGCCCTGGACGAACTCGCGCTGCGAGACCAGCGCCGCGCGGTGATCGCCATCTGCGGCGCCGCCGGTCTGGCCGTGGCCATGGTGATCGAAAGGGTCTGACGGTCCATGCTGATGCGAGCTGGCCCCGATCTGGACCTGATGCGCGATGCGCTGGCCACCAGCACCTTGAGTCATGGGCTCAAGGTGTTCGGTGACCGCTGGACCGCGCTGGTCGTGCTCGGGTCCTTTCTCGGTGTGCGCCGTTTCGACGACTGGCATACCCGCCTGGGCCTGCCACGCCCTACGCTGTCGGACCGCCTCAAGACGCTGGTGCAACTGGGCGTGCTCCAACCGCGCCGGTACCAGGAGCGTCCGGAGCGTCACGCCTACCACCTCACGTACAAGGGCATCGCGATGTACGACGCGGTCCTCATGATCTGGGACTGGGAGCATCGCTGGGGCGACCGCAAGCACGAGTTGCCTGCGCGTCTGCGGCACCGCACCTGTGGCCACGCCTTTCGGCCGGTCCTGGCCTGCCAGGCCTGTGAAGCCGACGTGGCCATGACCGACCTGGCCTTCACGCTCTCGCCCAACCCGGACCTGCCGGCCGAGACGGCCTCGGGGGTGCGCACGCCCCGCGTGCCGGTGACCGGCGGCGGACTGGCCCTGGGCCTGCGGGTGGACCGCTGGAGCCTGCTGATCGTCACCGCCGTGATCCTGGGCTGCCACTACTTCGATCAGCTCTCGCGGGTGCTCGGTATCGTGCCCAGCGTGCTGACGCGGCGCCTCTCCGGCATGGTCGAGTGTGGGCTGCTGCAGGCCCAAGCCGATCGAAGCGACGCGCGCCGTCGCATCTATCGACTCACTCCCCGCAGCCACGACCTGCTCGGGTACATCGTGTGCATCACACGCTGGGCCAGTTTCGATCACTTCCAGCAAGCCAGCTCGATCCGGGTGCGCCACACCGCCTGTGGCCACACCTTTGTCCCCCGCGTGGCGTGCAGCCATTGCCGCCAGCCGCTCCTGCCCTGGGACGTGCATTTCACGCCCGCTGCCTGAGGACGCCATGAATTCCGCCCTCCAGACCTTCGCCCAACTCACCGTCAATGGCGTCGCCGTCGGCGCGGTCTACGCGCTGGTGGCCCTGGGCCTGGTCCTGATCTACAAGGCCACCGAGGTCCTGAACTTCGCGCACGGCGACCTGTTGGTGGTGGCCGCGTTTTCCGCCTGGGGGCTGATCACCGTGGCGGGCCTGCCGTTCTGGGCCGCCTTCCTGCTGACGGCGGCGGGCGTGGCGCTGTTCGCTTACGCACTCGATGCGGTGGTGATCCGGCGCATTGCCGGTCAGCCCCAGTTTGCCGGGGTGATGCTCACCATCGCACTAGCCTTCATGATCCGCGGCGCAGTGAGCATGCTGTTCGGACCCGAGTCGCGCAACTACCCCACGCCCTGGACCCACCAGACCACGCAGGTGGCCGGCGTGGCCATCGCCAACCTGCAACTCGTGATCGTGGGCGTGTCCATGGCGGTCACTGTGGTGCTGTTCCTCTTTTTCCGGCGCACGCGCCTGGGGGTGGCCATGCAGGCGGCCTCGCAGAACCAGCTGGCCGCCTACCTCAATGGTGTGCGGGTCAAGCGCGTGAACTCCCTGGTGTGGGCCCTGGGGGGCGTCACCGCCGGTGTGGCCGGCGTGCTGCTGGCACCCATCACGCTGGTGGACATCAGCCTGTGGTTCGTCACCCTCAAGGCCCTGTCGGCCCTGGTGCTCGGGGGCTTTGGCAGCATCCCGGGCGCCATCGTGGGCGGCCTGCTGATAGGTCTGATCGAGCAGTACGCCGGCGTGTACATGCCCGATGGCACCAAGGACATCGTGGCCTACCTGGTGCTGATCGCCGTCCTGATCGTGCGCCCGCACGGCCTGCTGGGTGAAGCCCACGGCCGACGGGTCTGAAGTCCCAGGCAACGACCATGCAGTTCGACTACCACACCCGCTACCGGCAAGGCTTCGCCCTCTGGCGCAGCGCGCTGGACCGCAACCTCTATCTGTTGCTGTTGATCGCCCTGTGTGCAATCCCGCTGTGGGCCACGCCCTTCATCCTGGGCGAGATGGCCTACATCTTCATCCTGTGCATCGCCAGCCTGGGGCTGATGATGCTCACCGGCTACACCGGCCAGGTGTCCCTGGGCCATGCAGCCTTCGTGGCCATCGGCGCCTATGCGCATGCCTGGTTCCTCGGCAAGGGCGTGCCGCTGCCGCTTTCGCTGCCGATGGCGGCCCTCCTGAGTGCAGCGGCCGGCTTGCTGGTAGGCCTGCCCGCGATCCGCGTCTCCGGCCTGTACCTGGCCATGGTGACCCTGGCCTTTTCCATCATCGTGGAGCAGGTGATCGGCCACTGGTCCTCGGTCACCGGCGGCTTCACCGGACTGGCGGTGAACGATCCCGCGTTCCTGGGCCTGCTCCTGGGCGGTCCCAAGGCCTTCTATTTCTTCTGCCTCGTGGTGCTGGTGGTCGTGGTGCTGGCGCTCCTGAACCTGCTGCGTTCTGGCATCGGACGGGCCATGGTCGGCGTGCGCGAATCCGAGGCGGCCTCCTATGCCCTGGGCATTCCTGTCAACCAGGTGCGCGCCGGCGCCTTCGGCCTGTCGGCCGGCATCACCGGCCTGGCGGGCGCGCTGCTGGCCCACCATCTGAAGTACCTCACGCCCGACGGCTTCACCCTGCTGCTGTCGCTGGAGCTGGTGCTGATGGTGGTGATTGGCGGACTGGGCAGTCTGCGCGGCGCCATCCTGGGAGCGGTCCTGATCAGCCTGCTGCCCACCGCGATCTCGCGGGTCAAGCCCCTGTTGCCCGAATCGGTTGCCAAGCAGTTCGGCCTGGAGATCTTCGTCTTTGGTCTGGTGCTGGCGATGTTCGTGCTGTTCGAGCCCACGGGGCTCAATGGTCGCTGGCTCAAGGCGCGTGCCCTGCTCGAGTCCTTCCCGCTCTATCGCAAGGACACCTTCAAGCGCACCAAGCGCTACATGAAATCGGAGCGTTACCGGTGAACTCCACGACAGCCACCGCTCCCTTGCTCGTGGTGCGCGACCTCGCGCTGCGCTTTGGCGGCGTGCATGCGATCGCTGACGTGAGCCTGCAGGTCAACCCGGGTGAAGTGCTCGCCGTGATCGGGCCCAACGGCGCGGGCAAGACCTCGCTGCTCAATGTGGTCACACGGGTGTTCGATCCGAGTGCCGGCCAGGTCCTGTTCAAGGGTCAGGACCTGACCCGGCTGCCCCGTCACAAGGTGGCCACGCTGGGCATCGCCCGCACCTTCCAGAACATCGAGCTGTTCGAGGGTGCCACCGTGCTGGCCAACCTGGTGCTCGGACGTCACCGCTTCAATCAGGGCACCTGGTGGCAGCAGGTGTTGCGCACCCCCGCCCTCACGCGCCTGGAGGAAGCCGGTATGGCCGACGTCGAGTCGGTGATCGACTTCCTGGAGCTCTCCCCCTGGCGCCACGCCCTGATCTCGGGATTGCCCTACGGTGTACGCAAGGTGGTGGAGCTCGGGCGCGCGCTGTGCGCCAAACCCGAACTCCTGTTCCTGGACGAGCCCGCCTCAGGCCTGAACCCGGAAGAAACCCGCGACCTGGCCTTCTGGATCGACGACATACGCACCGAGCTGGGCATCACCGTGGTCATGGTTGAACACGACATGTCCCTGGTCAGCGCTGTTGCCGACCGTGTGGTGTGCATGGCGCAGGGCAAGGTCCTGTCCGAGGGCACGCCCGCGCAGGTGCAATCGGACCCCCAGGTCATCGCCGCCTACCTCGGAGCCTGATCGCCATGACGCCCTTGCTCGAAGTACGCAACCTCGAAACCTGGTACGGCCCCATCGTCGCGATGCAGGGCGTGAACCTGCAGGTGAACACGGGGCAGATGGTCACGGTGCTGGGCGCCAACGGCGCCGGCAAGACGACCTTGCTCAATACCCTGGCCGGCGTGATCGACCCCTTCAAGGGCCAGGTCCTGTTCCAGGGCGAGGTGATCAGCGGGCTCGACGCCGACGCGGTCTGCCGGCGCGGCCTGGTGCTGGTGCCCGAGGGCCGGCAGATCTATCCCTTCCTCAGCGTGCGCGAGAACCTGGCCATGGGCGCCTACACCCGTCAGGACCGCACGCAAGTGCAGGACGATGTGCAGCGCGTGTACGACTGGTTTCCGCGCCTGAAGGAGCGCGAACAACAGCATGCGGGCCTGCTCTCGGGGGGCGAGCAGCAGATGCTGGCCATCGGGCGCGCCTATATGGCGAGACCGCAGCTGCTGATGCTGGACGAACCCTCCCTGGGCCTGTCGCCGCTTCTGACCAAGGAGATCTTCGCCATCATCAGCCGCATCCGCCGCGAGACCGGCACCGCCATCCTGGTGGTCGAACAGAACGCTGCCATCGCCCTGGCCCATGCCGACGACGGCTACATCATGGAACTGGGCCGCATCGTCGCCGCCGACACCTGCGCCGCCCTGAGCCAGAAGGCCGATGTGCGCGAGGCCTACCTCGGCGGCCATGGGGGCACGGGCCTCAGCGGCACCGCGCAGCGCTGGAAGCGGCGCAAGACCTGGCGGTGAGGACGACGATGCAACCGGTGATCACTTCCATGGCGCCTGTCGAATTTCTCGGCGAGACCACCCCCGCGCGCGTCTTCCGCCGTCGCGGCCAGGACTGGGCCCAGCGGCCGGCCCTGCGCCGCAAGCACCGCGGCCTGTGGCAGACGGTGACCTGGGCGCAGTACTACGAACACACGCGTGCCGTGGGCCTGGCCCTGGTGGCCCTGGGCCTGGCCAGAGGCGAGGGCGTCTGCGTCCTGTGCGAGAACCGCCCGGAGTGGCTGTATGTGGACATGGCGGCCCAGTGCCTGGGACTGGTGGGCAATGGCATCTATCCCACCTCGTCGCCCGGGCAGGTGCATCACATCCTGGCTGACTCCGGCGCGCGGGTGCTGTTCGTGGAGAACCAGGAACAGTTGGAAAAGGCCCTGGCCATGCGGGCGCAGTGCCCGAAGCTTTTGCGCATCGTGGTGATCGATCGCGAGGGCCTGCGCGGGTTCGACGATCCGTCGGTGGAATTCTTCGATGACTTCCTGGCGCGCGGCCAGGCCCTGGCGCAGAACCCCGACAACGTTCAGGCCTTCGAGCGAAGCATCGATGCCGGCCAGCCCGGTGACGTGGCCTTTCTGGTCTACACCTCGGGCACCACCGGTCAGCCCAAGGGCGCGATGATCCTCAATCGCAATGTCGTCTTCCAGCTCTCGGTGGCTGGCGAATACATCGGTACCGAGCCGGGCGACAAGTCGGTGTCTTTTCTGCCCCTGTGCCATATCGCCGAGCGCATGGGGTCGGTCTACAACCCCCTGGCTCTGGGCCTGATCGTTCACTTCCCTGAAAACGCGGGGACCGTGTTCAACGACTTGCGCGAGGTTGCGCCGCATCTGGTGTTTGCACCCCCGCGTTTCTGGGAAAAGATGTATTCCCAGGTCGACCTGTTCATGCGCGACGCCATTGCCCCCGCGCGATGGGCCTATGAAGCGGCGCGACGTGCGATGGCCCCGAGCATCGAGGCGCGCCTGCGCGGCGAGAGGGCCGCTGGCCCCGGGTCGTTCCAGCGCCTGCTGCAGTGGGTGGCCCTGCGCAATGTCCGCATCTTCCTGGGGCTGCAGAACATCAAGACCGCCCTCACCGGTGCCGCGCCCGTGCCGCCCGATCTGGTGCGCTGGTACCTGGGCACTGGCATCGAGCTGCGCGAAGGCTTCGGCATGACCGAGACCACCGGTTTTGCCACCGCCGTGCCACGGGGTCAGATTCGACTGGGGTCGGCTGGTGTGCGTGCGCCGGGCACCGAGGTGCGACTGGGCGCCGAAAACGAGGTCCTGGTGCGCGGCCCCAACGTCTTTGGCGGCTACTGGAACCTGCCCGAGAAGACTGGCGAGGCGCTGGACGACGAGGGCTGGTTGCACACCGGCGACTGCGGCGAGATCGATGCCGAGGGTCATCTGTCCATCCGTGACCGGATCAAGGACATCCTGATCACCTCGGGCGGCAAGAACGTCACCCCCAGCCACATCGAGAGCCTGCTGAAATTCAGCCCCTACATCACCGATGCGGTGGTGATCGGCGACGGCCGCCGCTATCTCACCTGCCTGGTCATGATCGACCAGGAGCATGTCGCCCGCTACGCGCAGGAGCGTCAGGTGCCGTACTCCGACTTCGCCAGCCTGACCCGTGCCCCCGAGGTGGTGGCCCTGGTGCACGCCGAGATCGAGCGCATCAACCCCCAGCTGGCGCGGGTGGAACAGATCAAGGAATTTCGCATCATCGGGGAGCTGCTCACCGCCGAGGACGAGGAGCTTACCCCCACGATGAAGCTCAAACGCAAGGTCATCGCGCGCAAGTACGCCGCGCTGATCGACACCATGTACCCGGACTGAGGGAGCCGCTCAGGGTCACCGACGCAAGACAGGCTCGACATCATTTCAACCACCAAGGAGACAGCCATGCAACTGAATCGACGTCACGCCCTCGTGGCCGCCAGCGCGCTTGCCCTGTGCGCAGGCGCAGTCCAGGCCCAGGGTAACCGCGTGAGCGACACCGAAATCGTGCTGGGCACGCACATCGACCTGTCGGGACCCGCGGCGCCGGCCATGCCGATGCTGCGCAACGCCATGCAGATGCGGATCGACGAAGCCAATGCCGCTGGCGGCGTGCATGGTCGGCGCATTCGCCTGATCGTGGAAGACAACGCCAGCGCGCCCCAGCAGGCGGTCCGCGCGGTGCAGAAGTTGATCAAGAGCGACAACGTGTTCGCCATCGTCAACCCCTTCGGATCGGGCCCGAACGCCGCCACCGTGAAGATGGCCACCGACGCGGGTGTCATGGTGTTCGCGCCCTGGGGCGCCTCGAGCATCATCCAGCGCGTCGGGGGCAACAGCCCGCTGCTGTTCACGACGGTCCAGAACTACGACGTCACCACCGCGTCGGCCCTGTCCTGGGCGGTCAAGAACTGGAAGACCGCCAAGGTCGGTGTGATCTACCAGGAAGGCCCTTTCGGCGATCTCGTGCGCGCCGGCGTGAACCAGGCGCTGAAGGACGGCGGTTTCGCGGTCTCCGCCGAGGCCGCCTACAAGGTGGGTGACATCGATTTCTCCTCGCAGGTGGCCAAGATGAAGGCGGCCAACGTGGACCTGATCCTGGCGGGAACCGTCACCCGCGAGACCCTGGGTGTGATGTCCGAGGTCAAGAAGCTCAATTGGACGAACGTACGCGTACTCACCACCATCCCGGGCCGCAGCACCACGGTCGCCCGTCTGGGCAAGGAATCGGTCGAGGGCCTGTATGGCATCGGTGGCTGGCGCCTGCATGATCCGGACACCACCGACCCGGCGGCTGCCAAGTTCTTCGCGGCCTACAAGCAGAAATTCAATGCCGACGCCGACGAGAACGCAGCCAACGCCTACTCGTACACCTCGTGGTTCATTGCTGGCTTGCAGGCCGCAGGCCGCAACCTGACCCCGGAGGCCCTGGCCAACGCCCTGAAGGCCACGCGCCACCAGGACTTCACCACCTTCGCGCCGCAGGGTTTCGTGAACAACCACGTGAGCCCGGAGCCTGCGTCCATCGACCAGATCCGCGGCGGCAAGTGGGTGCAGGTGGTGGCACCGTCCGCCGTCAAGTGATTACGCAGCGCCCATGAAGGCCTGGAAGGCCGCCACCGCATCCCGTTGGGGGCGGCCTTCCAGCGTGAGCAGTTCGGCCCAAGCCTCGCGCGGATCGCTGGACTGGACCGCTGATGATTCCACCGGCCAGGCGCGGGCATAGCGCCCGCCGCCAGCCACCACGACCTCGCCATTGAGTTGGCAATCGGGCCCCAGCAGCCAGGCCACCAGCGGGCCCAGATGCTCGGGGGCCAGCGCCTGGGCCAGGGCCGGTGGCAGGTAGTCCTGCGTCATCTGCGACGCTGCATAGGGTGACAGCGCGTTGCAGCGGATGCCGCTGCGCGCACCCTCCGCGGCCAGTGACCGCACCAGCGAGTCGATTGCGCCCTTGGATGCCGCGTAGGCTGTCATGCCCGCGCCCCCGAAGCGTCCGGCGCTGGAGGTGGTGGCCAACGCACGGCCGGACTTCTGTGCGCGAAACACCGGCCAGGCGGCATGGAACAGGGACAGGGTGCCCACCAGGCCCGTATCGATGATGGTGCGTAGCTGGTCCAGCGTCTGGTGATGAAAGGCTGCGTCCTGGGCCAGGGCCGCGTTCGCGTACACCATGTCCAGGCGGCCCCAGGTGGCCAGCGCGTCGTCGACCATGCGCTGACCCGATGCAGGGTCTGTAGCGGGTTCGTGGTTGGCCTTGGCCTGGCCGCCTGCTGCGTGGATCTGGGCGACGACCTGCGCCGCGCTGGTCTGGTCGTCGGCCTCGCCCGGGTGGCGGCGGTTGTTCACCAGCACCCGCGCGCCACAGGCAGCCAGGTGCAAGGCAGCGGCCCGGCCGATGCCCTTGCCTGCGCCCGTGATGATCACGACCTGGTCACGGATCTCGGGGTGGGGCGGGCGGGACTCGGGCATGCGCATCTCCTGCGGTGTGGCGTACGCGCCATCTTATCGTTGCATCTTCATGCGCCCGCAGCGCACGCGGGTGCTTCGCGCAGGGTATCGCCTCAGGTCCAATGCGCCAGTTGGGCCCAGCGCCGCGCCAGGCGGACGAAGGCCTCGCGGCTGGCCGGTGCAAAGCGTGCGCTCTCCCGCTGCAGCGTCCGCACATTGCGCGCGATGCGTCGCGCCAGCATCACCCGTTGCGCCGGCCCCCGCGTTTGCAGGTAGGTGTTCATGAGAGCAAGGGTAGACCGCCACAGAGCGCGGCAGGCCTGCTGCAAATCGCTCTGGCGCGTAGCGCTCGCGCTGACTGTCAATGCTTTCATGGCGTCTGGTTTCCTCGGCGTGTGCTGCCTTCATCGTAGGTGGCCGCACGCGCGCGGACTGTCAGTGCGCGGCTCGCGCCGTGCGATTCGCGTCCTACAGGGACTTGGGCTGCACACACCCGCGCGTCGCAGACGGGTCCCTCCCTAACCGTGTACCCCGTAGGCCTTGAGCCGGTTGTAAAGCGTCTTCAGGCTCACCCCCAGCAGGGCCGCGGTGCGCTCCTTGTGCTGACCGCAATGCGCCAGCGTGGCCAGGATCACCTGTCGCTCCACATCAGCCAACGGCATGCCGACCGCGCAGGGCAGACTGCCGGCTTCGCTTGGGACGCCTGCAGCGGACTGCGATGGCAGCCACGCCTCGGTGATCTCATCGCCTGCCGCCATGACCCACGCGCGCTGCAGCGCGTTGCGCAGTTCGCGCACATTGCCCGGCCAGGGCTGGTGGACCAACCGCTCCAGGGCGGTTGGCGTGAGGTGCCGCAGCCGGCCTTCGCGGTGTGCCATTTCCTGCAGGAAATGCGCCACCAGCAGGGGAATGTCGTCCGGCCGCTCGCGCAGCGGCGGCATGGCGAGCGGAAAAACGTTCAGGCGGTACATCAGGTCTTCGCGCAGCTGACCGTCTGCCACGGCGCGCGCGAGGTCGCGGTTGGCCGCCGCGATCAGGCGCACGTCGCTCTCCTGCGCCACGCTCGATCCCACGCGCATGTAGGTCCCCGACTCCAGCACCCGCAGCAGCTTGACCTGCAGGGCCAGTGGCATCTCGGTGATCTCGTCCAGGAACAGGGTGCCCCCGTGCGCGCGCTCGAAGAATCCCTGCCGCTGCCGTTCGGCGCCGGTGAAGCTGCCGCGTTCGTGACCAAAGATCTCGCTTTCAATCAGGTGGGGCGAGATCGCCCCGCAGTTCACCGCCAGAAAGGGTTTGTCGCGGCGTCGGCTCAGGTCATGGACCGTCTGCGCCACCAGCTCCTTGCCCGTACCGCTCTCGCCGGTGACGAACACGGTGACCGAGGTGCCGGCTACGCGCTCGATCTGCTCGTACACACGCCGCATCGGCGTGCTGCGGCCCACCAGGAGGCCGTAACGGCCTGTGTGTTCCAAGCCCTGGCTGGCTGGCGGTGGAGGCTTGGCACGCGGCGCATCGCGTCGTCCGGGCCCTTGCACCCGCGACAGCATTCCCTGCAGCATGCGCGCGCTCAGGGGCTTGATCAGGTAATCCACCGCGCCCAGTCGCAGCGCCTGGATCGAGCTTTCGAGGCTGGCATGGCCCGTCATCAGCACCACCTCGGGTCGGCCCAGGAGCTCGAGATCGTCCTGCAGCAGCGACAGGCCGTTGCCATCGGGCAGGCGCAGGTCCAGCAGCAGCAGGTCGGGAGGTTGCAGGGCCAGCTGGCGGCGTGCGTCATGCAGGCACGAGGCCGTAGCCGCCGAATAGCCCTGGCCCGCCACCAGGGCCGCCACCATGCCGGCCGCGTCCGCGTCGTCCTCGACGATCAGTGCATGGCCCATGGCGCATGTCTCAAGAGGGCCGAGATTCGTCGCATGGCATATCGCTGATCAGCCATGCCAGGTTTCTGGTTTGCCGGGCGATGATGTGGCGCGCCTGGATGGCAGCGTCGCTGTCCGCTGGGCTGCTCTCAAGCACGGCGGTGGCGGTGAGGATGGCGTTGAGTGGATTGCGCAGCGCGTGACGCCAGTGCGCCAAGGGTGAAGGCGATCGCGCCGCTGCGCAAGGCAACGGTGCGGTCCCAGTCAAGGGTTGCAGGGGCTCGGGTGTGTTGTGCATGGAGGGTGGCAGGCGACGGTCGCACACAGCCTACTGCGGGCCTTGCGTAAAGAGGCAGTGGGGCAACCGCCTGTAACGCCTGCGGTGTGCGCTTACCGCAAGCTTTACCGCCCGCGGGAGGGGGTGCCCGCCGGTGTCGTGCTGGCGCAGCGGCGGGCTGCGGCGTGCTGCGCACTGGCCGACCGCGACCAGGTGACGGGATGTCGCAGGTGTCAGCGGCGGTGGCAGGGCGCACCTGTCGGCATGCGGCTTGCACGGACACCATCAGCCACCCCAATCTGCGTGCACTGCGCACGCTGGGCGTGGACCGTGGAGGTCCCCCCTGATGACTCCCTCCCCCTCGCTGCAGACGGGTACCCTGCTTGCACCCACCTTGTCGCCGCGCCTGCAACGTGCAGTACGCCTGCTGCAGATGTCGTCGCTGGAGTTTTCCCAGCTGGTGCGGCAGGCGGCCGACACTAACCCCTTCCTCGAACGGGATGCCGAGTACGCGGACCCCGATGCACAGATCCTGCAGGACACTTCGGTCGATGACAGCGACGCGATCTGGAGCGCCGACGCGCCAGCCTCGCGACGGAGCGATGCCGACGCCGAGGGCAGCCTGGACACGCTGGCGGCTCCGACGACCCTGGCCGCGCATCTGGTGACACAGCTGAACGTGCTTGCCCTGCCCGAGCGGGACCGGGTGCTGGCGCTGGCCTTGGTCCACAGCCTGGACGACGACGGTTACCTGCGTCTGCCCCTGGCGCAGTTGGGCGAGGTCGCAGGCTTGATCCCTGAGGCCGAACCCGAGGAGCTGACCATCGCACTGCGCCGGGTGCAGGCACTGGACCCGACGGGCGTGGGGGCGCGTGATCTGTCCGAGTGCCTGCAGCTGCAGCTGGCGCAGCAACCGGCGGGCGCCTTGCGCGCCGACCCGCAGCTGGCGTTGCGGATCGCTCGCGAGTACTTGCCCGCGCTGGCGGCTCGCGACATGGCCAACCTGTCGCGCCGGCTCGGTGTTCCGCGCGAGGCGGTGCAGGCTGCCTGTGACGCGATCCGCCGCCTGGACCCGCGGCCCGGTTGGCGTCAGGGCACGCAGGCGATCGGCTACATCACGCCCGATGTGGTGGTGCGCCGCCAGCGCGGGCAGTGGGTCGCTAGCCTCAATCCGGCGGTCCTGCCCCGCGTGCGGCTGCACCAGCGCTACGCCGAGTGGTACAGCCGCTGCCGCGACCCGGGGCACGCCGAGCTCGGTGCGCACCTGCAGGAGGCGCGCTGGACGGTGCGCAATATCGAACAGCGCTTTGCCACCATCCTGTCGGTGGCGCGTGCGATCCTGCAGCGGCAGCACCGCTTCCTGGCCTACGGACCGATGGCGATGCGACCGCTGGTCCTGCGCGAGATCGCCGATGCGGTGGGGGCGCATGAATCCACCATCTCGCGCGTGACCAACAACAAATACATGGCCACGCCCTGCGGCGTGTTCGAGCTGAAGTACTTCTTCTCGCGAGGCCTGGCCACCGCCAGCGGCGGCGAGTGTTCGCCCACCGCGATCCGTGGCCTGATCCGAGAGCTGCTGGCCAGCGAGAACCCGCAGCAGCCGCTATCGGATGTGGCCCTGGCTGGCCTGCTCGCACGCCAGGGGTTGTGCGTGGCCCGGCGCACGGTCACCAAGTACCGCCAGCAGCTGAAGATCGACCCCGCGTCGCGGCGCTACCCGGCCATTCGATAGACTAGGCGGACCGCCACCGTCCGCCATGAATCCAGAGTCCCCCGCGTCCCCCTACACGCCCGCCGAGACCGAGTGGGTGGACGCCCAGCTGGTTCGCAGCCTCGTGCGGGTGTCGGACAACACCCAGGTCGCCATCTGGGTCGTGATCCCGATCTACGTCGGCGTCATGTGGGGCGACACCCATTCCCTGGCCCTGATGTTGTGGACCCTGGCTGCTGCCGGGGTGGCTGTGGTGCGGGCCCTGGTGGTGCACCGCTACGAGCGTCATGTGGCCTCGGCCGAGCCCGCCTCGCAGCTGACCTTCTATGCGCGGGCCCGCCACCTGTGGACGGCCAGCGCGCTGGTCTGGGCGTCCTCGGTCGCTTTGTTCTTCGAGCGGGCGCCGCTGTCCACGCAGTTCATCTGCTGGCTGATCCTGGCCTCCATCACCATGCTCGCGGTCAACGGCTTGTCGCCGGTGCTGGGCGCGATGCGCACCTACCTCAACACCCTCATGGTCACTACGCTGGCCATCGTGGTCTGGCGCGTTGTCGCCGAGCACCAGCTGCAGGGGCCCTACTACCACTACTGGCTGCTGGCGCTGCTCGCCATCTTCTGGCAGGTGCTCTATCAGGCCGGCCAGCGCCAGCACCGCACCCATCGTCGCAACTTCGAGCTGCAATACCGCAACAGCCAGTTGATCGAATCTCTCACCCGCCAGACACGCGCCGCGCTGGACGCAGTGGAGATCAAGAACCGCTTCCTGGCCAGCGCCACGCACGACATTCGCCAGCCGGTGCTGGCCCTGGGCCTGTATGCCGACTGGCTTGCCAGCGAACCCGAGCTGGTGGGCGAGATCGCGCCCAAGATCGTGGAGTCCACCCGCGCGGTCAACGCCCTCTTTGACTCCCTCTTCGACCTGGTGCGGCTGGACTCCGGCAAGATCCGCCTGAAGCTCGCGCAGGTCTCACTGGACAAATTGCTGGACGACCTGGAGCTGCAGTACCGCCCGCTGGCGCAGGCCAAGGGCCTGCAGCTGCGGGTGCGCCGCGGCGGTGGCGAGGTGTTCTCGGACCAGCTGCTGCTGGCGCGCATCCTGGGCAACCTGGTGTCCAACGCCATCAAGTACACCGAGCGCGGGTCGGTGCTGGTGGCGGTACGGCATGTGGCCACGCGCCCGTGCATCGAGGTCTGGGACACGGGCCTGGGCATCGCGCCCGAGCATCAGCGCGACATCTTCCGGGAGTTCTACAAGGTGCCGTTGCACGAGGGCACGCAGGACGGGTTCGGGCTGGGCCTGTACATCGTCTCGCGACTGGCGCACATCCTGGGCCACCGGGTCGAACTCAACTCCGAGCCCGGGCGAGGCACGATGTTCAGGCTGGTGCTCGATGCGAGCGACCCGCAGCAGGCGGCCGCGCGGGCCGCCTCGATCGATCAGCTGGCCAGCAGGCCGTGAACGCGGGCGTAGTGGATGGTCTGGGTGCGGCTCTTGACACCCAGGCGGCGGAACAGGCGCCACAGGTGCACCTTCACCGTGTGTTCGCTGATGCCCAGTTCTTCTGCGATCTCGCGGTTGGACAGGCCACGATCGAGCATCACGATCAGCTGTTTCTGGCGCTTGGACAGCTTGTTGTCGGTGGGCGCGAGTTCTTCGAACTGGCCGTCGGCCGAGAGCAGCGCGCGCAGCGCGTTGCCGATCTCGCCCGCGCCTGAGGATTTCTCGATGTAGATGTCGGCGCCAGCGTCGATGCAGACTTCTTCCGCATCGTTGGAGGGCGACGCCGAGATCACCGCCAGAGGCGTCTCGGGAAAGAGGTTCTTGACTTCATGCACGCCCGAGGTTCCGGTGGTGTCGGGCAGTTTCAGGTCCAGGCAGATCAGGTCGGGGGTGCCGTGTTGACGCACCGCCCCGTCCAGGCCGCCCATGCGGTCCAGTTCGACCACATTGGCCCCGGGACGCATCCGCCGCAGCAGCATGACGACGGCTTCGCGCATCAGCGGGTGGTCGTCGATGACGAAAAGATTCATCGGGGCGGCGGATTTTGTGACTTGCATGGTGAACGTAATGAATAACCTGCTGGCGCGTTTATAGCAGAGCTGGATTAATCAGGTTGCCTCAGTTGCGACAGTTGGGTGCTCAGTTCGTTCTCGGACAGGTCGTGGGGACGTTGCACCTGGGGGCCCAGGTCGGCCAGGGCAGCGAGCCCCTGTTCGCGGATACGGCCAACGGCCTGGCCGGCCTCCCGGGGCGAGGCAAAGCCCTGGCTTTGCAGCAGCAGCCGCCCGCTGGCATCGACCAGCTTGAAGTAGTGCAGGCCGTCGGCCTCACGGTATTGCTTGAACGCGGGCACGGCCTTCTTGTCGCCCTTTTGAGGGCTGCCAGCACTGGGGGCGCTGGCCAGGCTGCGCAGGCCCACCGCCTCGCGCAGGCGCCCGATGAAGGGGCGCGAACGCTCACGGGCTTTCTCGGCGCCGCGCAGCAGGATGCGTTCGACCTCGGCGGGGTTGTTCACCATCGCGTCGTAGCGTTCGCGCATGGGCGCGATCTCGCGGTCGATGCGTTCGAACAGCAGGTTCTTGGCCTCACCCCAGGCAATGCCTTCGGCGTAATACTTTCGTAGCTGCTCGGTCTCCTGCGGGCTGGCGAAGGCCTGGTAGATCTGAAACAGGGCCGAGCCCTCGGTGTCCTTGGGTTCACCCGGCGCACGCGAGTCGGTCACGATGGAGGCGATCTGCTTGCGCATCTGCGCGGGCGGCGCGAACAGACCGATGGTGTTGTCGTAGCTCTTGGACATCTTGCGGCCGTCCAGTCCAGGCAGGGTGGCCACCGCCTCGTCGATCACCGCCTCGGGCAGCGTGAAGTGCGCCCCGTACAGGTGGTTGAAGCTGGAGGCCATGTCGCGGGCCATCTCGATGTGCTGCACCTGGTCGCGGCCCACCGGCACCTTGTGCGCATTGAACAGGATGATGTCGGCGGCCATGAGCACCGGGTACATGAACAGGCCGGCGGTGACATCGGCGTCGGGATCGGCGCCGGCAGCCAGGTTTTTGTCGACCGAGGCCTTGTAGGCGTGCGCGCGATTGAGCAGACCCTTGCCGGTCACGCAGGTGAGGAACCAGGTCAGCTCCGGAATCTCCGGAATGTCCGACTGCCGATAGAAGAAGACGTGTTCGGGGTCCAGCCCGGCGGCCAGCCAGCAGGCCGCGATCTCCAGGGTGGAGCGCTGGATGCGGGCCGGGTCGTCGCACTTGATCAGGGCGTGGTAGTCGGCCAGGAAGTAGAAGTTCTCGGTGCCCGAGCGGCGGCTGGCCTGCACGGTGGGCCGGATCGCGCCCACATAGTTGCCCAGGTGGGGTGTGCCGGTGGTGGTGATGCCGGTGAGGAAGCGGACGGGTGCGGAGGTCATGCGGCGGGCGGTCGGGAAAGCCGAGAGGCGGGAGAGATGAAGGTCAGAACAACAGGGCCCGCAGGGGCGAGATCAACACCTGGATGGCGGCGGCACCCGCAGCCATGAGCGGGCGCAGCCAGAGGCTGCCCACGATGCCGGCCAGTACCAGGCCCATCACGATGAAGAAGCCCCAGGGCTCGATGCGGGCCACGAAATGCGCCTGACGCCAGGGCAGCAGGCCCACCAGGATGCGGCCGCCGTCCAGCGGCGGCAGCGGGAAGAGGTTGAAGGCCCACATCACCAGGTTCACCAGCACACCCGCTTCGCACATCCGACTGAAGAAGGGCTCGTCGATGTCCAGGGCCAGGAGCAGCACCGCGACCAGCGCCCACAGGATGGCTTGCACGAAGTTGGAGGCCGGCCCGGCCAGGGCCACCCAGACCATATCGCGCTTGGGCCGACGCAGGCGGCCGAAGTCCACCGGCACGGGCTTGGCGTAGCCAAACAGGAACGTGCCCGAGGTCGCGAAATACAGCAGCAGTGGCATCAGGATCGTGCCGACCAGGTCGATGTGGGGCAGGGGATTGAGGGTCACGCGTCCCATCACCGTGGCCGTCGGGTCGCCGAAATGCCGCGCCGCATAGCCGTGCGCCGCCTCGTGCACGGTGATGGCGAACAGCACGGGCAGGGCGTAGACGAGGACGGTCTGGACGAGGTTGTTGAAATCCACGCCCGGATTGTCTCAGAGCCCGTCTCAGAGCTCGTCCCAGCGGTTGCTTCAGATCCCGCCTCAGAGCCCCAGGGCCGCCACGTTGCCGCGGCCTTCGCGCAGGATCTCGGGCGCGCCGCCTTCGCCCATGGGGCTGAGGTCCACCACGGTCGTCGGCTCCGAGGGGCAGGCACCTGCGTCGATCACCCCGGCCAGCGCGCGCTCCAAACGTTCGCGGATCTCGTGCGCATCGTTCAGGGGCTGGTCTTCCCCCGGCGGGATCAGGGTGGTTGCCAACAAGGGGGCGCCGTGCAGCGCCAGCAGCGCTTGCAGTGCGGTGTGCTGCGGCACGCGCAGGCCGATGGTCTTGCGCTGGGGGTGGCTCACGCGCCGGGGTACCTCACGCGTGGCCTCCAGGATGAAGGTGTAGGGGCCCGGCGTGGCGGACTTGAGCAGACGGTACTGGCGGTTGTCCACCCGGGCGTAGCTGGCCAGCTCGCTCAGGTCGCGACACAGGAGCGTGAGGTGGTGCTTGTCGTCCACCCCGCGGATCTGACGCAGGCGGTCGGCCGCGCCCTTGTCGTCCAGGTGGCAGGCCAGGGCGTAGCTGGAGTCGGTGGGCACGGCCAGCACGCCGCCCTGTTCCAGCAGGGTGACGGCCTGCCGCAGCAGCCGCGGCTGCGGGTTGTCGGGATGGACCTCGAAAAATTGCGCCATGGCCGCAGTATCCGTCCCCGGGGCCCCGGACGGGGCGTCCGCTCAGGCGTTGATCCGCAGGGCCGCGCGGTGTTCGACCACCGTGAGCCAGGCCCCGGCCGCGCCGCACAGGGCGATCAGGCCCATGCCCAGCACGGACCAGCCATCGGGCACATGACCGAAGACCGCCCACCCGCAGGCCATGGCAAAACCGATCTGCGCGTAGAGGTAGGGCGTGAGCGTGGACGCAGGCGCTCGCCGGTAGGCCAGGATCAGGAGGAAATGGCCCACCGCACCCGACACCCCCATGACCACCAGCAGCCCCCACAGCCAGGCTGGCACCTGCGGGTCCCAGGCCAGGAGCAGCAGCGGCGTGGCCGCCAGCGCGCCCACCCAGCCCGTGTAGAAGTTCATGGTCAACGGGCTCTCGGTGCGGGCCAGTCGGATGGTCAGGACCTGAAAGCAGCAATTGAAGCCCACCTGCGCCAGGGGCAGCAGCAGGGCCGGCGTGAAGGCTTCGCCGCCGGGGCGAATGATCACCAGCGTGCCGACGAAGCCACCGCACACCAGCGCCCAGCGCAAGGGCGAGACCTGCTCCTTCAGGAAGGTGCCGGCCACCAGCGTGAGCACCAGGGGCGCAACCAGCATGATGGCGGTGAACTCACCCACCGGCATGAACTTCAGGCTCAGGAACACGAAGGCGCTGCTGGTCACCAGCATCAGCCCGCGCAGCGCGTGAAACAGGGGTTGGCGGGTACGCATCACCGACCAGCCGCCCAGCGGCACGACGACCAGCGACGTGGCGATGGCCTGGAAGGCGTAGCGCGCCCACAGGGCCATGAGCAGGGGCACGCCTGCGGCGTTGACGTACTTGGCGGCGGTATCGGTGACCGCGAAGGCGGCGGTGGCCGCGAGCACGATCCCGATGCCCGCCAGGATGCGCGCGGCGGCCGCCGTCGCGCCGTTCACCGGATGCGATCCGCCAGCAACTCCCACACGGGCGTGAGCCCGCCGGGCAGGTAGGGCAGCTGGCCCAGGTCGGTGTGGCTCTCTTCGGGGCTGTGGAAGTCGCTGCCCCGCGAGGCGGCCAGGCCGAACTCGCGGGCGGTCTCGGCGTACTTCACGTATTCGGCGGCGGTGTGGCTGCCTGTGACCACCTCCACCGCCCGCCCGCCATGGGCCTTGAATTCGGAGAAGAGGGCGTATTCCTCGTTGGCGGTGAAGGCATACCGCGCGGGGTGAGCGATCACGGCGATGCCGCCGGCGCGGGTGATCCAGGCTACCGCGTCGCCCAGGCTGGCCCAGCGATGCGGCACATAGCCGGGCTTGCCCTCGGTGAGGTAGCGACGAAACACCTCGGAGGTGTCGCGGCACACGCCGGTCTCGACCAGGAAACGGGCGAAGTGCGTGCGCGAGATCAGGTCGGGGTTGCCCACGTGCTTGAGTGCGCCCTCGTACGCGCCGTGGATGCCCACGCGGGCCAGGCCCTGCGCCATTTCCTGTGCGCGTTCCCCGCGGCCGCCCCGGGTGGCCGAGAGGCCCTGGCGCATCGAGGGATCTTCGGGGTCGAAGCCCAGGCCGACGATGTGCACCGTCTGACCCGCGAAGGTGACCGAGATCTCGGTGCCGGTGAGGTACTTGAGACCGGCGTCACGCGCAGCCGTCATGGCGCGGTGCTGGCCACCGATCTCGTCGTGGTCGGTCAGGGCCCAGAGCTCGACGCCGTTGGCCGCAGCCCGCGCGGCCAGGACCTCGGGCGTGAGCGTGCCGTCGGAGACCACAGAGTGGCAGTGCAGGTCGGCGTTGAGAATGGACACCTGCGTATTTTAGGCGCCGGCCCGCGCGGCGACGCTGTGGCCGGCCGTGCCCGAGGTGTCCGCTGTGTCAATCGAGTGCGCCCGCCCCCTCGCGGATGTCCGCCGGCGTCGCCAGGGCGCACGCGATCACCAGGTGCAGTCCTTGCACGACCTGCGCCAGCGGCATCGACGGCTCGCCCTGCCCGGGCAGCCAGGGCACATGGATGAAGCCGCCGCGCACGCCAACCCGGTTTTGAGCCAGGTGGTGCATGAGGCCGTAGAACACGTGGTTGCACACGAAGGTGCCGGCGGTCTGCGAGACCTCGGCGGCGATGCCGGCCTCTCGCAGGGCCCGACGCAGGGCCTTGATCGGCAGGGTCGTGAAATAGGCAGCCGGTGCCTGGGCGACCACTGGCTCGTCGACGGGCTGCGCGCCGGCGTTGTCCGCGATGCGCGCGTCCTGCACGTTGATCGCCACCCGCTCCAGGGAGATCGCCGCGCGCCCGCCGGCCTGGCCGCAGCAGACCACGAGGGTCGGCTGGTGGGCCTGCACCAGGGCCGCCAGCGTGGGCAGCGAGCGCTCGAACTCGGTGGGCAGCTGCCCGGCCACCACCCGGTGGCCGGCGATCTCGCGCCCGTGCAGGGCCTGGACGGCTTCCCAGCTGGGGTTGACGGCGGCGCCGTCGAAGGGGTCGAAGCCGGTGACCAGGACGGTGGGGGTGTCCCGGACGGGGTCGGTGAGGGCAGAGGTCATGGGCAGAGGCGGGGGCGGGGGCGGGGTTGGTCCGATGCAGGCGGCACTGTACTTTTTCCCGAGGCGGGCCCCTGCCCGGGCGCCCGGGCCCAAGGTGAGACAATACTGGGCTGTCATGACCGCCACTTCCTTCTCCAATCTTTCCCTGGCCGAACCGCTGGCGCGGGCCGTCGCCGAAATGGGCTACGAGTCCATGACGCCGATCCAGGCCCAGGCCATCCCCGTGGTCCTGACCGGCCAGGACGTGATGGGCGCCGCCCAGACCGGTACCGGCAAGACGGCGGCCTTCTCGCTGCCCCTGCTGCAGCGCCTGCTCAAACCCGAAAACGCCTCCACCTCGCCTGCCCGCCATCCGGTGCGCGCCCTGGTGCTGCTGCCCACCCGTGAACTGGCCGACCAGGTGGCGCAACAGGTCAAGCTCTATGCCAAGTACACCAACCTGCGCAGCGCGGTGGTGTTCGGCGGCATGGACATGAAGCCCCAGACGCTCGAACTCAAACGCGGCGTCGAGGTGCTGGTGGCCACGCCCGGCCGCCTGCTCGATCACATCGAAGCCAAGAACGCGGTCCTCAATCAGGTCGAGTACGTGGTGCTCGATGAAGCCGACCGCATGCTGGACATCGGCTTCCTGCCCGATCTGCAGCGCATCCTGTCCTACCTGCCCAAGCAGCGCACCACGCTGCTGTTTTCGGCCACCTTCTCGCCCGAGATCAAGCGCCTGGCGAACAGCTACCTCAAGGACCCGGTCACCATCGAGGTGGCGCGTCCCAACGAGACCGCTTCCACCGTCGAACAGCATTTCTACAGCGTGGTCGACGACGACAAGCGCCGCGCCCTGGTGCAGCTGGTGCGCCAGCGTCAGATCAAGCAGGCCTTCGTCTTCGTGAACAGCAAGCTCGGGTGCGCGCGCCTGGCCCGCTCGCTGGAGCGTGACGGCCTCAAGACCACCGCCTTGCACGGCGACAAGAGTCAGGACGAGCGTCTGAAGGCCCTGGCCGCCTTCAAGGCCGGCGAGGTCGAACTGCTGGTGGCCACCGACGTCGCCGCGCGCGGCCTGGACATCAAGGACGTGCCGGCGGTCTTCAACTTCGACCTGCCGTTCAACCCCGAGGACTATGTGCACCGCATCGGCCGTACCGGCCGCGCCGGTGCTTCGGGCCTGGCCGTCACCTTCGTCTCGGGCAGCGATGGCCGCCTGGTGGCCGACCTCGAGAAGCTCCTGAAGAAGAAGCTGGAGATCGAGGCCGTCGAATTCGAGGAAGACCGCCCCCGCGGCCGCATCAACGACGGCCGTCGCACCTGGCGTGAACGCGGCGAGACCGGTGACCCGCGCGACGCGCTCGATGCCGCGCGTGCCCCGCGCGAAGTGCGGCCCGCGCGCGCACCGGCCGCCCCGCGCGATCCCTTCTTCGACCAGCCTTATGAGGCCCCGGCCACCGAGGCCGCGCCGTCCTGGGAAGCCTCGGCCAAGCCCGCAACCAGCCGCGTGTCGGCCAACATCAAGACCAAGCGCAAGGTCGCGGCGCTGTTCAAGACCGGCGACTGACGCCGGCCACCACTCAGTCCCCGCCGGGCGCCTGCGCGGCTTCGCAGTCCACCTGGATCAACTCATGGCGTGAAGCGTCGGCCTCCAGACGCAGCGCGCTCAGGCAGCCGCCCCACACGCAGCCCGAATCCAGCGCCATCAGGTCAGGGCGCAACAGCACACCCAGGGTGGACCAATGCCCGCAGGCGATCGGCGTGCCCGCGGTGCGCCGTCCCGGCACCTCGAACCACGGCATCGTGCCTGCAGGTGCCTGGTCCGGCGCGCCCGAGGCCTTCAGGTGCATCGTGCCGTCGGCGCTACAAAACCGCAGGCGCGTGAGCGCGTTCACCACGAGGCGCAGTCGGTCGGGTCCTTGCAGGTGGTCGTCCCAGCGCGCGGGTTCGTTGCCAAACAGGTGCGCGAGGAAGTCCCGCAGGCCGGGCCCGCGCAGCGCGTCTTGCACCTCGCACGCGAGCGCCATCACCTGCGCCGCATCCCACTGGGGCAGCACGCCCGCATGCACCATCAGCACGCCCTGCGTCTGCATCGCCAGCGGGCGGTGCCGCAGCCATTCGAGCATCGCCTCGCGGTCCGGTGCCTCCAGGACCGCTTGCACGGTGTCGCGGGGGTGGGGAGTGCGCAGGCCGTGCGCGGTCACCAGCAGCGACAGGTCGTGGTTGCCCAGGAGGCACTGCGCCGCATCGCCATAACCCATGAGGCGGCGCAGGACCCGGTCGGACGCGGGGCCCCGGTTCACCAGGTCGCCCAGGACATACAGGGTGTCGCGGCTCGGGGAGAAAGCGATCTTTTCCAGTAGCCGTCCCAAGGGGGCGTCGCAGCCCTGAACATCGCCGATCAGGTAGAGTGCCATGGTGTTCGATTCTCCCCCTGAACGATGGATGTCCTCCTGATCGCGCTGTTGACCCTCCTCAACGGCGCGTTCGCCATGTCCGAACTGGCCTTGGCCGCCAGCCGCAAGGCCCGCCTGCTGGCCCTGGCCGAAGCGGGTGACACCGGCGCGCAGACCGCACTGCGCTTGATGGAGCAGCCCACGCAGTTCCTGTCGACCGTGCAGGTGGGCATCACCTCCATCGGGGTCTTGAACGGCATCATCGGCGAGGCGGCTTTCAGCGCCGGCCTGGCGCAATGGCTGGCCGGCTTCGGCATCAGCCCGCGCCCCGCCGGCATCGCCGCCACCGCCATCGTGGTGGCCCTGATCACCTTCATCACCCTCATCTTCGGCGAGCTGGTGCCCAAGCGCATCGGCCAGCTCTATCCCGAAACCGTCACGCGCTGGATGGCGCGTCCCATGGCGGGCCTGGCCCGCGCGGCCCGGCCCTTCGTGTGGTTGCTGTCCGCCACTACCCAGGGGGTGCTGCGGCTGTTGCGCCTGGAGACCGGTCAGTCCCGCGCCATCACCGAGGAAGAACTCACGCACAGCCTGGAAGAGAGCGTCGACGCCGGCGTGATCGCGCAGCACGAGCGGCAGATGGTGCAGAACGTCTTCCACCTGGACGACCGGACGCTCACGTCCATGATGCTTCCCCGCTCGGACATCGAGTGGCTGGATGCGGGTTTGTCGGTGGCGCAGGCCCTGGCGCAGGCCGGCCGGGTGGGCGCGCACTCGTGGTACCCGGTGTGCCGTGGCTCGCTGGACGACGTGGTGGGGGTGGTCAGCGTGGCCCGCCTGCTGGCGTTGACCGGCGAGGCAGTCGGACAGCCGGTGGAGACCCATGCGGTGCCGGCCGCTTTCCTGCCCGAGACGCTCACCGGCATGGAGTTGCTGGAGCAGTTTCGCGCCCATTCGGCACGCATGGTGTTCGTGGTGGACGAATACGGCGTGGTGCAGGGGCTCATGACCCCGCACGACCTGCTGGAGGCCATCACCGGTGAACTGCAGCCGGTGCAGCAGGCTCAGGCCTGGGCCACGCGCCGCGACGACGGTTCCTGGCTGCTCGATGGCCTGATGCCCGTGTCCGAGCTGAAGGCGCGACTGGATATTCGCGCCGAGCTACCCGACGAGGAAAGGGGCCGCTACAACACCCTGGCGGGCTTGCTGATGACGGTGAGTGGCCATCTGCCCGTGGTGGCCGAGCGCATCGAGTGCGTGGGCTGGGTGTTCGAAGTGGTGGACCTGGACGGCAGGCGCATCGATAAGGTCCTGGCCGTTTCCCAGTCCTGAAGCCCGCTCAATCGAGCAGCGCCCGGCGCAGGGGCTCGACCCAGGCGCGCCGCGCGGGGTCATACACCCCCGAGAAATCCGATCCCCATTCCCACCAGGCCCAGCCGATACCGCGGCGCTCGGCTTCGTCGCGCACCAGGCGTGCATACGCGGCGCGCGAGGCCAGATCGCCGGCGCTGTAGGCCCCGAACTCACCCAGATGCACCGGCACGCCGTTTTCCCGGTTCCAGCGCATCGCCTCGTCCAGTGCCTGCACCACCTTCGCGCGCTGCGCCTCGTCGCAGCAGCGCATGCCGGTGGGCAGCGGGTCGGGTCGCCAGGTGACGCCCTGGTGCGTGAACTCGAAGGGGTCGTAGGTGTGAATCGCGACGATCAGGTACGGGTCGCGCGGCAGCCGCAGCGCGGACAGGGCGCGCGGGTGGTTCCAGTCGCCGGGGCCGATCAGCACCACCCGGGTGGGGTTGCTCGGTCGCACCGCTGCCAGCGCCCGGGCGGCCAGTCGGTTCCAGCGTTCGCCGTCCAGCGTGCCATGGGGTTCGTTGAGCAATTCGAACAGCAGGCGCGGCGGGCGGTCGCGGTAGCGCCAGGCAATCTGCCGCCACAGGTTCACAAGCCGCTCCTCCAGCACCGAGGGATCGACCGCGAACTCATTGGGGTGCAGCGTGCCGCCGGTCAGTTGCGTGTAGTGGTGCACATTGAGGATCACCCGCGCACCGCGCGCGAGCAGGGCATCGACCACGCCGTCGACGCGGCGCGCAAAGGCTTCATCGATGCGGGCATCGGCCGTGCGCGCGGCATGGTTGGTCCAGCGCACCGGCAGGCGCACGGTCTGGAAGTGGCGCGTGGCCAGCGCGATGAAGGCGGGCTCCAGCCGCACCCCCCAGTCGCCTTCGCGTGGGGCCTCCAGCATGTTGCCCAGGTTGATCCCGCGCCCCAGCGCGTGGGCCAGCGCGCAGGTCTCGCGGTTCACCGCATGGCAGTCCTGCGGGGTCGTTGCCTGGACCGCTGCGGTCCCCGCGAACGTGCAGGCCAGGAGCGCCGCGTGCAGGCAGCGCAGGAGAGGGCGGGCGATCGTTTTCATCCTGACCATCCTGACGCTGAACTTGCGCGGCCAGGGTAACGAACGGTGTCGGGGCCCCTAGGTTGCGCGGCCGTGGCGCCTCTTTCACGGCGCTAGGGTTTTCACTAGGGCAGACTGTACAGACGCGAACAGTCGCTGCGAGCGCACGCCCACCAGAATGCGCAGTGATCGTGCGTGGCCCCACCGGCCGGGCGTTCCGGAAGAAAGAACCATGACGCAAGAGACATTTCCGCAGCTGCTGTTGACGCACGCATCCCGTCAGGGCGAGCGCGCCGCGCTGCGCGAGAAGGAATACGGCATCTGGCAGACCCTCACCTGGTCGGCCCTGGCCTCGCTCGTGGAGCAGATTGCCTGTGGCCTGCACCTGGCGGGCCTGAGGCGTGCAGACCATATCGTGGTGGTGGGCGCCAACCGCCCGCGCCTGTACGCCACGATGCTGGCGGCCCAGTCGCTCGGTGCGGTTCCGATTCCGCTGTACCAGGACGCCGCCGCCGCCGAGTGCGTGTTCCCGATCAACAACGCGCAGGTGCGCTTCGCCTTCGCCGAGGACCAGGAGCAGGTCGACAAGCTGCTGGAAGTGCGCGAGCAATGCCCGCAGCTGCAGGCGATCTATTACGACGACCCACGCGGCCTGCGCAAGTACGACGAGCCGGGCCTGGCCTCGGTCGATGAACTGGCGGCCCAGGGCGAGGTACATACCCGCCAGCATCCCGAGTTCTTCCGCGCCCAAGTGGCGAGCGGGCGCGCCGACGACGTGGCGGCCATGTTCTTCACCTCCGGCACCACCGGCACGCCCAAGGGTGTGGTCCACACCCACCACAGCCTGCTCGATCGCGCCCAAGCCGGCGCCGAGTTCGACCACCTGACCCAGCGCGAGGAAGTGCTCGCCTACATGCCGCCGGCCTGGATTGGCCAGAACATCTTCAGCTATGCGCAGTGGCTGGCGTGCGGCTATGTCGTGAACTGCCCCGAGTCGGCAGCCACGGTGATGATCGATCTGAAAGAGATCGGTCCCACCTACTACTTCGCGCCGCCGCGCGTCTTCGAGAGCCTGCTCACGAGCGTGATGATCCGCATGGAAGACGCCAGCGCCATCAAGCGCAGCATGTTCCACCGCTTCATGGACGTGGCCCGCCGCGTCGGCCCGCAGCTGCGCGATGGCAAGTCGGTTGGTCTGTTCGACCGTCTGGCCTATGCCGTGGGCGACCTCCTGGTCTACGGGCCGCTGCGAAACAGCCTGGGCTTTTCGCGCGTACGCGTGGCCTACACCGCGGGCGAGGCCATCGGCCCGGACCTTTTCACCTTCTACCGGGCCATCGGCATCAACTTGAAGCAGCTGTATGGCTCCACCGAGACCGCAGTCTTCGTGTGCATGCAGCCAGACCACGAGGTCAAGGCCGACACCGTCGGTGTGCCCTGCCGCGGCGTGGAGATCCAGGTGGCCGAGAACGGCGAGATCCTGGTTCGCTCGCCGGGTCTGCTCAAGGAGTACTACAAGAACCCCGCCGCCACCGCCGAGGTCAAGACCGCCGAGGGCTGGTACCACACGGGTGACGCGGGCTTCCTGGACGCCCACGGTCATTTGAAGATCATCGACCGCGCCAAGGACGTGGGCCGCCTGGCGACCGGTGCCATGTTTGCACCCAAGTACATCGAGAACAAGCTCAAGTTCTTCCCCCACATCAAGGAAGCCGTCGCAGTGGGCGACTTGCGCGATCGGGTCTGCGTGATGATCAACATCGACTTCGACGCGGTGGGCAATTGGGCCGAGCGGCGCAACCTGCCCTATGCCGGCTACCCCGACCTTGCGGGCAAGCCCGAGGTCTACGAATTGATTCGCGACTGCGTGGAGAAGGTCAACGCCGACCTGGCCAGCGACGAGCGCCTGGCCGGCTCGCAGATCCACCGCTTCCTGGTCCTGCACAAGGAACTGGACGCCGACGACGGCGAGCTCACACGCACCAACAAGGTCCGGCGCGGCTTCATCGCCGAGAAGTACGGTGTGCTGCTGGACGCCCTGTACGGCGGCAAGACCGAGCAGTTCATCGAGACCCAGGTGAAGTTCGAGGATGGCCGAACCGGCAGCGTGAGCGCCACGCTCAAGATCATCGACTCCCGCACCTATCCCCCCGTGAAGGCCGCCGCATGAAGACCGAGAACGACATCGTCCACGCGGGCGCGGGAGCCGGCGCCGCCCGCAAGACCGGCGACGTGATCCTGGATGTCCAGAACATCTCCCTGTCCTTCGGCGGGGTCAAGGCCCTCACCGACATCTCCTTCGATGTCCGCGAGCACGAGATCCGCGCCATCATCGGCCCCAACGGCGCCGGCAAGAGCTCCATGCTCAATTGCATCAACGGCGTGTACCAGCCGCAGCAGGGCGAGATCACCTTCCGTGGCGAGCATTTCCGCCACATGAACTCGCGCCAGGTG
>JBEEIS010000160.1:0-18759 GCA_041169755.1 Pseudomonadota bacterium | reverse complement strand
TGTGGAGTCCGATCGGCGCCTGCAGATACGGACGATCCAGCGCCTCGCACAACATGCGGCCAAACTCGCGGTACATGCAGATGTTCACATCGGCTTCGACCAGCCGCGATACATCGGCCAGATGGCTGCCAAGCGGGAACACCATGTTCACTTCGGCGCCGATGCCTTCGACCAGACGGCGGATCTCGGCCAGATCGCTGGGCATGTTGAAGGTGCCGTAGCTGGGGCCAATGATGTTCACGCGCGGCTTTTCGCCGGGCGCGCGCTCCGCAAACGGCTTGCGCGCCGGTACGTGGCGCATCCCGTATTCATTCCACAGCCACAGCATCGCGCGGTTCGCGCACTGCCACTGGTCTTCATCGATGGTGCGCGGCAGGAAGCGCAGGATGCCGGTACCTTCCGGGGTGACGCCACCGCCGATCATCTCGGCAATCGAGCCTGTCACGACCACGGCCGGCAGATCGGGATCGAGCACGCCATGCGCGCGTTTCATCGCGCCCTCGGTGCCTTCGCGGCCGAGTTGTTCTTCCGCGAGACCCGTGACGACGATAGGCAGCTCGTGCGGCGGCAGCGCGTCGGTGTAATGCAGCACCGAGGTCACCGGCAGGTTCTCGCAGCCCACCGGGCCGTCGATCACGACCTGCAGGCCCTTGATGGCGGTGAACACATACACCGCGCCCCAGTAGCCGCCCGCGCGGTCGTGGTCCAGGACGAAGTTGGGTTTGACCGGGTTCGTCATCCGCCCATCTCCTCGGCCTTGCGCTTTTTCTTGGCTTTTTCGTTCATGCGCTTGACGTCGGCGCGGAAGGCGGGGAAGTGACGCGGCACTTCGTTCCACACACCGGCCTCGTCGCCCTGGCCGACTCCGCCGAAGAATTCCTTCATGGAGTCAAAGCGCGCCTGGTTGCCGATGGCGCCGTTGATCACCTGGATCAGGGAGCCAGCACCGGCCACGCCCATGAGGGGGCGCGCGGAAATGAGGTTGGTGAAGTACAGCGACGGGATGCAGGCCTGCTTGGCGGCCTGGACCACCGGTGTGGTGCCGACAGCGAGATTCGGCTGCCATTCGCGCACCGCCGCCAGGTCTTGCTCCAGCGACGCGCGCATCTGCACGTGCACACCCTTGGCGCGCAGCCACTGCGCATCGTGTTCGTTCCACGGGGTGGCGGGGCAGGCCGATCCCACGTAGCGCAGGTCAGCGCCGCACTCCACCAGCAGGCGGCCCACCAGCAGCTCGGAGCCTTCGTAGCCACTGAGGGTGATGCGACCGTTGATCTTCTGTTGCGACAACACGCCGCGGATGGCGGCCAGCGTCGCGTTGCGTGCGGCATCGATTTTCTCGGCCGATACGCCGGTCGCCGCACCGATCGCGCCGAGCCAGTCGTGCGTGCCGTCCACGCCCACCGGCGCGGAGCCGACCACAGTACGGCCAGCCGCTTGAAACTCACGGATGCTGGCAGTGTAGAACGGGTGGATGGCTGCGACCGCATCGCAATCGAGCGCGGCGTACAACTCGCGCCACTCGCGCGTGGGCACCACCGTACCAACAGCGAGGCCCATGGGCGCGATCATTTGCGCGATGCCTGCCGGGTCGGCCGGGAACATCTCGCCCAGGAGGGTGATCGTGGGTTTGTCGCTGCGCGTCTGGCGCGGCGCCGCCACCGGGCCGGACTGTGCCTCTTCACGCGCGTAGCGCAGCATGGCGCCGGCCAGGACGTCTTTCGCCTCGGCATGCGTGGGCACGCCAAAGCCCGGTACGTCGATGCCGATGATGCGCACGCCGTTGATTTCCTTGGGCAGTAGCTGCAGCGGCACGCCGCTGGCCGTAGGCACGCACAGGTTGATGATGACGATGGCGTCGTACTGGGCCGGATCCGCCTGGTCATAGACCGAGTCGCGAATATCCTCGAACAGCTTGCCCGTCACCAGCGATTCGCTGTTGAACGGTACATAGCCCACGCTGCGGCGTGCGCCGTAGAAGTGCGAGGTGAAGGTCAGGCCATACACGCAGCAGGCCGATCCCGAAAGGATGGTGGCGGTGCGGCGCATGCGCAGTCCCACGCGCAGCGATCCGAAGGCCGGGCACATGCTTTGCGGCTGGTCGTGCGGGCCGGTGTCCGGGTGCAGCGGATAGTCCGCCGCGTACTGCGCCAGCACATCGCCCTTGCCGGCGGCGAGGGCCGCCTGCTGCATGGCGTCCTTGCCCGAAGCGCAGCCCAGGCCGTCGGCCGAAGGCGTGATCGCCGCGGCGGAAGGCTCGGCGGCGGCCGGCTGGATGGGGATGATGCGTTCCATGGTGGAGGCAATTCGTGGTGTGACGGCGCTCAGGCGGCAGCGTCGTAGATCACTTCCAGCGTGGGCTTGACCACGTGTTCCTTGCCGGTCATGTCGGCCAGGGTGGCCGGCTGCAGCACCACGTCGCGGCCCACGGTGTCGGAGCTGAAAAGCGACAGCAGTTCGTCTTGCGTCTGCGGCTTGGGGCGCTTGGGCGGCGCCTCGGCCACGTTGGTGGCCAGTTCCTCGAACAGCGAAGCCCACTCGGTGCCGGGGCGGCCGATGATTTCGTAGGAAGCGCTCTTGCGGCGGATGTCTTCGTTGGCGGGAATCGCGGCCAGCACCGGGATGCCGGCGTTCTTGGCAAAGGCCTGGGCTTCGCCCGTACCGTCGTCCTTGTTGATCACCATGCCGGCCACACCGACGTTGCCGCCGAGCTTGCGGAAGTATTCGACCGCGCTGCACACGTTGTTGGCGACATACAGCGACTGCAGGTCGTTGGAGCCGACCACGATCACCTTCTGGCACATGTCGCGGGCGATCGGCAGGCCAAAGCCCCCGCACACCACGTCGCCCAGGAAGTCCAGCAGCACGTAGTCAAAGCCCCAGTCGTGGAAGCCCAGTTTCTCCAGGGTCTCGAAGCCGTGGATGATCCCGCGCCCGCCGCAGCCGCGGCCGACCTCGGGGCCCCCGAGCTCCATCGCAAACACGCCGTCGCGGATGAAGCACACGTCACCGATGGACACGCTCTCGCCGGCCAGCTTCTTCTTGGACGAGGTCTCGATGATGGTCGGACACGCCTTGCCACCAAACAGCAAGCTGGTGGTGTCGCTCTTGGGGTCGCACCCAATCAGCAGCACCTTCTTGCCTTGCTGCGCCATCATGTAGGACAGGTTGGCGAGCGTGAAGCTCTTGCCGATACCGCCCTTGCCGTAGATCGCGATGATCTGCGTCTCCTTGGTGGGCGCGCCGGTGTGCGGCGGCGCCGGATCCTGGGCAGCCTCGCGGCGAAGGTCGTTCACGAATTTCACAGGCTGTGAAACGGGCTCGGACGCGGATTGGGTGGTGGGTTGTGCGCTCATGTCAGTGGCTCCAGTTCAGGACCATCTTCAAACAGTGGGAATCGCCAAAGGCGACCTCGTAGGCCTCGTGCGCGCGGCCGGGAACTTCGGTGTGGGTGATCAGGCCGTCCAGCGACAGACGGTCCTGTTCGACCAATTGCGTGACCGCCAGCAGGTCGGGCCGCTTCCATTCGGCTGCGACGCGGATGCGGGCTTCGCGCATGAAGGCGGGCGCGTAGGCGAAGGAGAGGTTCTCCTTGTAGAAACCCGCGAGCACCACTTCGCCGCCCAGTTGCAGGCGCGGAATCGCGCGGTGCAGGATGTCGGCGTCGCCGCTCACGTCGTAGATGGCGCGGTAGTCCTTGCGAGCGTCTTGCTCGGGGTGGATGACGGCATAGCCTTCGCCGCCGCCCTGACGCGCAGGGTTGGTCTCCCACACGGTGGGGGGCGCCATGCCGGCCGCCACCGTGAGGCGCGCCAGCAGGCGACCCACGACGCCGTGGCCAATGATCAGGTCGGGCGGCGTGGCCGGATCGCCTTTGCCGCCCAGCGAGACCGCGTGATAGGCCGTGGCCGCCAGAGCCAGCAGCACCGCGCGGTGGCCCAGGTGGGGCTGCACACGCACCACCCGCGAGGCCTTGGCCCGCAGCAGGGAACCGGCGCCGCCAAAGAGGTTGTGCACGCCATCAAAACTGTAGGAACCGGGCACGAAGACGGTTTCGCCCACGCGAATAGGGCTGTCGGGGGGCGCGCGCTTCACCACACCCACCGTCTCGTAGCCGGGCACCAGCGGGTAGCCCATGCCGGGGAAGGCCGGCATGCTGCCGTCCCAGAGCAGGCGCTCGGTACCCGTGCTGATGCCACTGAACAGGACCTCGATTTCCAGGTCGTCCGGCTCAGGCGGGCGCAGTTCCAGCGTCCGCACGGACAGCTGGAGCGGGGCCTGGAAGACAATGGCGGAGGCTTGCATCGGTGTATTTTTAGGCTGACATTGATCTGTGTCAATTTAAATTGACGCTTTGGTCGACGGCCGGCCTCGTTTTTTAGGGTAAACCCGCGGATTTGCGGCCCAGCAGGATGCGTCCATGCAGGGGCATGGGGTTGGGCACCTGCTCCAGGTGGGTGAATCCAGCCTCCGCCATCAGGCGCATCAACTCTTCGGGGGTGCGCAGGCGCCCCGCCCCCATGGCCAACAGATAGAAGTGGTAGTACGCATCGGCCGTGGCCGGCTGGCCGTCGGCCTCGGCCATCGGCTCGGCCAGCAGCAGGGTGCCGCCCACCGGCAGGGCCTCGTGAATGGCGGCCAGCAGGGCCCGCACCACGTGGTCGGGGTGGTCGTGGGCCACGCGCAACAGGGTGATGAGGTCGGCGCCACGCGGCAGCGCGTCGGCGGTGAAGCTACCGCCGTGCACCTGCACACGCTCCCCCACGCCGCCCTGTGCCAGGTGGGCGCGGGCCAGCTCGGCCACCGGGGGCAGGTCAAAGAGTTTCAGTTGCAGGTCGGGCGCGTAGCGGGCCAGCGCGGTGATCCAGGCGCCCTTGCCGCCGCCCACATCCATCACGCAGGCGTGGTCGCTGAAGGCATATGCGGCCAGCAACTCGTCGATGAGGAAGCGCTGCGAGCTGGCCATGAGTTCGGAGTACAGGGCCACCTTGTCCGGTGCCCAGCTGCCCAGGGTCTGCGGGTCGACCGACTGCGCATAGGGCCAGTAGGCGTTCATCGCAGCCTCACTGGCGCCATGCATCAGGGCCAACGGGTCGCGCAGGTCCTCATAGAGCACCGCGTTGTGCTCGATCATGTTGCGCAGGCCCGCATCGGCCGCCACGGGTCGGCCCAGCGGACCCAGGCCATAGCGGCCGCCACCACGAACGGCCAGCAGGCGCAGGGCGACGGCGGACCGCACCAGGCGCTCCAGCGACACGGCGGGCACGCCGCAGGCGGCGGACAGTTCGTCGAGCGTGCGCGGCGCGGCAGACACCGTTTCCAACAGACGCAGGCGCACACAGGCCAGCAGCACCTGCGAGTGGACGAAGCCGGCCATCACCTCGAACAGCTGGTCTGCGCGGCGCTGGGTGAGCCAGCGGGTGAAGGGGTTGGACACGGCCCAGCGGTACAGACTGGGGTCCGCCATCCAGCGGTCGATGCGCGCATCCAGCGCGCGGCGCCAGGCCGGCCGCTCGGGCGGCGTGCGCGGGGTGGGAAGCGGAACGGCGCTCATGACACCACCACCTGTGGCAGCGGCGCATGCCCCTGCATCACGCGGTCGCAGGCGACCTGCGGCACCAGGCGTTCGGATTCGCGCAGCACCAGGTGGCGCATGGCTTTGCGGCTGGCGCATTCGGGCACCGCGTCGACCGCCTGCTGCATCAGCTGGCGGAAACGATGCAGGGCCCCCACCAGCCCCAGCTCAGCCGCGGCACTGGGCCGTCCATGCTGTGCGTCCTGTCCGACGGGCTTACCCAGTTGCTCAGCGTCGCCCATCACGTCGCGGATGTCGTCGGCCACCTGATAGGCCTCGCCCAGGCAGTCCCCCAGACGCTGCCAGGGCGCGGCGGGCGCACCGGCCGCGATCGCACCGCCGCAGGTGGAGGCCACGAACAAGGCACCGGTCTTGGCCCGCTGGTAGCGGCCCAGTTCCACCCGGGGCTCGCACTCCCAGGCCTGGCCGCCCACGATGCCTTCCTGCGCACCGACCCCGCGGCCGACCGCGCCGATCAAGGCGCCCAGGCGCTCGGGGTGGGCACCCCCGGCCCGGCCCAGCACTTCGAAAGCCATCACGATCAGGCCGTCACCGGCCAGCAGGGCCAGCGGTTCGCCGAAGGCCTTGTGCACCGCGGGCTGGCCGCGGCGGGCGTCGGCGTCGTCAAAGCAGGGCATGTCGTCATGCACCAGAGAGGCGCAGTGCAGCAGCTCGATAGCCACCGCCGCCGCCTCGGCCAAGGCCGAGTCGTCGTTCCCGCAGGCGGCCGCCACCGCCAGGCACAGCTGAGGCCGGATGCGGGCGCCCCCGGGAAATACGGCATGGCGCATCGCTGCCAGCAGGCGCGGCGGGGTGTGCGGGCCGGCCAGGTGCGCAAACTGCTGCGCCAGGGCCTGTTCAATTCGATCGAGCATGGAGGTGTCTCCCATGTCGGACAGACCAAGGTGTCAGTCCAATCCGACATTGAATAGTGTCAATCTAACATGACACCAGGGAAAGTCAAATGACCCGTTCAGGCGCTTGCAGCTTGGGGCGCCGGCACGGGTTGGACCCCTGCTGTAAACCTGCATCGCGTGCTATAAGTGTCATTGTTTATTGACACATGGCTGATCACCCTGCGTTTTCCCCCGCCTCCGGGGCCCCCGCTGCCACGCTCGAGCTGCAGCAGCTCGGCTGTGCCCGTGGCGGTCGGCTGCTCTTCGACGGGGTGTCCTTGCGGCTCGAAGCCGGCCAGTGGCTGAAGGTGTCTGGCGACAACGGGGCCGGCAAGACTAGCCTGTTGCGGGTGCTGGCCGGGCTGCTGCCGCCGGCCAGCGGCCAGGTGCTCTGGCGCGGACACCCTCTGGTGACGCAGGCCGAACGGCTGGGGCGCGAGCGCCTTTTTCTCGGTCACGCCCCGGCGGTGAAGGACGACCTGACCGCCCTGGAAAACCTGATGGCCGCCTGCACCCTGGCCGGCGAGCCGGTCCCGACGGGTGAGGCCCTGCAGGCACTGGACGCGGCCGGCCTGCGCGCGCAAGCCCATCAGCCCCTGCGCCGCCTGTCCCAGGGCCAGCGCCGCCGCTGCGCCCTGGCGCGCCTGCCCCTGGCCCGCCGCCGCCCCCTCTGGATCCTGGATGAGCCCTTCAGCGCGCTGGACACACCCTCCTGCGATTGGCTCGGCGCACAAGTGCGCGCTCACATTGAACAGGGTGGTATGGCGGTGCTGACCAGTCACCAGGCGGTGGCCCTGGACCGCTGCGCCCACCAGGAACTGCGGCTCTGAGGACCGGTGATGGCCGCTGTCCTGTCCACCCCAGCCGTCTCCGCCGGCGCCCGCACGGGCGCTCCGGCCGCGGCAGCGCCGTTGCGGCAGGCGCCAGGTGTGCCCCACGAGGGTGTCCCGTCGCCTGGCCTGCTCGCGGGCCTGTTGGCCCTGGCCGCGCGCGACCTGCGCATCGCCTGGCGGCGCCGCACCGACACGCTGGCCGCGCTGGTGTTCTTCCTCATGGTCAGCAGCCTGTTCCCGCTGGCCGTCGGGCCCGAGCCGCAAACCCTGCGCCTGATGGCCGGCGGCGTGGTCTGGGTGGCCGCCCTGCTGGCCGGCATGCTGTCGCTGGCGCGCCTGTTCAATGACGACCTGGCCGACGGCACGCTCGAGCAGCTGCTGCTCTCACCCCACCCGCTGCCGCTGTTGGTCGGGGGCAAGGTGCTGGCGCATTGGATGGGCTCGGGCCTGCTGGTGACCCTGGCCGCGCCGGTGATCGCCCTGCAGTACGGCCTGTCGGCGGGCGCGACCGGCGTGCTGACGGTCTCTCTTTTGCTGGGCACACCCATCCTCAGCCTGGTCGGCGCGGTCACAGCCGCGCTCACCGTGGGCCTGCGCGGCGGCGCGATGCTGCTGGCGCTGCTGGTGCTGCCCTTGTGCGTACCGGTGCTGGTGTTCGGCGCGGGCGCGGTGCAGGCCTTCGAGGCCGGCCAGAGCGTCGCCGCCCATCTCTCGCTGCTGGGCGCTGGCCTGCTGCTGTCGCTGGCGGTGGCCCCGATGGCCTGCGCGCAGGCGCTGCGCATTTCCCTGGAGGCCTGAATGAACTGGTTCCGCTACGCCTCGCCGCAGACCTTCCATCCCCTGGCCGGCCGCCTCGCGCGGGTCTGCGCCATCGCGGCGGCGGCACTGACGGCACTGGGCCTGTACATCGGCTTCATCCTGGCTCCCACCGACGCGCAGCAGGGTGAGGCCTACCGGATCATCTTCGTGCATGTGCCTGCGGCCTGGATGTCGATGTTCATCTACCTGGTGATGGCGGGCTGGGCCGCGGTGGGCCTGGTCTTCAACGCCCGACTGGCCGCGATGATGGCTCGCGCGCTGGCGCCCACCGGCGCGCTCATGACCTTCCTGGCGCTGTGGACCGGCGCGCTGTGGGGCCGCCCGACCTGGGGCACCTGGTGGGTGTGGGACGCGCGCCTGACCTCCGAGCTGCTGCTGCTCTTTCTGTACATGGGCTTTCTCGCGCTGCACGCCGCGATCGAGGACCCGCGACGCGCCGATCGCGCCGCCGCCCTGCTCGCCCTGGTGGGCGTGGTGAACGTGCCGGTGATCTATTTCTCGGTGAAGTGGTGGAACACGCTGCACCAGGGCGCCTCGGTCAGCCTCACGCGGGCGCCCACCATGGCCACGGTCATGCTGGCCGGCATGCTGGTGATGGCGCTGGCCTTCTGGATGTACACGATCGCGGTGAGCCTGTGGCGCGTACGCCTGCTGGTGCTGGAGCGCGAGCAGCACACGCAATGGGCGCGTGAGGCGGCGGGCCTGACTTCGGGGTCACTGCGTGCATCCGTTTCAGGAGCTGCAGCATGAGCGCGCCCGACCTCCTGACCGGGTTCGCAACCTGGCTCGCAATGGGCGGCTACGGCCTCTACGTCTGGGGCTCGATGGGCATGTGCGTTGCCGTCGTCATTGCAGAAGTCCTGTCCCTGCGCACGCGACGTCGCGCCCTGCTGCAGGAGCTCGCCACCGGCGACACCCCCGCGCCCCCGGTGCGCCAGCCGGTGCTCACGCGCCAGGAGGCGACATGACCCCCCGCGCCCGCCGCGCGCTGGCCGTGGCCGTGGGTCTGTCCCTGGTCGGGGGCGCGAGCGCGCTGGTGCTCAATGCCTTCAACAGCAATCTGGTTTTCTTCTTCAGCCCCACGCAGGTGGTGGCGAAGGAAGCGCCGCAGGGCCGCAGCTTTCGCATCGGCGGCCTGGTGGAAGCGGGCAGCGTGCAACGCGGGTCACAGGACCTGAAGCTGGACTTCGTCGTCACCGACGGCGCACAACGCGTGCCCGTGCGCTACACCGGCCTGCTGCCCGACCTGTTCCAGGAGGGAAAGGGCGTGGTGGCCCAGGGCAAGCTGGGCGCCGACGGCGTCTTTCACGCCGAGCAGGTGCTGGCCAAGCATGACGAGAACTACATGCCCCCCGAAGCCGCCGCCGCCCTGAAGGCGGCGCAGGCGCAACCGAGCGGGCCTGGCCACAGGCCGACGGCGGCAGCCCCCGCCGCTGCGGGAGGCAGCCGCCCGTGATCGCCGAGCTGGGTCATTTCGCGCTGATGCTGGCCCTGGGCGTGGCCCTGGTGCAGGCCGCGCTGCCGCTGTGGGGTGCGCACACCGCGCGCGCACCGCTGGTGCGCCTGGCCCCGCGCGCGGCGTACCTGCAGGCGCTGTTGCTGGCGCTGGCCTATGCCGCCCTCACCTGGGCCTTCATCGACAACGACTTCTCGGTGGCCCTGGCCGCCAGGCACTCCAACAGCGCGCTGCCCCTGGTCTATCGCATCACTGCGGTGTGGGGCAACCACGAGGGATCGATCCTGCTGTGGGCCCTGGTCCTCGCCGCCTGGACCGCTGCGGTCGCCTGCGGCTCCAAGGCGCTGGACGAGGCCACGCGCGCGCGCGTCATCGGAGTCATGGGATTCGTCAGCGTCGGATTCCTGTTGTTCACGCTGATGGTGTCCAACCCCTTCGAGCGACTGTTGCCCGCCGCCGCCGACGGCCAGGACCTGAACCCGCTGCTGCAGGACCCGGGGATGATCATCCACCCGCCCCTGTTGTACATGGGCTATGTCGGCTTGGCCGTGCCCTTTGCCTTCGCCATCGCCGCCTTGCTGGCGGGCCGCCTGGACACCGCGTGGGCACGCTGGTCACGCCCCTGGACCACGGCCGCCTGGTGCTTCCTCACCCTAGGCATCGCCCTGGGCAGCTTCTGGGCGTACTACGAATTGGGCTGGGGCGGTTGGTGGTTCTGGGATCCGGTGGAAAACGCCTCGTTCATGCCCTGGCTGCTGGCCACTGCGCTGATGCATTCGCTCTCGGTCACCGAGCAGCGCGGCGCGATGAAAGTCTGGACCGCGCTGCTGGCCATCCTCGCGTTCTCGCTGTCGCTCCTGGGCACCTTCATCGTGCGCTCGGGTGTGCTCAGCTCGGTCCATGCCTTCGCCACTGACCCGGCTCGCGGCATCTTCATCCTGGCCTTCCTCGCGGTGGTGGTGGGTGGCTCGCTCGCCCTCTACGCCTGGCGCGCGCCGCGCGTGGGCCTGGGCGGCAGCTTCGAGCCTGTCTCGCGGGAATCGTTCCTGCTGGCGAACAACCTGCTGCTGGCCGTCGCAACCGCGGCCGTGCTCCTGGGCACCTTGTACCCGCTGGGGGTCGACGCGCTGGGCGGCGGCAAGTTGTCGGTGGGGCCGCCGTACTTCAACGCGGTGTTCGTGCCGCTCATGGCGCCCGCGCTATTTCTCATGGGCGTCGGGCCGATGGCGCGCTGGCGCGCCTCACCGCTGCCCGATCTCGCACGCCGACTGCGGTGGGCCGCTGCGGCCAGCGTGGCCAGCGCGCTGATCGCACCCCTCGTGCTGGGCACCTGGACGCCGATGGTGGGCCTGGGCCTGCTGCTGGCCGCATGGATTGCGGCCACCTCGGTCGCCCAGGCCGTCGAGCGCCTGCGTCTGCACCGCGGGCCAGGGCTGTGGGCACGGGTATCGGCACAGGGCGGCAGCTGGTGGGGCATGCAGCTGGCGCACCTGGGCGTGGCGGCCTTCGTGGCCGGCGCCACCGTGGTGGGTGGTTTCCAGTCGGAGCGCGATGTGCGCATGACCGTGGGTGACCATGCCGAAGTGGGTGGCTACCGCTTCCAGCTCGAACACCTGGGCCGGGCCCAGGGACCCAACTACCTCGCGCTGGTCGCCACGCTGCGCGTCACGCGCGATGGCGAAACAGTGGCCCTGCTGCACCCGCAGCGGCGCCACTACACCGTGAGCCGCATGCCCATGACGGAAGTCGCGATCGACCGCGGCTTCACACGCGACCTGTACGTGGCCTTGGGCGAGCCGGTGGGCCCCGAAGCCTTCAGCGTGCGCATCCACCACAAGCCCCTGGTGAACTGGATCTGGGGCGGCTGCCTGCTGATGGCATTAGGCGGCGTGATGGCGGTGGCGGATCGGCGCTACCGGGTCCGCCAGCATGACCGCGCACCCGCGCGTGGCGGACTGGCGCCCGCGGCGGCAGGCGGCGGCACCTCCAGCCCGGGCCGCGCCCGCCCCGCCGCACCGGAGCACGCGCCATGAAACGCGCGCTGATTCCCCTGGCACTCTTCGCGGCGCTGCTGGTCTTCCTCGCGGCCGGTCTGCGCAGCGACCCGCGCGAGCTGCCCTCGGCCCTGATCGACAAGCCCGTGCCGGCCTTTCGACTGAGCACCTTGTCTGCCGGCGAACCTGTGCAGGGCAGCGAGGCCTTGCGCGGGCAGGTCTGGGTGCTCAATGTCTGGGCTTCGTGGTGCACCGCCTGCCGACTCGAGCACCCGCTGCTGGTGGACTTCGCGCGCACGGGCGGCGTGCCGGTGTATGGCCTGAACTACAAGGACGCCCCCGAAGACGCGCGGCGCTGGCTCGCGAACTTCGGCGACCCCTACCAGCACTCCTTCAGCGACCGCGACGGCCGCGTGGGCATGGACCTGGGGGTGTATGGCGCACCCGAGACCTTCGTGATCGATGCGGCGGGCCGCGTGCGCTTCAAGCATGTAGGCGCGCTCACGCCCGACGTGCTGCAGCAGCAGATCATCCCGCTGGTACGGAGGCTGCGTGCCTAACGAACGCCATCTGCTTCGCTGGCTGACCGGGCCCGGCGAGCGGCGCCTGCGACGCACCCTGCGCTGGGCCACCGCACTGGCCGCCATCATGGCCCTGGCCATGGCGGTGCTGATGGCGCTCTCGCCCGCGCGGGCCCGTGCGGGCGAGGCCGCACCCACCGCCGCCGACCCGGCACTGGAGGCGCGCGTCATGGCGATCGCCGAGGAACTGCGGTGCGTGGTCTGCCAGAACGAGACGCTGGCCGCCTCGCAGGCCGACCTGGCGCGCGACCTGCGCGCCCAGATCCGACTGCAGCTGCAGCAAGGCCAAACGCGCGACGAAATCATGACGTTCATGGTGGCCCGCTACGGCGCCTTCGTGCTGTATCGCCCGCCGCTGCAGGCCTCGACGCTGCTCCTGTGGGTCGGCCCCTTCCTTCTGCTCGGGGTCGCCGCCACCTGGCTGGTGCGCAGTGCGCGCCAGCGCCGTCTTGCGCAGGGGGGGCTCACGCCCGACGAAGTGCGCCGGGTGCAAGCCCTGCTGGATGAAAGCGGCAGCCGGTGAGCGCGGTCGCCCTTTTCTGGCTGCTGGCCCTGCTGCTTGCAACCGCAACCCTCGCGGGCCTGCTGCCGGACTTATGGCGCGACGACCGCGGTGCGCCGGCAGCGGACCCGCGCGGTGCGGTCGCAGCAGCGGGCAGTACCGTGGCCCTCCTGCGCGAACAGCTCCAGGCCCTGGACCGCGACCACGCCAGCGGCCGCCTGGACCGAGCGGCCGCCGACACCCTGCGCGCCGAGATCGGCCGGCGCCTGCTGGAGGAACAGGCCGACATGCGCACCCCGTGGCGCACCGGCCCGGCGCGTGGCCTGGCTTGGGCCCTGACCCTGGCCCTGCCCCTGCTGGCCATCCTGCTTTATGGGACGCTGGGCACACCGACCGCGCTCTCGCAGCCTGATCGCGTCGCAGCCTCCGGCCAGCCAACGCTCACGCAGGTCGAGGCGATGGTGTCGCAGATGACACAGGCCCTGGAGGCGCGCGCGCAGCGCGGCGAGTCACGGCCTGAGGACGGACCCGCGTGGGCCCTGGCTGCACGCACGCTGGCCTCGATGCAGCGTTTCCAGGAAGCGGACCGCGCCTTTGCCCGCGCCCTGGCCCTCAAGCCCGACGACGCGCACCTGCTGGCCGACCGGGCAGACGTCCTGAGCCTGCTGCAAGGCCAGAACCCCGAAGGCGAGCCGATGAAGCTGATCGAGCGCGCCTTGCGCATCGATCCCAACCAGCCCAAGGCGCTGGCGCTGGCAGGCAGCGTCGCGTTCAAGCGCGGCGACATGGCGGCGGCTGTCGCCCACTGGCAACGCGCGCTCGCGAACCTGCCGCCCGAAAGCGAGTTCGCGCGTGGCCTGGCGCAGAGCCTGCAGGAGGCGCGACAGGCGCAAGGCATGCCAGGCGCTCAGGGGGGCAACGCCGGCACCTCCCCCCGTCTACCGTCTGCGGCGCCACGCTTGGAGGGGGCCGCCGCCGCATCGATTCGCGGACGCGTGAGCCTCGCGCCGGCGCTGCGTGCCCAGGTGCGGCCGGACGACACCGTCTTCATCGTCGCCCGCGCGGCGCAGGGTCCGCGCATGCCGCTGGCCATCGTGCGACTGCGCGTGGCCGACCTACCCGCCGACTTCACACTCGACGACAGCAGCGCCATGTCGCCGCAGATGCGGCTGTCGGGGTTCAGCGAGGTGGTAGTGACCGCGCGCGTCTCGCGCACGGGCCAGGCACTGCCTGAAAAGGGCGACCCCGTCGGCGAGGTGGTGCCGGCCCGGTTGGGTGCGCAGGGCGTGGTGCTGCGTATCGACCGTGTGCAGCAGTGAAGCCCCGGCCCGGGTCACTTCACCAGCGGCCGCACCGTCGTGAAGCCGCCATCGACCGCCAGCACCTGACCCGTGAGCCGACCTGCATCGGGTGACAGGAGCCAGTCCATCACCGCGGCCACTTCATCGGCTGTCTGCACGCCGCCCAAAGGGTATTGCCTGGACGCTCCTTCGCGCATGGCAGGCAGCTTGAGCATGCCCTGGGTCATGGGTGTCTCGGTCATACCCGGCGCAACTGCGTTGACACGCAGGCCCTGCGCCGCGTACGTGGCGGCGGCACCGCGCACCAGCGCCTCCACGCCGCCCTTGGCTGCAGCGATGGCTTCGTGATTGGCCACGCCGATACGGGCCACCACCGAACTGACGAAGACCGCCGCGCCCGGCGCACCGGCCAGCGCGGTGATCCAGGCCTGCAACGTCCAGAGGCTGCTTTCCAGGTTGACGCGCAGCACCTCACGCGCCCCCTCCGCGCGTGTGCGATGCAGCGGTGCGATCAGCGTGCTTCCCACCGCATGGGCCAGCCAGGACGGTGTTGCGCCCAGCTGCGCGCGGCAAGCCTCGAAGGCGGCGGCGGCACCCTCGGGGGTCGTGGTGTCGGCAGCGATGTGCGCCTCGGCGGGCACCTCGGCCAGGGCCGCCAGGTCGCGCCCTACCGCCGCCACGCGCAGGCCACGTCCGCGAAGTCGTGCCACGAGGGCGCGGCCGATGCCGCCACGCGCACCGGTGACGAGTGCGATGTCATTGAAGCTCATGGGGGTCCTGTGGAGAGACGATGCGCGGAATCTCAGCACCAAGCGCTGACCCGCCGTCGAGGCGTCGGATCCTATCGGAACGCCTTTGTCCGCGTGCTGCACAGGACTTCAGTTCAGGCCATTGCCCCGGCCGCAGTCCACCCCCTGAGGATCGCCTCAAGTGGGCGTCAGCGAGCTGGAATGCCAAGCCGCCAACAGGAGACTCACCACCTGCGCCGGTTGTTCCTCGTGGGCCAGGTGGCCCAGTCCCTCCAGCACCCTCTTTTCAACACGAGCGCCAGGCGCGAGCCGCGCGATGACGCGGTCCGCATCGCCGGGTGGCACGGTGGCGTCGAGGCCGCCGACCACCAACAGCAAAGGCGTGCGCAGGCGCGGCAGCTCTCGCTCGAAGGCCGGCAGGTCCCAGCCGGCCATCATCCCCAGCGCGCCCTCGGCGTGACCGGGGTTGGCGGCCAGACGGGCATACAGTGCGCGGCCGCGCGCATCGAGCGTCGAGCCGGTGCTATCGAGCAACTTCTGCAGCACGGACGAATCCGAAGCGCTCCAAGCGAACAGGCGCGGCACGCCGGGCAGGGCCGCCATCAGTCGCGCCGCCGGCGAGAAGATTCGCCCCGCCAGCCCCCCCAGCGACAGTAAAGCGCCATTGAGCGACACCAGCAGTCGCGGCGCGATCGCACCCTCGATCGCCATGCGCGCGCCGATCGCAGCGCCCGCCGAATGCCCCACCACCAGCTGCGGCGCGAAGTCCAGCGCAGACAGCAAGCGTGCCAGCGTGCGCGCCATTCCGGGCAGGGACAACTGCGGTGAGCCGATGCCGTCAAGCGGCAAGCTGGTGTACGCATGCCCCGGCAGGTCCACGGCCAGCACCTCGAAATGCGGCTGCAGCAGGGGCGCGACATCGCTCCAGCTGTGGGTCGACGAGCCGGTGCCGTGAATCAGCAGGCATCGAGGGGCCGCCGGTGACGGGGCGCCGGTGTACGCGAATCGCTGCACATGCCAGCGCAAGCCGTCACAGTCGATGAACGCGCTGTGCGCGCGGTGCGGCCAGTCCGCGCCGTCACGGTCCCAGTCCAGGCGCCGCTGCATCAGGTGCGTCCGGTCGCCAGGCGCACTGCGGTGGACATCGCACGCGCGTCGGCATGCGGCAGCGGCAGGTAGGTCGCCCCCATGCACTGGGCCAGGGCCCGCGCGCCCGCCTGCGGCTGCGGCGAGGTGTCCAGCAGCAAGGTGCTCGCCCCACACGCACGCAGCGCCGACGCTGCGGCCAGGGCCTCCTGGGTCGCACGCTCGCGCCCAGGCGAGCCATCGCGCGCGATATTCGCGCGTCCATCTGTGAGCATCACCACCACCGGTGTGTCGCCGCTGCGTCGCACCGATTCGGCCAGGCTGCGGGCCGCCTCCAGCGCCGCGGCCAGGGGCGTACCTCCGCCACCCGGCAAACCCGCGAGGCTGCGCTTGGCGCGCGCGAGCGAGCGCGTGGGCGGCAGCAGCAGGTCCGCGCCGGGGCCGCGAAAAGCGATCACCGCCACGCGGTCACGCCGCACATAGCAGTCCGCCAGCAGCAATTCCACCGCGCCCTTGGCCTCGGCCAGCCGATGCAGCGCCGACGAGCCCGAAGCATCGACCACGAAGATCGCGGTGGTCGATGTGTTCTGCTTGTAGCGCGTGACATGGAAGTCCTCTCGCCGCACATGGATGCGGCGTGCCGCGGCGGCGCCAGTGGCCTGACGCGCACGCAGGCCCTGCCAGGGTGCGGCGGCACGCAGGGTCTCCAGCAGGTTCAGGCGTGCACCGCCACGCGGTTCGCCCCGGCGTACGCCGACAGAACGGCCGCGAACCAGGCCCTTTTGCAGGGCGCCCGAGCGTCCGCCCGCTGGCGCACCGCCACGCGCGCGCTCACCCATCGCGATCAGCGCCAGAAGACCCGGTGGGATAGCGGACTGCGCCGCCTCCACCACGCGCTCGGCCAGTTCCTGCACCGTGGCGGAGTCATCGTCGCGGTCGTCCTCGCGGTCATCTTGCGAGTCGTCGGCTCGCGGCGGCTCAGGGGGAGGCGGGGCCTGCGGCTCGTCGTCCGACTGCGCTTGGGGCAGACGCGTGGCGCGATGAGCCAGTACCAGTCGCGCGGCCAGCGCTGCGTCGTCCTCGTTGACCGCCACACGCCCGTCCAGGGCCGCAGCAGCGCGCGCCACCCGTAGCGCCTGCAGCGGCGCACGCATCGAATCCACCCCCAGGGCCATCGCGGCGGCGCACAGGGCCTGCGCATAGGCCTCATCAGCCACCACCTGTGCCAGGCGCTCGCGCGCTGGGGCGACTGAAGCCGTCTCCAGAGTCAAGGCGTTCAGCCCCTGCAGGGCTTCGGCCTGCACGCGCAAGGCGAGTCGCTCGCGCAAGGCAGCGGGCACCTGCTCGTCGTCGTCCAGTCCTTCGTCCAGCGCGATCAGACCGACGCGTGCCGGTAGTCGCTGCCCCAAGCCATCGCGCTCGATCGTCACCTCGCCCGTGTCGGCCACAGCGGCCAGGCGCGCGGCCTGCCCGGCGTTCAAGCGTTCGGCCATGGCCAGAGTCACCACCCCGCCATCGGCCTGGGCCAGCAGGCCGCGCTGCATGACCGGTCGGCCGGCCTGTAGCGTCGCGGAAAAATCCAGCCCGCCAAGCAAGGCCGAATCGCCCACACCCAGGGGCAGGCGTCGCTGTGGCGTGCCCTGCGGCAAAAGAGCACCCACGAAGGCCAACCATGCATCGCGGTCCGCGCCATGCGGCGCGCGCAGCACCACGCCGCCCAGGCCTGCGGGGTCGATGGCGAACAAGGTGGCGGCAGCCAGGGCATCGGCCAGGGCTTGCCCGCGCCGGTCTTCGTCACCGGGGGGGGTGGCTTGCGGGGCGTTCGCCAGGGCGTGCGAGGACATGCGTGAAAGCCGGTGCCTTGGAAATCGACCGGCGCGTGGCGCGGGGCCTCAGGCGACCAGATGTTCGGCCACCGCGCGGTCTACCCGTACGGTCGATCCGGAATCATCCAGCGGATTGCGGCGCAGGCGATGGCGCAGGGCCGGTGCGGCGATACGCCGCAAGTGATCGACCGTGACCTTGCGCGCGCCGTCCAGGGCCGCCAGCGCGCGCGCGGCGCGCACCAGCGTCAGGTCGCCGCGCAGGCCGTCGGTACCCAAGGCCATGCACAGGGTGGCCGAGCGTTCGCGCACAACATCGGGCACGTCCACCTCGTGCAACTTCTTGCGCGCGCGCACCAGCTGCTTGCGAATAGCTTCATCCGCGGACAGCCATTGCGCGGCGAAGCCCGCGGGGTCGCGCTCGAAGGCGTCACGTCGCTTGACCACTTCAACACGCGCGGCCAGGTCCGAGGGTGTCTTCACTTCCACCGAGAGGCCGAAACGATCGAGCAGCTGCGGCCGCAGCTCGCCCTCCTCCGGGTTGCCGCTGCCCACGAGCACAAAGCGCGCGGGGTGACGCACGGACAGGCCCTCGCGTTCGACCACGTTCTCGCCCGAAGCGGCCACGTCGATCAAGAGGTCCACCAGGTGGTCCTCCAGCAGGTTCACTTCGTCGATATAGAGAAAGCCCCGGTTGGCCCGCGCCAGCAGCCCCGGCTCGAAGGCCTTGACGCCCTGCGACAGGGCGCGTTCCAGGTCCAGCGCGCCGACCACGCGATCCTCGGTGGCCCCCAGGGGCAGGTCCACCACCGGCACCGGAACCAGCCGGCCCGGACGGGCCTTGCCGGCGGGGGCTGCGGCGCATTGCTCGCACAGGCCGCCGGTCGCCGCCGGGTCGCAGCCATAGGGGCAGCCGGTCGCCACCTTGATCGGCGGCAGCAAGGCCGCCAGGGCTCGCACGGCGGTCGACTTGCCGGTCCCCCGGTCGCCGAAGACCAGCACCCCGCCAATGCTCGGGTCCACGGCAACAGCCAGGATGGCGAGCTTCATCTCGTCCTGGGCAACGATCGCGGAAAAAGGAAAGGGCACGGCCATGAGGTGTCAGCCTAAAGTGTCAACTTAAATTGACACCTAGTATGTCACA
>JBEEIS010000159.1:0-3520 GCA_041169755.1 Pseudomonadota bacterium | reverse complement strand
AAACCCTATCTGGACGTGCCCGGCACGACCATTTTCGACGCCGACCAGAGCCGCAAGGGCTATTGGTTGAACCAGTTCTGCATGAGCCTGATGAAGGCCGAGAACCGCACCCGCTTCAAGGCCAACGAGCGGACCTACCTCGACGAATGGGCCATGACCGAGGACCAGAAGCAGGCGGTGCTTGCGCGTGACCTCAATCGCTGCATCAGTCTGGGCGGCAATATCTACTTCCTGGCCAAGATCGGCGCCACCGACGGCAAGAGCTTCCAGCAGATGGCGGGCAGCATGACGGGCATGAGCGAGGAGGAATACCGCAACATGATGATCAACGGTGGCCGCTCGGTCGAAGGCAACCGCTACATCGGGGAGAAAAAATAATGGCGCGCATCACTTCCAGCGTCTACACCTCGCACGTGCCGGCCATCGGCGCCGCCCTGGACCTGGGCAAGACCGGCGAGGCCTACTGGCAGCCGCTCTTCGCCGGCTACGAGCCGTCTAAAAAGTGGATGAAGGAGAACACGCCCGACGTGGTTTTCCTCGTGTACAACGACCATGCCACGGCCTTCAGCCTGGACTTCATTCCGACCTTTGCCATCGGCACCGCCGCCGAGTTCACGCCGGCCGACGAAGGCTGGGGTCCGCGCCCGGTGCCCAAGGTCATGGGGCATCCCGAGCTGGCGGGACACATCGCGCAGTCGGTGATCCAGCAGGACTTCGACCTCACCATCGTGAACAAGATGGACGTGGACCACGGCCTCACGGTGCCTCTGTCGCTGATGTTCGGCCAGCCCCAGGCCTGGCCCTGTCCGGTTATTCCCTTTGCGGTGAACGTGGTGCAGTACCCGGTGCCCTCCGGCCGCCGCTGCCTGCAATTGGGCAAGGCGATCCGCAAGGCGATCGAGAGTTTTGATCGCGACCTGAAGGTGCAGATCTGGGGCACGGGCGGCATGAGCCACCAGCTTCAGGGCCCGCGCGCGGGCCTGATCAACAAGGAATTCGACAACCGTTTCCTGGACCGCCTCATCGCCGATCCCGAGGGTCTGGCCGACGTGCCGCACATCGACTATGTGCGTGAGGCGGGCTCCGAGGGTATCGAGCTGGTGATGTGGCTGATCGCGCGCGGTGCAATGGGTGATGTGGCCGGCAAGGCCGCTCCCACATTGAAGCATCGCTTTTATCACGTGCCTGCATCCAATACGGCCGTGGGCCATCTGATTCTGGAGGAAAGCAAATGACGATCAAGGTTGCCCTGGCGGGCGCAGGCGCGTTCGGTATCAAGCACCTGGACGGCATCAAGAACATCGCGGGCGTGGAGGTGATCTCCCTGATCGGTCGCGATCGGGCCAAGACCCAGGAAGTGGCCGACAAGTACGGCGTTCAGCACGTGACCGACAAGCTCCAAGACAGCCTGGCGATCAAGGAGGTGGATGCCGTCATCTTGTGCACGCCCACCCAGATGCACGCCGACCAGGCCATCGCCTGCCTGAAGGCTGGCAAGCATGTGCAGGTCGAGATTCCCCTGGCCGACACGCTCAAGGGTGCGCAGGAGGTGGTGGCACTGCAAAAGCAGACCGGTCTCGTCGCCATGTGCGGCCACACCCGCCGCTTCAACCCCAGCCACCAGTGGGTGCGCAAGAAGATCGTCGCTGGCGAGTTCAACATCCAGCAGATGGATGTCCAGACCTTCTTTTTTCGCCGCACCAACATGAACGCACTGGGCCAGCCCCGCTCGTGGACCGACCACCTGCTGTGGCACCACGCGGCCCATACCGTGGACCTGTTCGCCTACCAGGCGCGCAGCCCCATCGTGAAGGCCAATGCGGTACAGGGCCCCATCCACCCCACGCTGGGCATCGCCATGGATATGAGCATCCAGCTCAAGGCCGCCAACGGCGCGATCTGCACGCTGTCGCTGTCCTTCAACAACGACGGCCCCCTGGGTACCTTCTTTCGCTATATCGGCGACACCGGCACCTACATCGCCCGCTACGACGACCTGGTCAATGGCAAGGAAGAAAAGATCGACGTCTCGAAAGTGGACGTGTCCATGAACGGCATCGAGCTGCAGGACCGCGAGTTCTTCGCCGCGATCCAGGAAGGGCGCGAGCCCAATTCCAGCGTGGCCCAGGTGCTGCCTTGCTACGAAGTGCTCCATCAGCTGGAGCAGCAACTGGTCTGACCATGCAACAACGTCAACTCGGTCCCTTCCAGGTCAGTGCCATCGGCCTGGGCTGCATGAACCTGTCGTATGCGTATGGCGTTCCGCCAGACGAGGCGCAGGGTGCGCGTGTGTTGCTGGCGGCGCTGGATGCAGGCGTCACCCACTTCGACACCGCGGCCCTGTATGGGTTCGGCGTCAACGAAACCCTGGTGGGCAAGACCCTGAAAGCGCACCGGCAGAAGTTCACGCTGGCCAGCAAGGGCGGCATGGCGGGTGTCCCGGGCCCCGAGGGCAAGCCGGTGCGGGTGATCGACGGCCGTCCCGAGGCGATCCGCCGCAACTGCGAGGACAGCCTGCGCCGCCTGCAGACGGACGTGATCGACCTGTACTACCTGCACCGGTGGGACAAGCAGGTGCCCATCGAAGACAGCGTGGGCGAGATGAGTCGGCTGGTGCAGGCGGGCAAGGTGCGCACGCTGGGCCTGTCGGAGGTGTCGGCTGCGACCCTGCGCCGGGCCCATGCAGTGCATCCTATTGCCGCCTTGCAGACTGAGTATTCCCTCTGGAGTCGCAATCCCGAGATCGCGGTGCTGCAGGCCTGCCGCGACCTGGGCGTGACCTTCGTGGCCTTCAGCCCGGTGGCGCGCGGTTTCCTGAGCGACTCGGTCCAGGATGTCGCAGCGCTAGACCCCAAGGACATCCGGCGTAGCATGCCGCGTTTCTTGCCAGAGAACTATCCGGCGAACCTGAAGCTCCTGGACCGCTACCGCGCGCTGGCCCGCGAGGCGGGCTACACCCCCGCGCAACTGGCGTTGGCCTGGCTGCTGCATCGGGGGCCGGACATCCTGCCGATACCGGGCACCACCCGTGTCGAGCACTTGCATGAAAACCTGGAAGCTGCGGATATCCGTCTTGGCGCTGACCTGATGGCGCGCTTGGAATCCTTGGTGAATCAGCAGACGGTGACCGGACACCGATACAACGCGCAGGCGCGCGCCGAGGTGGATACCGAGGATTTTTGAGCGCGATTTTCCGGGCGCACACGCTTCGGATCTCACGCTCAAAACACGACGGGGCACCTCTTTGCAGGGGTGCCCCGTCGTTTCATGGCGGCCTGCGCCGCCCTGTCTTACAGCGAGTCGATGAACGACCGCAGCTTATCCGACCGGCTCGGGTGCTTCAATTTGCGCAGGGCCTTGGCTTCGATCTGGCGAATGCGCTCGCGGGTCACGTCGAACTGCTTGCCCACTTCTTCCAGCGTGTGGTCGGTGGACATCTCGATGCCAAAGCGCATGCGCAGCACCTTGGCTTCGCGCGGGGTGAGCGAATCGAGGATGTCCTTCACCACGTCACGCAGGC
>JBEEIS010000158.1:0-14834 GCA_041169755.1 Pseudomonadota bacterium | reverse complement strand
GCGAGGGCTGGATCAAGCTGCCCGCGGGCAAGACCTTGGACCGCAAGGGCCAGCCCCTGCTGATCAAACTCAAGGGCAAGGTCGAGGCGTTCTACAAGGACTGACGGCAGCCCGGCCCTGGAGGCGCCTCATGCCCCGTCCAGCACCCTGACCTTGATGCTGCGCCCCTTGATGCGCGAGGCGTTGAGGCGGCTGGCAGCCTGCGGCGCGATCGCGCGCTCCACCGCCACGTAGGTGGAGAACTCGTTCACATCGATCTTGCCGACCTGCTCGCGGGTGTAGCCCAGGTCGGCGGTGAGCGCGCCCAGCACGTCGCCGGGGCGGATCTTGTCCTTGCGGCCCGCCTGCAGGTGCAGCGTGGCCATCGGCGGCACCAGCGGCTCGCCGGGGGTGGGCGTGAGTTCAGTCACCGGATGCCACACGCTCTCGTGCCCCAGCAGCTGGTCGATGCGGCCGACCGCGCCCATCTCGTCCAGGCTCGCCAGGTTCAGCGCCAGCCCGCGCTCGCCGGCGCGGCCCGTGCGGCCGATGCGGTGCACATGCACCTCGGGGTCGGGCGTCACGTCCACATTGATCACCGCAGCCAGGCTCGCGATGTCCAGTCCGCGCGCCGCCACGTCGGTGGCCACCAGCACCGAGCAGCTGCGATTGGCAAAGCGCACCAGTACCTGGTCGCGTTCACGCTGCTCGAGTTCGCCAAAGAGCGCGAGGGCATGAAAGCCCCGCGCCTGCAGCGCAGCGACCACTTCGCGGCAACGCGCCTTGGTGTTGCAAAACACCAGCGCGCTGGCAGGCCGGAAGTGATCGAGCAGGCGCGCCACGGCAGAAATACGCTCACCCGCCTGCACCTCGTACCAGCGCTGCTCGATCTGCCCGCCCGCGTGCTGGGCGTCGACCTTCACCGTCACCGGCTCGCGCATGAACTGGCCGGCCAGCTTGGCAATGCCCTCGGGATAAGTGGCTGAAAACAGCAGGGTCTGGCGTGTAGTCGGGCACTGTTTGGCCACGCTCACGATATCGTCGAAGAAGCCCATGTCCAGCATGCGGTCGGCCTCATCGAGCACCAGCGTGTTCAGGGCGTCCAGCTGCAGGCTGGTACGCGCCAGGTGGTCCATCACCCGCCCGGGCGTGCCCACCACGATGTGCGCGCCGTGTTCCAGCGTGGCCAGCTGCCCGCGCAGCGGAACGCCGCCGCACAAGGTCACCACCTTGATGTTGTCCTCGGCGCGCGCCAGGCGCCGCACCTCCAGGGTCACCTGGTCGGCCAGCTCGCGCGTGGGGCACAGCACCAGCGCCTGCACCGCGAAGCGTCGCGGGTTCAGGTTGGCCAGCAGGGCCAGCGCGAACGCTGCCGTCTTGCCGCTGCCGGTCTTGGCCTGGGCGATGAGGTCCTTGCCTGAAAGTGCAGGCGGCAGGCTGGCGGCCTGGATCGGGGTCATCTCCGTGTAGCCCAGGCGCTGCAAGTTATCCAGGGCAGCGGGCGAGAGGGGAAGCGTGTTGAAAGCGGTGGCGGACATCGCCCGATCATTTCACATCGGGCATCGCGGACAATGCGCGAATGCGAAAGAACGATTGGGCCCAACGGGTGATGACGCTGCTCCAGGGCGGCAATGCGCCGGCGGCCCTGGCACAGATCAAGGTGGCGCCTGATCCCAAGGACCTCGCCGCCCTGCGCAAGCGGATGGCCGCTGCAGGTCTGATCGGGCGCTGGCCCGTGGTGGACGCCGCGATCGAAGACAACTTTGCCTTGCTCTCCGCGCCGCGCCTGCACCGCTCGCCTTGACCGATCGCGCCCGGCCCATGACCTTCCTCTCGCTGGGCCTCACGCCCGATCTCGCACAGACCGCGCTCGCCCTGGGCTTGTCGGTACCGACCCCGGTACAGGCCCAGGCGATCCCCGCCGTGCTGCGCGGCGCCGACCTGCTGGCACGGGCACCCACCGGCTCGGGCAAAACAGCGGCCTACGCGCTGCCCGTGCTGCAGCGGCTGCAGGCCGCGACCGCAACGGCCACCGCGCGTGCGCCGCGCCGCGTGCGTGCGCTGGTGCTCGTGCCCACGCGCGAACTCGCCGCACAGGTCGGCGACGTGTTGCGTCGACTGGGGCCAGCGCCACGCGTCGACCCCGGAGACACCCCAGCCACCGCCCGCCCGCTGCGTGTGGCGGTGCTGTTCGGCGGTGTGTCGGTCAATCCGCAAATGATGGGCCTGCGTGGTGGCGCCGATGTGGTGGTGGCCACCCCCGGGCGCCTGCTGGACCTGATGCAACGCAATGCCTTGCGTCTGTCGCAGGTGGAGACACTGGTCATCGACGAGGCCGACCGTCTGCTCGATCTGGGCTTTGCCGACGAACTCGCCGCCGTACTCGCCACCTTGCCCGCGCGTCGCCAGAACCTGTTCTTTTCCGCGACCTTCCCCGATGCCGTGCGTGTCTTGGCAGAGGCCCTGCTGCACGCGCCGGTTCGCGTCACGATCGCCGCACCGTCCGCCACGGCGGCACCTGCAGAAGCAGGCGCTACCGATGTACCAGCCAGCGCCCTCTTGCAGCGCGCCATCGAGGTCGACCCTGACCGGCGCACGATGCTGCTCAAACACCTCATTCAAAGCAGCAGCTGGTCGCGCACGCTGGTGTTCGTGGCGACGCGGTATGCCGCCGACCATGTGGCGTGGAAGCTGTACAAGTCCGGCATCTACGCCACGCCCCTGCATGGCGATATGAGCCAGGGCCAGCGCACCGATGTGCTGCAGCAGTTCAAGGACGGTCAGTGGGACGTGGTGGTCACCACCGACCTGGCGGCGCGCGGTATCGACATCCCGGACCTGCCCGTGGTCGTCAACTTCGACCTGCCGCGATCTCCGGTCGACCATGTGCACCGCATTGGCCGCACCGCGCGCGCCGGCGCCGGCGGTCTGGCGGTGAGCTTCGTGAGCGCGGGCAACGCAGCGCACTGGCGCCTGATCGAAAAGCGCCAGGGTCTGGCGCTGACGCTTGAACAGGTGCCAGGCTTCGAACCCACCGCCCGCTCCGCCGACCCGGCGGCGGATGATGGCCACGACGCAGCCGCCCAACCCACTGGGGGCATCAAAGGCAAGCGCCCCAGCAAGAAAGACAAGCTGCGCGCCGCAGCCCTGGCCGCAACACGCACACAGGAGTCCTGATGGACGACGCCAATCAGATCCTTGTCCCCGACTCGTTCCTCGCGCTGTACGCTGCTCGCGGCGGCCATCGCCTGACCGAGCCCCTGGCCCATCTGCGCGAACGCTACGAGCTCTGCGAGGACCTCGCGCAGGCGCTGACCGAGCAGGCGCGCTTGACGCAATTCCAATTGGGCATCACCGAGGAAGACGTGCTCGGAAAAATGCGTCAGGCCCTCCTGGCGGAAGGCTCGCCCGTGCCCCCGCGAGAGGGTCAGTGGGTGGTGCGGCGCCTGGCCGAACTCCTGGACTGGCCGCCGCTGCAAGACAGCGCGGCGGGTGACGCCCCGGACGACGCCACCGGCGAATGAAGACGGCCGCCCAGGCCCTCTACTGCACGAACCCCATCGCCCGCGCTTCGCGCACCTCCGGCTTCAGGCGGTGCTCCACCTCGAGCTGGTCGAGGAATTCTTCCGCGCTGAATTCGGCGGCCAGCAGCGTGACCTGGCGCTTGACCGCCGCGAAGTCTCCAGGGCACAACTGCTCCAGCTTCTTCAGGCGGGCGGCCAGCGGCGGCGTGAGACGGGCCCCATCCCCCTGTAGCGCCTCCACCACGAACATCCGCTCGCGCTGCGCCGCGGTCAGTGGCTTGAAGTGAATCTTGAAGGTGAAGCGCCGCAGGGCCGCCGGATCCAGGCGGTCGAACAGATTGGTGGTGCAGATGAAGACGCCGTTGAAGCGCTCCATGCCTTGCAGCATTTCGTTGACCTCGGTCACCTCGTAGGTGCGCTGCGCGCCACGTCGGTCCTGCAGGAAGCTGTCCGCCTCGTCGAGTAACAGCACCGCCTGCTCCGCCTCGGCCTCACGAAACATCGCGGCCATGTTCTGCTCGGTCTCGCCCACGAACTTGCTCATGAGGTCGCTGGCCTGCTTGACCTGCAAGGGCCGCTCCAACGCGTGCGCCACGTGCTCGGCCAAGGCGGTCTTGCCGGTACCGGGTGGACCGTAAAAACACAGCGTGCCGTGGCCCCGGGACTGGAGGGCCTGCACGATGCGCGGCACCTCGAAGCGGCTCTCGACATGCAGCATGTCCAGGTCGTAGGTGGTGACACGCGGGCGCTGGCCGGGTTCGCTGTGGTGCTGGCCCAGGGCCTGGTCCGCGTTGCGCAGCTGCCGCTCAATGAGGCGTTCGGTCCCTGACGGGTCCTCCTGCGCCAGCCCGGCAAAGCGCACCGCGGTGCGAATTTGCGCCGGCGTCAGACCCTTGCGCTCGGTCAGGCGCGCCACGAAGGCATCGGACACCACCACCCCTTCCAGCGTCTTGCGCACCAGGCTTTCGCGCGCGCCGGGCGGCGGGGACTTCAACTCCAGGTGGTAGGCAAAACGCCGGCGGAACGCCGGGTCGATCTGCTCGATGCGGTTGGTCACCCAGATCGTGGGCACGGTGTTGCTCTCCAGGATCTGGTTGACCCAGGCCTTGCCGCTGACGCTGCCACTGGCGGGCGCCATGCCCTGCTCGGCCCGCGCCATGAACTGCGCCGCTTCGGAGCTGATCGGCGGAAAGACATCCTCGACCTCGTCGAACAACAGGGCCGCATTCGCGCTGCCCTTGAGGAAGACCTGCGCGATCTGCAGGGAACGGTAGCGGTCGCGCCCGGAAAGCGAGTGGCCGTCACGGTCGGCGTACTCCACCTCGAACAGCTCCAGACCTGCGGCCTGCGCGGCGACCTTGGCCAGCTCGGTCTTGCCGGTCCCGGGCGGGCCGTAGAGCAGCACATTCACCCCAGGCTCCTTGCGCGCCACCGCATTGCGCAGCAGCGCGCACAGCACCTGCGCGTCTTCCTTCACGAAGCTGAAGTCGACCAGGCCCAGCGCGCTCTTGGCGCACGGCCGGGTGAAGACCGCCATGAGCTCGGCCTGGTCGCGGTACTCGCGCATCAGCACCGGCGGCAGTTTCTCGCTCACCTTCATCAGGTCGGCCAGGTCGGTGATGTTGTGCTCGGAGATCAGGTTCTCGACCAAGCCGATACGCTCCAGGCGCGAGCCGGCCCGCAGCGCTTCGCCGACTTCGGCGGCATTCACGCCTGCGATCTCGGCGATGGCGGCATAAGCCTCCGGTGCGTTGTTCACCTTGAACTCGACCAGCAGGCTGCGCAGGTCGCGCTGATAACGCGCCAGCGTGCCGTACAACAGCAAGGCGCGCTCGGCGCGATTGAGCTGCAGCAAGCCGGAGAGCGCGTCGATGTTCTTCTCGACCAGGGTGGACTGCTTTTTCAGGGCGTGCGTGAGCCACTGCCCGGTGACGGCCAGCACGGACAGCAGGTCTTTGGGCTGGTCCTTGGCGTATTCGTCCAGGTAGAAAAAGAGCGTGCCCTCTTCGTAGGGGCCGCGCCAGAGCCCATGCCGCTCGAGGAAATCGCGCGAGGAGAGGGCTTCGTGGCCGCGCCAGAACTCGTTGTCATGACAGCGCCGGCCCAGGAATTCGCGCAGCCGCGCCAGCGCGGACGACGGCCACACCAGATGGCGACCGGCCAGCGAGAGCAGGCCGTTGAGGTCGCGCCGGACATTGAACTTGCCGCCCTGCTTGGCCGCCAGCGTCAGGACGAAATGCGAGCACATCAGGTCCAGGACCGGAGCGTCCTTGAGCCCAGGTGACGGCAGCACTTGCACATCCAGCGAACGCTTGACCATCGAGGCCTCCTGCCAGCAATGCGGCGCACGATAACGCGAGACCATGCTACAGGGAATACCCCTTTTGTGGGACGCGCGCTGCGGTTTGGGTGCCTCGGCGGGTCGCGACGCTAAAATAGGCGGCTGCAGGTCGCGCTCCGTTGCGCGCCCGGTTATCAGGAACACGCCATGTCCAGCCACGACACCCACCACCACGCCACGACCGAATCGCAGGACCCTGTGGAGCGCATCGTCCACAACATGCCCATCGTGCTGCCGATTGCCGGCGGCGTCCTGATCTTCCTGCTGGCTTTCATCGCCGTCTTCATGGCCTGAGCCCCCGTCGCGCTCAGGCGCCCTCCGCACGGTCATCCGCGTGCGGGCGCCTCGCCATCCGGCCTGCCCCGCCCCGCGCGCGGCAGGCCTTTTTCCTGGACGCCAGCCGGGGCGCGGCGCGCCACGCAAACCTTTGGTATGCATTTCGCCCTCTCCCGTTCGGCCTGCGATGAGATCGCATAATCCCATGCAAGTTTTGCATGAAATCGGGGCCTCCCCCGACGCGGCTTGTAGAGCGGCTCCCTAAAATCGGGCACCGCTTCGGCTGGACCCTCCCTATTTGTGACCGGGTGATGACGGACGGACAGCCCGCTTTCCCCAACGCGTGCGCCGAGGCGCCTTGCGGAAATCTGGTTTTAACTTCAGGAGCTTTGAACATGAACTCTCCCGCGATGCAGGGCCTGGGCCTTGCGGCACCGGCTTGGGTGAAGAACGCGAAATTGATCGCCTGGGTCGCCGACATGGTGGCCCTGTGCAAGCCGGACGCGGTCTATTGGTGCGACGGCAGCCAGGAGGAATACAACCGCCTGTGCCAGCAGCTGGTGGATGCGGGCACCTTCAAGCGGCTGAACCCGGTCAAGCGCCCCAACTCCTACCTGGCCTGTTCCGACCCGAGCGACGTGGCCCGCGTGGAAGACCGCACCTACATCTGCTCGCACAAGAAAGAAGAGGCCGGCCCGACCAACAACTGGATGGACCCGGGCGAGATGCGCGCCACGCTGCAGCCCCTGTTTGACGGCTGCATGAAGGGCCGCACCATGTATGTGGTGCCCTTCTCCATGGGCCCGCTGGGCTCGCCCATCGCTCACATCGGCATCGAGCTGTCCGACAGCGCCTATGTGGCGGTGAACATGAAGATCATGACCCGCATGGGCAAGGCGGTGTATGACGTGCTGGGCGTGGACGGCGAGTTCGTGCCCTGCGTGCACACCGTCGGGGCGCCGCTGGCCGCCGGCCAGAAGGACAGCACCGCTTGGCCCTGCAACAAGACCAAGTACATCGTGCACTACCCCGAGACGCGCGAGATCTGGTCGTACGGCTCGGGCTACGGCGGCAACGCGCTCCTGGGCAAGAAGTGCTTTGCGCTGCGCATCGCCTCCACCATGGGCCGCGACGAAGGCTGGCTCGCCGAGCACATGCTGATCCTGGGCGTGACCAATCCCCAGGGCAAGAAGTACCACGTGGCCGCCGCTTTCCCCAGCGCTTGCGGCAAGACCAACTTTGCGATGCTCATCCCCCCGAAGGGCTTCGACGGCTGGAAAGTCACCACGATCGGCGACGACATCGCCTGGATCAAGCCCGCCGCCGACGGCAAGCTCTATGCGATCAACCCCGAGGCCGGCTACTTCGGCGTGGCTCCGGGCACGAACACGCTGACCAACCCCAACTGCATGGCGAGCCTGAACCAGGACGTCATCTTCACCAACGTGGCCCTGACCGACGACGGTGATGTGTGGTGGGAGGGCATGGGCGAGGCGCCGGCACACGCCATCGACTGGCAGGGCAAGGACTGGACGCCCGCCATCGCCAAGGAAACCGGCGCCAAGGCCGCCCACCCCAATGCGCGCTTCACCGTGGCCGCCACCAACAACCCCGCGCTGGACACCGCTTGGGACGATCCCAAGGGCGTGGCGATTGACGCCTTCATCTTCGGCGGCCGCCGCTCCACCACCGTGCCGCTGGTGACCGAGGCCCGTAACTGGACCGAGGGCGTCTACATGGCCGCGACCATGGGCTCGGAGACCACCGCTGCCGCCTTTGGCCAGCAGGGTGTGGTGCGCCGCGACCCCTTCGCCATGCTGCCCTTTGCTGGCTACAACATGGCCGACTACTTCCAGCACTGGCTGGACCTGGGCAAGAAGCTCTCCACCTCCGGCGCCAAGCTGCCGAAGATCTACACCACCAACTGGTTCCGCAAGGGAGAAGACGGCCAGTTCGTCTGGCCCGGTTATGGCGAGAACATGCGCGTGCTTAAGTGGATGATCGACCGCATCGAAGGCGGCGCGAAGGGTACCGAGCACGTGTTCGGCGTGAGCCCCTCGTACGAGGAGCTGAACTGGACCGGCCTGGACTTCAGCGCCGAACAGTTCAGGACCGTAACCCACATCGACAAGGCCGCTTGGCAGCAGGAACTGAAGCTGCATGCCGAACTCTTCGAGCAGCTGGCCTACCACCTGCCCGATGAATTGAAAGCCACCAAGGCGCAGATCGAGCAGCGCCTGGCAGCCTGAGCGGCGCAGCGACTGACTCCGCCCGAGTCGGGGTCAGTCTGAGTCGCCCGCCGCATCGCCGCCCGACCGCCTGACTGAAGGAGGGCGGGGGAGCTCTATCGGCGAGTCGGGGGGCGTCGGACAGTCCTGATCGGCTCGCAAGGGGTACTCGTGACCCTGGCTGGAGGACTTTGCCTCAGGGCGGCCCGGCGAGCGGAAAAGCTGACGAACGTCCGCGGCCTGATCAGGTTGTCGCAACTGCACGTTGATGGCTCTTACCGTGCGCGTGTGGCGCCACGCAGCCAGCGTGTTCACGCCTAATCCGACCCCGGCAATGACCATGTTGGCCAGGCCCGCGGCCATCCCGCACGTCGCGGCCACGGCCCCGTCATGACTTTCCACCAGCGCGAGGGCGATGGCCGATCCGGTCACCGTAGCGGCCCCCGCGGCGAATAGCCGCAGGTACGTCGGCACCACACCCTGTCGAATGACGCTTCGAGCGTGCAGTGCTGTCGCTCGCTGCTCAACCAAGGCAGCTCGGTCCTCGTCGATCAGGATGGGAGTCTGCGCTCGGGGAGCGACTGCGGGAGAGTAAGGCGAAGTCGCGAAAGCGGGACTCATGCGTGGGGCTCCTGTTGTGGTGCCCCTCAGTAACAGCGCCTCCAGCCGCGCTCCACCGAACTCTTTCGTGTCGCTGAAGCGCTCGGGTAGCGGCCTCAGTGGCCCGACTGGGCACCGTCCGCGCGGTCCCGCGCGCAGCGCAGGTCGGCCATCACGCGGCCGTCGGTCAGGGCCATCTGCCACAGACGGCGGTCATCCGCCGCCTGGCGACGGGCGGCGCTCCAGCGACTCAAGCCGCCCGCCACGCGCTGGGCCAACACCCGGCTGGGCGAAGCCAGGAAGGCGATCGCGCCGAAAGCGACCGCCCACATCAGCACCCAGGCTGCCAGGAGGTGGCCGTCCGACCCGGTGTCGATGACCTGGTCCACCACCACCATCAATGCCGCAACGATAGCGGCGAGCAGCAGGCTGCCCTGCCGCGCCTGGCGCCAGGTCCCTTGCAACAGGGCGGCAGCGCGCTCGGCGCGGACGACGCCGGGATGCTGCAGTGAGTAATCGAGGTGGACGAACGAACTCATGGGGAACTCCTTTTCAATCGTGGGGCCGGCAATTTGCCCGGCGATGGTCGAATACTAGGGTCAACCCTAGTATTTTTCCAATTTAGATTGATGATTGATATCATCATCAACTGTGATACATGGGCCCAACTTCCGCACCCTGGACCTGAACCTGTTGCGGGTCTTCGATCAGGTCATGGCCGAGTGCAACCTCACCCGCGCGGCCCGTAACCTGGCGATGACGCAGCCGGCGGTGAGCAACGCCCTGTCGCGCCTGCGCGACCTCCTCGGTGACAGGCTGGTGGTGCGCAGCGGCTACGGGGTCGAGCCCACGCCGCGCGCGCTGGCCCTGTGGCCCACCGTCAGCGACGCGCTGCGCCGGCTTGAAGCCGCGCTGGCTCCCGGGGAGTTCGTGCCCGCGCAGGCCGACACCAGCTTCGTGCTGGCCATGGCCGACGCCACCGCCGCCACCGTCATGCCAGGGCTGGTGGAAATCATCGAGCGCGAAGCGCCCCGGGTGTCGATCCGGGTGCTGCCCCTGACCACACGCGACCCGCGCCGGCTGCTCGACGAGCGCCAGATGGACCTCGCGGTGGGCTATTTCCCGGCGGTGCTGGCCGATCTGACCGCGCAGGCCCAGGCCGGTGCATTGCCGGGGTTCGAACATTCGCGCTTGTATGACGGCGACTACGTGTGCGTGATGCGCAAGGACCATGCGCTGGCCGCGGGCGCGCTGACGCTGGATGCGTTTTGCCAGGCGCACCACCTGCTCGTGAGTTTTTCCGGGCGGCCCTTCGGTTTCATCGACGAAGCCCTGGCCGGCATGGGGCGCGAACGGCGGATCGTGCTCACCGTCAACCAGTTCTTCACCGCAGGCCAGGTGGTGGCTTCGTCGGACCTGCTCACGGTACTGCCTCGGCATTTCGTCGACGTGGCGGTAGCGCACGCCGGCGCGCTGGCCATGCGGGAGCTGCCCTTTCCGGTGCCGCCCGTGCACGTGGACCTGCTATGGCACCGCCGTGACAGCCACCTGTCCGCGCATGCCTGGCTGCGCGGCGCAGTGGCTGCGGCCTCGGCCCGCGCGCTGCCCCCGACCATCGCCGCGTGAAAGTCCAGCTGCTGTCCGACCTGCACCTTGAGGTGCACCCGCACTACCGGCCGGTGCCCGCGCCGGGCGCCGACCTGCTGGTGCTGGCGGGCGACATCGGCTCCTACCAGCCGGGCAGCCAGCTGGCAGACGCCGACTTCGGCCTGGCGCGCTTCTCGCCGCAACAGGGGTGGCCCACCCCGGTGCTGTACGTCCCGGGCAATCATGAATACGACGCGCTGGAGTTCGATGAAGCACACGCGCGCCTGCGCCAAACTTGCGAGCGCCTGGGTATCACGTGGCTGGAGCGCGAGGTCGTCGTGGTGGACGGCGTGCGCTTCATCGGCACCACGCTGTGGTCCGACTTCGAGGCCCTGGTCCCGTCGCAAGGCCCGCTGACCGCGCAGCTGAAGGCCCGCGACAAGGCGCTGCGCGCGGCCGACTTCTATCTGCGCAAGAACTCCACGCTGCGCGGGGGCGAGCACCTGCTGGCGCAAGACCTGCAAGTGCTGGGGCGGGAATGTCAGGCCTGGCTGAGGCAGGCGTTGGCCGCGCCCTTTGAGGGCACAACGGTGGTGGTGACGCATTTCGCACCCAGCCTCCAAAGCGCTGACCCACGCTACGGCCTCACGCCGGGCACCGCGGGGTTTTGCAATGCGCTGGACGATCTGCTGCCGCAGGCACAGTGGTGGCTGCACGGCCACCTGCATTGCCCGCAGGACTATGTGGCGAAGGGCTGTCGCGTGGTGGCGAATACGCTGGGGTACGCGTCCAAGGGTGAGCAGGTCGCGTTTCGCGACACCTACACGATCAACCTGGCCTGAGGCGCGCGGGCCTCAGCGGCTGTTCAAGCCGTCAAAGCAGGTGGAGAGGACCAGATTGATGATTTCTTCGTCCGTGTGCTGCCCGCCGGCCTTGAGGAACTCGACCACCGGGTCGCAGGCCCGCGCGAACAACGTGTAAAGCACAGCCACCGGCGGCAGCGCCGGGTTGATGGCCCCACCGGCCTGGGCCGCCTCGATCCAGCCCCCGAGCTGGTCGCTCACACGCATGAGACCGTCCATGTAATGGCTGTTGCCCATGAGGGCGGAGCGCAGGCTGGAGTTCTGGCTGGGGAGCGAGGGCATCTGGCCGGCCAGCTGCATCTCCAGCGTCCAACGCACAACGGCCTTGAGCTTGTCCAGGGGGGTGCCCGCCTCCGGCAGGCCAGCGACCAAGTCGCAGGCCCGGTCCATCGCTCGAGCCATGGCGGCAGCGGCGAGGTCTTCCTTGCTCGGAAAGTGCTTGTAGAGGCTGGCTTTGGCAATACCCACATCGGCAGCCACTTCGTCCACCGTCATGGCGTCGAAGCCTTTTTCCGCCAGCAGACGATTGACGGTCTGGATGATGGCCTCTTCGCGCGCGGCCAGCATCTGCTCCTTGAAGGAGGGCTTGGCGCTGACCGGGTCACGAGAGTTCATGTGTCAAATTCTAGGCGCGGGCACCAGGCTCTGCCGGCACTCGGACTTTCCCGCAACGGCGTGCGGCCGGGGTGCGGCAGCCGCTTTAGGCATACTTCGCCCCTTACGCCCGCACAGCCCCCGCCCATGACCCCGCCCCAACGCGCCCAGGCGCCCAGTTTTTCGCCGCGCGAATTCCGCGGCGCCCTGGGGATGTTCGCCACGGGCGTGACCATCGTGACCACCCTCAGTGCCGAGGGCGCGCCAGTGGGCCTGACGGCCAACTCCTTCAACTCGGTCTCCCTGGATCCGCCCCTGGTGCTGTGGAGCCTGTCGCGGGCGGCCGCGTCGCTGCCGGCCTTCGAGGCCGGTTCGCACTACGCCATCAACGTGTTGGCCGCCGACCAGAAGGCGCTGGCCGAGCGCTTTGCCAGCAAGGCCACGGACCGCTGGCAGGGTGTGCAGGCCACGCCCGGCGCCGGGGGCGCGCCCCTGATCGCCGGAGCGGCCGCCACGTTTGAATGCTTCAACCGCAGCCGCTACAACGAAGGCGATCACGTGATCTTCGTGGGCGAGGTCGAGCGCTGCGCCTGGCGGGACGACGCCACGCCACTCCTTTACCACGGCGGTCGCTTCTACACCGAGCATCCGCTCTGACCCGTCACACATGGTCCAGCGCAAGGAGCACATCGACCGCGCGGCCTCCGTCCTGGTGGTGGCTTGTTGCCTTTTCTGGGGCTTGCAGCAGATCCTGATCAAGTCGGTGGTGCACGAGGTGCCGCCGCTGTGGCAGGCCTCGATCCGCTTCGCCGGCGCGACCTTGCTGCTGTGGCTCTGGTGCCGACTGCGAAACGTGCCGCTGTTCGCACGGGACGGCACGCTGCGTGGCGGCCTGCTGGCGGGCCTGCTGTTCGCCGGCGAATTCACCTGCATCTATCTGGGCCTGCGAGATACCGCGGCCTCGCGGCTGACGGTGTTCCTGTACACCGCGCCCTTTGTGGTGGCCCTGCTGCTGCCGCGGTTCGTACCCACCGAGCGCCTGCGCACGTTGCAATGGACTGGCCTGGTGATCGCCTTCGCGGCGGTGACGCTGGCCTTCGCGGAAGGCCTGTTCGGTCAGGCCGCTCTGCCCCGCCAGCTACGCGGTGACGCAGTGGCCCTGCTGGGGGGGCTGCTCTGGGGCCTGACCACCCTCGTGATCCGCAGCAGCCGCCTGGCCACGGTGAGTGCCGAGAAAACCCTTTTCTATCAGGTGGCGGTGACCGCCGCGGTCGCGCCCCTGCTGTCGATCGCTCTGGGCGAGACCTGGTCGTTCTCGTATTCCGCCACGGCCTGGGGCTCGATCGGACTGCAGACGGTGGTGGGCGCCTTCGCCAGCTACCTCCTGTGGATGGACCTGCTGCGCAAGTACCCGGCGACCAAGCTGGGCTCCTTCACCTTCCTCACACCGGTGTTCGCGCTGGTGTTCGGGGTGGTGCTGCTCAACGAACCCCTCACCCCGCAGCTGGTGCTGGCGCTGGCCGGCGTGGCGGTGGGCATCGTGCTGGTCAATCGCAAGCCGGCGGCCTGAAGGGCGCGCGACGCGTCGTTCAGGCGCCGCGGCGCCGCGCGAAGTCCACGTACCAGGCCAGGCAACCGGGGTTGGCCATCGCGTCGGGATTGACCACTTTCTCCAGCGGCTGCCCGAGCAGCAGTTTCTTGATCGGGAGCTCCTGTTTCTTGCCCGAAAGCGTGCGCGGGACTTCGGCCACCTGCACGATGTCGTCGGGTACGAAGCGTGGCGAGAGTGCGGTCTTGACCGCGTCGCGCAGGCGCGCCTGGAGCGCGGCGTCCAGTGTGAGGCCCGGGCGCAGCACCACGAACAGCGGCATGTAGCTTTCGCGGCCCAGGTATTCGAGGTCGACCACCAGCGAGTCCAACACCTCGGGCAGGGCCTCGACCGCGCTGTACAACTCGCTGGTGCCCATGCGCAGGCCGTGGCGGTTGATGGTGGCGTCGCTGCGACCGTAGATGATGCAGTGGCCCGTCTGCGTCACCTTGAGCCAATCGCCGTGGCGCCAGACGCCGGGGTACATGTCGAAGTAACTGGAGAGATAGCGCTGATCGCCCTCGTCGCCCCAGAAGTACAGGGGCATGGACGGCAGGGGCTGCGTGCACACGAGCTCGCCGACTTCACCCGTGACGGGCTGTCCGTCTTCGTTCCAGGCCTCGACCGCGCACCCGAGCAGGCGGCATTGCATCTGACCGGGAATCTGCGGCAGCTCGCGGTGGCCGCCGATGAAGGCGCCCGCGAAGTCGGTGCCGCCGGAGATGTTGCACCACCAGATGTCACGCGTTCCGAGTTTCTCGAATTCGCGAGTGCCCCAACGCTGAACATCTTCCGACAGGGGCGACCCGGTCGTGCCCAATGCGCGCACGGTCTTGAGCCCCGACATCGACGCCAGGTCCACCCCCGCCTTCATGCAGTTGGCGAAGAAGGCCGCACCGGCGCCGAAGAAGGTGACGCCCAGTTCGGCGGCAAAGCGCCAGAGCGTGGTCCAGTCGGGGTTCTCCTTGCTGCCGCCCGGATTGCCATCGTAGAGGCAGCAGGTCGTGCCATTGAGGAGCCCCGCGACCTGCGCGTTCCACATCACCCAACCGGTGGAGCTGTACCAGTGATAGCGCTCGCCCCAGGAGTTGGGGTGGTAGCTGCAGCCCACGTCGTTGTGCAGGATCTTCAGGGCCAGGGCAACGATGACGGTGCCGCCGTGACCGTGCACGATGGGCTTGGGCAGACCGGTGGTGCCGCTGGAATAGACGATCCACAGCGGGTGATCGAAGGGCAGCCACACCGGTTCGAAGG
>JBEEIS010000157.1:0-9977 GCA_041169755.1 Pseudomonadota bacterium | reverse complement strand
AGATCGACCGCGCCAAGCGCACCGCCACCTTCACCGTCAAGGCCCCCACCGGCGCGCAGCCCACCGACATCGCCGGCATCGAAGCCGCAGGCGCTCACTGGTACCCGCTGCAGATGGCGCGCGAGCTGGAAGACGCCATCCTGAACATGCGCACCAACGAGCTGGACATCGGCACCTGGTTGATCAAGACCGAGGGCGATGCCTCTGCCGTCATGGCCATGGACGCCACGCTGATGGCGCACCAGGGCCACTGGCTGGTGCGCGAGACCATTGGCCTCCTGCGCCGCACCTTCAGCCGCATCGACGTGTCCTCGCGCAGCCTGTTTGCGCTGATCGAAGAGGGTTCGTGCTTTGCCGGCTCCTTCCTCGAGCTGGCCCTGGCCTGCGACCGCATCTACCACCTGTCGCTGCCCGACGACGCCGCCAAGGCGCCGAAGATCATGGTGGGCGAGACCAACTTCGGCCTCTACCCCATGATCACCGAGCAAAGCCGCTTGCAGCGCCGCTTCTACAACGAGCAGCCCGCGCTGGACGCGGTGCGCGCCAAGGCCGGCCAGGCGCTGGACGCCGACGCCGCCTTCGCCGTCGGCCTGGCCACCAGCAATCCGGACGACATCGACTGGGCTGACGAGACCCGCATCGCCATCGAGGAGCGCGTGGCCATGAGCCCCGACTCCCTCACCGGCCTGGAAGCCAACCTGCGGTTCAACGGCGTGGAGAACATGTTCACCCGTGTGTTCGGCCGCCTCACCGCCTGGCAGAACTGGATCTTCCAGCGCCCCAACGCCGTCGGCGAAAAGGGCGCGCTCAAGGTCTATGGCAAGGGCGACAAAGCCGCCTTCGACTGGAACCGCGTCTGAGTTTTTGAATTTTTCTGGAGTCCCTCATGTCCTCGATCAACTACAGCGAAAAAATCCCCAACAACGTCAACCTGAGCGAAGACCGCACCCTGCAGCGCGCGCTCGAGCAGTGGCAGCCCAGTTTCCTCTCGTGGTGGGACGACATGGGCCCGGACGGCAGCCAGAACTTCGACGTCTATCTGCGCACCGCCACCAGCGTGGACCCGGAAGGCTGGGCCCAGTTCGGCCATGTGAAGATGCCCGACTACCGCTGGGGCATCTTCCTGAACCCCGCCGAGCAGGACCGCAAGATTCACTTTGGTGATCACCTGGGCCAGAACGCCTGGCAGGACGTGCCCGGCGAGTACCGCGCCAACCTGCGCCGCATCATCGTCACCCAGGGTGACACCGAGCCGGCGTCCGTCGAGCAGCAACGTCACCTGGGTCTGACCGCGCCCAGCATGTACGACCTGCGCAACCTGTTCCAGATCAACGTGGAAGAAGGCCGCCACCTGTGGGCCATGGTCTATCTGCTGCACAAGCACTTCGGTCGTGATGGCCGCGAGGAAGGCGAGGCCCTCCTGGAGCGTCGCAGCGGCCAGGAGGACAACCCCCGCATCCTGCAGGCGTTCAACGAGCAGACGCCCGATTGGTTGTCCTTCTTCATGTTCACGTACTTCACCGACCGTGACGGCAAGTTCCAGCTGTGCGCGCTGGCTGAAAGCGCCTTCGATCCGCTGGCCCGCACCACCAAGTTCATGCTGACGGAAGAAGCCCACCACATGTTCGTGGGCGAGTCGGGCATCGGGCGTGTGATCACCCGCACCTGCCAGAAGATGAACGAGCTCAAGACCGACGACCCCAAGAAGCTGCGCGAAGCGGGCGTGATCGATCTGCCCACCATTCAGCGTTACCTGAACTTCCACTTCAGCGTCACCATCGACCTGTTCGGTGCCGACGAGTCCAGCAACGCCGCCACCTTCTACAGCACCGGCCTCAAGGGTCGCTACGAAGAAGGCAAGCGCATGGACGACCACCAGCTGCGTGGCCAGACCTACAAGGTCCTGGCGGTCAAGGACGGTCAGTTGGTCGAACGCGAAGTGCCGATGCTCAATGCGCTCAACGAAGTGCTGCGCGATGACTACATCAAGGACAGCGTGGCCGGCGTGGGCCGTTGGAACAAACTGATTGAGAAGGCCGGCATCCCCTTCAAGCTGGTGGCGCCGCACAAAGCCTTCCACCGCAACATCGGTGCGCTGGCGGGCGTGAAGGTCTCGCCCGAGGGTCGCGTGGTGAGCGAGGCCGAGTGGAACGCCAAGGTCGGTGAGTGGCTGCCCACCGCCGAAGACCGCGTCTATGTGGCCAGCCTGATGGGCCGCGTCGTCGAGCCGGGCAAGTTCGCCAACTGGATTGCACCCCCGGTGGTCGGCATCAACCGCCAAGCAGTCGACTTCGAATACGTCCGGTTTAATTGACTAGGATTTGACCCACCCCCGAAGCGGCTTCGCCGCTTCCCCCTCAAGGGGGCGCCGCTGGTGGACCGGCAAAGCCGGATCCACGGCGGCCACTGGAAAAGGGCCGCTTTAGCGGCCCTGGGACCTTTTGGAGACAAGCACTATGGAAAACGCACAAGTCGCCGTCATCAAGCAGCACCTGATCGATCCCGAGATCTGCATCCGCTGCAACACCTGCGAGTCGATCTGCCCGCAAAAGGCGATCACGCACGATGACAACAACTACGTCGTCGACGCCGACCTGTGCAACCTGTGCATGGCCTGCATCTCGCCGTGTCCCACGGGGTCCATCGACAACTGGCGGCAGATGCCGCGCGTGCGGGCCTACACGCCCGCCGAACAACTGACCTGGGAGTCGCTGCCGGCGGAACTGCCGCCCGAGGAACTGGTTCAGGCCGGTGGAGTCGCCGAGGCTGAACCCGTCGCCGCTGCGGCGACGGTGGTCGCCACCGCCGCCACCGCCGAAGCCGACGCGCCGTTCAACAGCGCGCAATACGGCGCGCAAGTGCCGCCCTGGTCGGCCGCCCACCCTTACACCAACCTCTACGGCCCCAAGGCCGCAGAGAAGACCATCACCGCCACGGTGACGGGCAATGTGCGCGTGACCGAGGTCGGTACCGACTACGACACCCACCACATCGTGCTGGACTTCGGTCAGGTACCTTTTCCCTGCCTCGAGGGCCAATCCATCGCCATCATTCCGCCCGGCGTGGACGACAAGGGCCGCGCGCACCATGCGCGCCAGTACTCCATCGCCAGCCCGCGCAACGGCGAGCGCCCCGGCTACAACAACGTGTCCCTGACCATCAAGCGCGTGCTGGAGGACCACCAGGGCAAGCCGGTGCGCGGCGTCGCCAGCAACTACATGTGCGACCTGAAGGTGGGCGACACGGTGCAGGTGATCGGGCCGTTTGGCACCAGCTTCCTCATGCCCAATCACCCACGCAGTCACATCGTGATGATCTGCACCGGCACCGGCAGCGCCCCCATGCGCGCCATGACCGAGTGGCGCCGCCGCCAGCGCGCCAGCGGAAAGTTCGAGGGCGGACGCCTGATGCTGTTCTTCGGTGCGCGCACGCAGCAGGAGCTGCCGTATTTCGGGCCGCTGCAAAGCCTGCCCAAGGACTTCATCGACACCCACTTCGCCTACAGCCGCACGCCGGGCCAGCCGCGCAAGTACGTGCAGGACGCCATGCGTGAACAGGCTGCCGACCTGGCCCAGATGCTGGTCGATCCCAACGCCTATTTCTACGTCTGCGGTCTCAAGGCGATGGAGGAGGGCGTGGTGCTGGCGCTCAAGGACATCGCGCAGCAGGCCGGTCTGAACTGGGACACCGTGGGCGCCGCCCTCAAGCGCGATGGCCGCCTGCACCTGGAGACCTACTGATCGCCCTCGGGGCGGGGTCGTTACCATCGGGATATGAAGTTCGCTGATTTCCATGCCGGCCAGGTGATCGAGGTCGGCTCCTACCCGGTCACCGAGGCCGAGGTCCTGCAGTTCGCCACCGCCTACGACCCGCAGTGGTTCCATACCCAGCCCGAGCGCGCGAAAGCGGGGCCGTTCTCTGGTCTGATCGCCAGCGGTTGGCACACCTGCTCGATCGCCATGCGCCTGGCGGCGGACCATGTGCTGAAGGACTCCGAATCGTTCGCCTCGCCCGGTGTGTCCAATATCCGTTGGCCGGCGCCGGTGCGCCCGGGGGATGTCCTGACCCTGCGCATCACGGTCAATGAGGTGCGCCGCTCCACCAAGCGGCCCGAGCTGGGGGTGGTCGAGTGGACCTGGCGCATGTTCACCGCAGACGAGCGCCTGGTGCTCGAGACCGAGTCCACCAGCCTCTTCAAGCTGCAGCCGACTTCCTGAAGCCACCGACTGAGGCCCTGCCATGTCCCATGCCCAAGCCTATATTTGCGACGCTATCCGCACACCCTTCGGCCGATACGGCGGTGCCCTCTCGAGCGTGCGCACCGACGACCTGGCCGCCATCCCGCTGAAGGCGCTGATGGCGCGCAACCCTGGGGTGGACTGGGCCCAGGTGACCGACGTGCTCTTTGGCTGCGCCAACCAGGCGGGTGAGGACAACCGCAATGTGGCCCGCATGGCGACCTTGCTGGCCGGCCTGCCGATGGACGTCCCCGGCGCCACGATCAACCGTCTGTGCGGATCGGGTCTGGACGCGGTGGGCAGTGCGGCGCGCGTCATCAAGTCGGGCGAGGCACAGCTGATGATCGCGGGTGGCGTCGAGAGCATGAGCCGCGCGCCTTTTGTCATGCCCAAGGCGGAGACCGCCTTCTCGCGCAATAACGCGGTGTATGACACCACCATCGGCTGGCGCTTTGTGAACAAGCGCATGAAAGAGATGTACGGCGTGGACAGCATGCCCGAGACCGCCGAGAACGTCGCCAGCGACTACAAGATCGAGCGCGAGGCCCAGGACCGCATGGCGCTGCGCTCGCAGTTGAATGCGGTGGCGGCCCAGAAGGCCGGCTACCTCGCCGCCGAGATCACGCCCGTCACGATCGCGCAGAAAAAGGGCGATCCGATCGTCGTGAGCCAGGACGAACATCCGCGCGAAACCAGTCTGGAAGTCCTGGCCAAACTCAAGGGCGTCGTGCGCCCCGACGGCACCGTCACCGCCGGCAACGCCAGCGGTGTGAACGACGGCGCCTGCGCTCTGATCCTGGCCAACGAAGCGGCCGCCAAGCGCCACGGCCTCACGCCGCGCGCCCGCGTGGTGGGCATGGCCACCGCCGGTCTGGCCCCGCGCATCATGGGCATGGGCCCGGCGCCGGCCACGCGTAAGGTGCTCGAACTCACGGGCCTGAAGCTCGCGCAGATGGACGTGATCGAATTGAACGAGGCCTTTGCGGCCCAGGGCTTGGCCGTGCTGCGCGATCTGGGCCTGCAAGACGACGATCCGCGCGTGAACGCCTGGGGCGGCGCTATCGCGTTGGGTCATCCCCTGGGCGCCAGCGGCGCGCGCCTGGCGACCACCGCCGTCAACCAGCTGCACCAACGCGGTGGCCGCTACGCGCTGTGCACCATGTGCATCGGCGTGGGCCAGGGCATTGCGGTAATCCTCGAGCGGGTCTAAATCCCCGCGTCTTTCAAGCTGGCGCGAGCCGCTCGCGCACCAGCTGCGCCCAGAAAGCCGCGGCGGGTTCGATCAGGTCGTCGTTGAAGTCGTAGCCGGGGTTGTGCACCATGCACGCACCCGGGGTACCGGCTTCGCCGTTGCCGACGAAGAAGTAGCAACCGGGCACTTGCTCCAGCATGAAGGCGAAGTCCTCGCTGGCGGTGAGCGGATCGCCCTGCGGCGTGACGCGTTGTGCCCCAAAGAGGTCCTGCGCCACGCGGGTGGCGAAGGCCGTTTCCGCCGGGTCATTCACCAGCACGCTGTAGCCCTCGCGCCAATCGACTTCGGCGTGGACGCCCAAGCTTTGGGCCTGCAGCGACGCCAGCGCATGAATCCGTTCCTTCAGCAGCACGCGCACTTGCGGGTCCAGCGCGCGCACGCTCAGCTCCAGGCGGGCGCTATCGGGGATTACGTTGTTGGCTTCGCCGGCGTGGAAGGCGCCCACGGTGACGACAGCCGTCTGCTGCGGGTCGACGTTGCGCGAGACGAGGGTCTGCAGCGCCATCACGATGGACGAAGCCGCCACCACGCAGTCGCTGGCGCGGTGCGGGAAAGCGCCGTGGCCACCCGTGCCACGCAGCGTGATCGTGACGTTGTCACTGGAGGCCATGGTCGGCCCGCTGCGAAACACGAACTGGCCGGTGGGAATGCCCGGCATATTGTGCAGGGCATAGACCGCATCGCACGGATGCTGCTGAAACAGGCCGTCGGCGATCATGCGCACCGCGCCGCCCGCGCCTTCTTCCGCTGGTTGGAAGATCAGGTGCAGCGTGCCGTCGAAATCGACTTCATCGACGATACGACGCGCCGCCGCCAGCAACGACGCGGTGTGGCCGTCATGGCCGCAGGCATGCATGAGACCAGGGCGGCTACTTTTCCAGGCCATCTCGCCGGCTTCGTTGATCGGCAGGGCGTCCATGTCCGCACGCAGGCCGATGGCGCGCGGGCTGCTGCCCCGGCGCAAGGAGCCCACCACGCCGGTGCCGCCTAGGCCGGTGGACACGGTGTAGCCCCAGTCCCGCAGCTTGCCGACGACGAGCGCGCTGGTGCGGTGCTCCTCGAAGGCCAGCTCGGGGTGCTGGTGCAGGTCGCGGCGCAGGGCGATGAATTCGCCGATGCGCGGGGCGAGGGTGGCGCCCAGGTAGTCGCTGCGCACGGCGAACCTGGCGCGCTTACTGCGGCTGCAGGTTGATGGACTTGGCGATCGCGCGGAATTGCGCGGTGCCGTCGGCATAGGCCTTGGCCACGGCAGCAGGTGCCAGGGGCTTGGCCAGGATCTGGCTATTGGCCTCGAGGTTGGTGCGGACGGTGGGGTCGTTCAGCGTATCGGTGATGGCCTTGTGCAGGGTCTGCACCACGGGCTCGGGCGTGTCCTTGCGTACGAAGTAGCCGGTCCAGATGTTGAAGGTGAAGTCCTTGAGCGTACGGCTCTCGCTGATTGCCGGGTACTGCTTGACGCTGTCCAGGCGCTCGCCATTGAGCATGGCCAGCACCTTGACCTTGCCATCGCGATGCAGGTCGTCATACATGCGGCCATAAGGCGCGAGGAAGATGTCAACCTGGCCGCCGATCAGGTCCTGGTTGGCGGGGGCGGCGCCCTTGTAGGGCACATGGGTCATCGGAATGCCAGTGACCTTGGACAGGTGCTCGCCCAGCAGGTGATAGAAGGAGCCGGGGCCCACGCTGGCGTAGGTGATGGGCTTGCCTTCGGCTGCGGCCTTGCGCGCATAGGCCACGAACTCGTCGACGTTGGATACGGGCAGGTCTTTGCGCGCGATGAAGGCGATCTGGGCGATGGCGATCATCTGCACCAGGCGGAAGTCTTCACTCTTGAACTTCACGGCCGAAATCGCCAGCGGCGCCAGAATCAGTTCATTGGGCGAGCCCTGGAAGATCAGGTGGCCATCGGCCGGTGCGTTCAGTACCTTCTGGGCGGCGATGGAGCCGCTGGCGCCACCGAGGTTGTCCACGATCACGGGCTGGCCCAGGTTCTTGCCCAGGGCGGTGTGCACGGTGCGCGCGATCACGTCCGACAGACCGCCGGCGGGGTAGGGCACCTGCAGGGTGACGGGTTTGCTCGGAAAGCTCTGGGCCAGGGCGCTGCCTGCAAGCAGCAGTCCGGCCAGGGCGGTGGCCAGGCGGGTCAGGGTGCGGTTCATGCTTGTCTCCTCGTTTTGGGGTGGGTGTGAGACGCATCGTAGGAAGCTATTTTGATGATGTCTAATGCATTGTTGTATATCATTAGATGATCTTCAAAGCATGGATATCTGCGTATGACGCTCGTCCAGTTGAGGCAGTTCATCGCCCTGGCTCGCATCGGCTCCTTCGTCAAGGCGTCGCAGGCGCTGTTCATCACCCAGCCGGCCCTCAGTCGCAGCATCAAGGCGCTGGAAGACGAACTGGGCCAGCTGCTGTTCGACCGCATCGGTCGGCGCATCGAGCTCACCGCCTTTGGCCAGGTCACGCTTGAACGCAGTCAGTTGCTGATCGAAGACGCCGAGTCGCTCAAGGTGACGGGCCAGAGCCTGGGGCCGGGCAGCGCCGGGCGTGTGCGTATCGGTCTGGGTTCGGGGCCCGGTGCGCTGCTCACCCCGCCCCTGCTGCGACGCTTTGCCACCCACTTTCCCAATTTGCGCGTTGAGATCTCCCGCGCGCCCACCGAGGTTCTGGTGCAGCGCCTGCAGGATCGCGCGCTCGATGCCCTGGTCGTGGACGTGCGCTCCCTCAAGCCCTCGGCCGACTTGAAGGTGGAGCGCCTGGTGGAAGTGCCCGGGGCCTTCATGTGCCGCAAGGACCATCCGCTGGCGCGCCGGCGCTCGGTGCGCTTTGAGCAGTTGCAGCAGTACCCGGTGGCCTCGACGCCCTTGAGCGATGAATTGGCGCGCATCCTGATCGAACGCTACGGCCCCGAGGCCGACCCGCAGCGCCTGGTCAAACTCTCCAGCGAAGAAATCTCGCACCTGATCGACGTCGCTCTGGGCAGTGACGCGGTGGTGCTGGCCATACGCGCGGCGGGTCCGCAGCTGGCCGAGATCCGTCTGTCTCCACCGCTAGAAGCCAGCGCGCGCTTTGGCCTGGTGACCGTGGCGCGTCGCTCGCAGATGGCGTTCTTGTCCGAGATCCGGTCCCTGATGGACCAGGTCTTCGGGCCGCTGCGCGCCTGATCGGCACGCAGGGCCGGGGTCCTCAGGCCTTGAGGCTGGTGTTCTTCAGTGGTAGATCCCGCACCCGCTTGCCGGTGGCATTGAAGATCGCGTTGAGCACCGCCGGTGCGGCCACCGCGATGGTCGGCTCCCCTACGCCGCCCCAGAACCCACCTGAGGGCATCACGATGGTTTCGACCTTGGGCATCTCCGACAGTCGCAGGGGCTGGTAGGTGTGGAAGTTCTCCTGCTCGATGCGTCCGTCCTTGACGGTGCATTCTTGATGCAGCATGGCGCCCAGACCGTAGACGAACGAGCCTTCCACCTGATGCGCGATCTGCTTGGGATTGACCGCATGGCCGCAGTCGGTGGCGGCGACGATGCGTTTGATCGTGAGCTTGCCCGCGCTGGACACGCTGACCTCGGCACAGGCCGCGATATAGCTGCCAAAGCAGTAGAACGCCGCCAGGCCCCGTCCGGTGCCCTTGGGCGTGGGCTGACCCCAGCCGCCCTGGTCGGCCACAGCCTTGAGCACCGCCCAGCCCTTGGGGTTCTTGGCCATCAACTTCTGCCGCACCGCCAAGGCATCTTGCCCGGTGGCGTGTGCGATCTCGTCGATGAAGCACTCCATGTACAGCGCGTTCTGGTTGGCATTCACGCCGCGCCAGAAGCCGGGCGGCACATGCGTGTTGCGCATCGCATGATCGATGGTGAGGTTGTCGAATGCGTAGCTGATCGCATGGTCGGCAAAGCGCTCATGGCCGACTGGCAGCAGCCCCTGGAAGGTCAGCAGGTCAGCGCCATTCGTCATGAGGGTGGGCAGTACCGAGGCCAGGATTGATTGACCCGAGATGCGCATGTTCAGACCGGTGATATTGCCCGCTGCATCGACACCGGCCGTCAACTTGCACTGGGTCACCGGGTGGTAGGCACCATGCAGCATGTCCTCTTCGCGGCTCCAGATCAACTTGACCGGGGTGCCGGGCATCTGCTTGGCCACCGCCACCACCTGGCGGATGTAGTCGGTCATGCCGCGCCGACCGAAGCCGCCACCGAGGTTGATCTTGTAGACATCGCATTTGTCCAGCGGCAAGCCGGCAGCTGTCGACGTGGCGGACAGCGCGGCGTCGCCGTTTTGCGTCGGGCACCACACCTCGCACTTATCGGCCGTCCAGATCGCCGTGGCGTTCATCGGCTCCATCGTGGCGTGGTTCTGGAACGGGTAGCTGTAGACCGCTTCGATCTTGCGGGCGGCCTTGCCGATGGCGCCTGCAGCGTCGCCGACCTTGTTGCCGATGAATACCGCTTCGCTCGAGTCCAGGCCGGCCTTGTTGCGTTCTGCAA
>JBEEIS010000156.1:0-9758 GCA_041169755.1 Pseudomonadota bacterium | reverse complement strand
GACGACGGCAAAACTCGGGGGCTTCACGCCTTCGCGGGGCGCGCAATGCAGGTTCAACGCAGTGACCGGACTGCCGGCCAAGCCCTCCAGGGATCCGCAGTCGCGGACTATGAACTCCACGGTCCTGGCATGGCCCACCCCGCGCAGGGAAACCTGCCGTGCGTAGCTCTTGAACGTCTTGAGCGCGGGCGCGCGCAGCTGCGACAGATCATGCTCGCCGCCTGACAACTCCAGCGTCTCCAGCACCGGAAACTCTCCCTGCCAGACATGGCCCTGACCTGGCTTGGCCTTGCCCTCCACGCTGAGCGAATAGCCGGTCTCGGGGTCGATCAACTGGACGTCCAACGCCTTCAGACCCACCAGAGGCGAAAAATCCTGATCCAGCGTGTCCAGCTCGAGCTCCAGGGACTGCAACCGGGTCAGCTGCGCGAGGGGAGACAGATCCACCCGTCCCTCAAGCCTCAGGGTCAACGACTCGGCTGATGCCAGACCAGTCAGAAAGCCCACGTCCTTGAGGGCGCCGTAGCCGCTCAGGTTGATCTGCCCGACGCGCAGACTCCAACCCGGGAAGACGGTCAAGGCACGCATACCAGACATCGCCGTGAAATCGCGCAGCGCCTCGCAATCGGACGCAGTGATCATCTGCAGCTGCGTCGCTCCTTCCAGGCCCTTGAGAGACTGCAACTTGGGACACTTGTCCAGCTTCAGCGTCTGCAATGAGGGCAGCGATGCCATCGACGCCAGGCCTTCGAGCGACGCCAGCTTGGGCAAGTCCAGCAGCGACAGCGACTTCAGAGGACCCAGCTCGCTCAGAAATGCCAGGTTCTCGTCTTCGGTTCCTTGCAAGGTGAACGACTTCAAGGCCTTGAAGCGGCCCAGCGCCAGGGGCTTACCCGCATCGGGCCGGTGCGCCAGACTCACATGCAGGTGGATCGATTCGATCGAATTGCACAGGGCCTGCGCAGACGCACAGTCCTGCGGCGCGTCCATCAGCGCATGCGTCAATGCCCAGCGCGCCCAGGTGCGGTAATGCGCCCGGATCTCGCGGAACATCTTGCCCAGGGGCGCGGTGTCGCCGGTGTACATCGTCGGTCCGTGCACGCCATCGAAGACGGCGTCGTACAGGCTCGCATCGCCGCAGGCACGCAGGGCGTCCAGGGCGGCCACGACCTCCAGGAAGTCCGTCGAACTCAGGCCGCGCTTGACATCGGCCAGGCTCGGCCCCCCCGAGGCCGCCGCCTGCTTGGAGGCCCGTCGCGGCTTGAGGAACTCCGGCACCGGCAGCTGGTGCTTCTTGCACACGACGCGCTGCAAGGTGCGGACCGCCGCCTGGGTCAGGTGCTCGGTCCCCTTGAAGCCGTAGAAATCGCAGGCGTCATGCCCCACATGCAGCTGCTCCAACTGCGGAAGTTCGATCAGGAACTGCAGCTCCTTCAAGCCGGTGTAGCTTAAATCCAGCCGCAGCGGATTCAGGCCCCGCAGGGTGGCGTGCACCCACGCAGGCGTCAGATCGACCTTGTCCGAATTGAAGCAACGCACACAGGCAAGCGGCAGTCCGTTCAGAGCACTGGCGTCGCGCAAGTAGGTGTCGACCGCCACCTCCTTCAGTGCCGTCGCCTTCTCGACGCCCCGCAGGTCGAGCAGCGACCCGATCTCTCGTACCTCCAGACGCTCCAGTGCGGCAGGCAATTGGCCGAGGGCGGTGAACGCCCCCTCATACAGTTCCAGATTGCGCAGGCGCTCGCCCCACACCGCCGGCAAGTACTGCAGGCGCGGGCTGCCACTCACCCTGACGCGTGCCAGTGCAGGCAGCGTCCCCAGCACGCGCACATCCTCCAGTGCCTTGCAGCCGAAAACCCGCACTTCCTTCAGCTGCACGAGCCCCGCCAGCCCCTGCAGGTCGGTCAGCGCCGTGCCGTCGATCTCGATACTCGTGATCCCGCCAGCCGCCTCGATGCCCTCCAGGCTGGCCAACGCGGGCATGTCCTCCAGGCGCAGGCTGTCGACCTCCTCGTGCAGGGGCGGCAGCCCACGCAGCGAGGTCAAGGCGGCACACCCGTTGAAGTTGAAAAATCGGTAGCGGGGCGGACGCACCGAGGGGCCGCACAGGCCTTCCAGCGAGGCCAGCGACGCACAGCCCTCCAGGTCGATCACAGAGAGCTCACGGCTGGAAGCCAAGGGCTGCAAGGACGGCACGCGGGCACAGCCCTTGAGGTTCAGGGTGGTCAGTGCCACAGCGCCGGCCAGGGCCTCGAGCCCATCGACCTGCTCGCAACCTTCCAGCTTGAGATCTTCCAAGGCCGCTGCTGCGGCCGCCAGGGCGGCGAGCGAGGTCAGTTGCGGGTTCTGCGCCAGATCGACCGTACGCAGTCGGCTGGAGGACTGCAGGCCGTCGATCGACACCAGGCCCAATCCCTTCAAACGCACGTCCTCCAGGGCTGGCGCGTGCAGGCCCGCCAGGGACTGCAGGCACGACGGCCGGTCCTTGGTTCCACCGTTCGTGATGACCAGCGTCTGCAACGCCGGCAACGGCCCCCAGGCGGACAGGTCGGACCACTGCGCACCTTCAGGCACGGTCAGCGACAGGGTGTCCAAGCCGTCGAAGCCCCGAAGCGGCGGCAACACGGGGCACCTCAGGTCCAAGGACCGTACCGCGCACCGCAGGTCCGCTTCGGGCGTGCCGGGCAGCGCCAGGGCCAACTGGTGCACCAGCAGCAGGTCCAAGGCGGGCTGGGTAGCCTGCGTGCCACGAAAACGACTGCTGTAAAGAAGCTCCCCCGCAGCGGTGACCGCCATGCCATCGAGCAGCCCCTCGGCCGGCTGTCCGATCGCGGCGCTCAGTTCCAGGGCCTGTTCCAGGGTTTGCAGGTCGGCAGCTTCCTGCACCATTTTGAGCAGCTTGGCGCCGTCACCGCGCAGGGGTTTGAGTCGTTGTTCGGTCATGTCAGAGGCCTACCTTCTCCCAGCCTTTTTTGATGTTGGCGTCGATCCATTCCTGCGCGATCGCCTGCGCGCTGGCCTCGTCCGGGGCCGGCCGCACATCGCGGTCCAGCGGCTCGGCGCGACCGGCGCTGTAGTCGGTCCAGTGCACCACATAAGCCGGATAGCGGTCTGCGGCCTCGGCCTTGTTCGTCTTCCACACCAGCAGCTTGCGCACCGCCAGCTGGCCCTTGGTGGTCTTGGTCCAGACCTCGCGGCGAAGCACCGCGCTCGCCGGCAGGGCCGCTGCCACGGCAGCCGCCGGACCAGGACGGGCGGGCAGGTACTCCTGCACCTGCGCAAACCGCACGCCCGTGACATCCGCGGCCTTGTCCTCGCGCAGGCGCTTGAGCACCGGGTGGATCAGGCTGGGGGATGGCGTGGCACCGGCCAGCGCCCAACCGGCGTCGCCGAAGGTCGCGGTCTGCGCCTTGGGGACCTGGCCGTCGGAGAGTTCGGCCTGCAAGTCGGTCACCGTGAACTCGGCAACCAGCGTCGGCTGCACGAACTGATAGAGGCCGCCGCTGTCGCTGGCCCGGCGCACCTGCGACACCGCGTGCAGGGGCTGCAGGCGCTCGAACCAGGCGCGTCGCTGGGCGTCGTCACCCAGGTTGCCGCAAGCCCCCGCGATCACGAAGCGGCCGTCCTCGGTGCGCAGCGCCAGCAGCAGCGAGCGACAGGCTTGCGGCTGGTCGGCTTTCACCGTGTAGCCGATCACCGCAGCGTCCAGGCTGATCTCGGGCTTGATCTTGTAGACGATGCCGCTGGCATGGCGCACCACCAGGCCCTCGGCACCGCCCTGAGCCACCTCGGTCTCGAAGCGCTGAAACACCTCGAGGCCGGTGTGCAGGGCCTGCGCCGGCACCACCTGCAAATGGGTGCCGCCCGGCAAGCAGGCCGACAAGGCCTGCAATTTCTCGTCGTAGGCGATCGGCAGCGGCTGGCCCGCCAGCTGCACGCCGTCAAACGCCGCGAAGGCAATGCCGTCCGGTGCGTCCGCGCCGTCACGCGCCAGCGCTGCGGCCAGATCGCCCACGCGCTCTCGGCGCCCGCTCACGCGGGCATGCAACTCGCCTGCCACGATGCTCCCTTCGGGCAACTTCGCGGCCTGCTGGAGCACCGGCAGGTCGCCGGCCAGCACGCGGCCCGAGGGACTGGCCAGGAACACCGACCCCGACTGCTTGACCAGAAACCAGGTCTCGCCGTCGATCTTGCGCGTCACCCACATCGGCGCCGCACTGAGTTCACCCAGACGCGAAGGCGGCAGGGCCCGGTAGGTGCCCGCCACGCGCCGCTTGTAGGCTTGCAGGATCTCCAGCAGGCTCGCATCCGCCAGCCGCGCCTCGCGCAGGCCGGCACCAAAGGGCTGGCCACCGGTGTAGATCGTCTGGCTCATGCGGCACCTCCCGACTTCGCGGCAGGCCGCTTCAACTCCATGTCACTCAGAAGCAGGGTCAGGCGGTACGAGGTCCCCTGCACCTGGCCTTCCAGAAAACCGCGGTACGGGCGGCCGTTGGCCTGGAACACCAGCGGACCGGTACCCTTCTCGCCGGTCCCCAGCAGCATCACGCTGCGCGACTCGCCCAGCTCCTTGGCCATGCCATGCAGAAACTCGTAGGTCAGGCCATCGCTGTGGCGCAACTGCATGCGGCGCTTGAAACTGAACTTGCGCACCGCCTCGGCCAGGTCGATGCGCTTGCCGGTCCAGCGCACCGGCAGCTCCGACGCGGTGTTCGACTCGGCCTCCAGCGGCGCGCGCCGCTCGCGCTCCGAACCGTCCGGGTTCGTGAGCACCTCGATCAGGTTCGGCTCCACGGTCAGCACCTGACCCTCGGGGTCCAGGTACACCGTCTGGGTCTGCTCGATGAACTGGCCCACCTGCTCGAAGTCGACCTCGGGGTCGCCTTCCACCAGCTGCGTGGCGTAGTTCTCGCCCCAGCGCGCGGTCAGGGCCTTGTGGGTGCCCGACTCGGTACAGGTCACATAGCGGCGAAAAGTGATTGCCTCGCCCGGCAACGAGAGCTTGGGCGCCGCAGGCGCCTTCAAGGTGGCCAGGGTCACGAAGGCATCGCGCCCCTTGGCATTGGCCAGATGGATGTTGTTGGACATGGCGGGCCTCAGAGCATTTCGAAATCGAGATCGTCGGAGGCTTCGGCCGCCTCCACCGGCGGGGCAAAGCGCGCCCCCTCCTCCACCCAGCCGACCTGCACCGGCTTGCCCACGATCGCGAACAGGCCCTGGTCATTCGCCAGCAGGTAAGCGCGCTCCACCTCCAGGCTGGCGGCGTAGTTGAAATCGCAGGCGTAGATGTCGCCGGCCTTGAGGCGGTCAACCAGGGGGCTGGCCGCCTGCTCGGGCTCGAGCAGGTAGACGCCCACGAGCTCCAGGTCCAGCACCGTCGCCGGATCCACCGGCCCCTCCAGCGCCTGGGGCACCCCCAGTGTGGAAGGCTGGCTCTCCACCACCGTGCCTTGGGCGTCGATGCCCACCAGCTGTGCGCGCGGCACGTACTGCCCCTCGCCATTGAAGTAGCCCTGGCCCGACATGCCCGAGGCCACCAACAGGCTGCCATCGCCGGTCAGCGCTGCACGCGTGCAGTTGCGGCCCTGGCTGTCGGTCGGGACCCGCTTGCGGGTGCCATACAAATCACCGCGTTCGACCTCGCTCACACCCAGACTGAAGGTCTGGGTGCCGAGGGTCACCATCAGGGCTTTGGCCATGTGTCTGCGTCCTGTTCTCTTGAAGTCTGTCCGACCATTTCCCTTGGGTATTTCTGCTTATTTTGATCAATATAATTATTTCATCCCCAGGGCTTAAACGCCTATTTCCTGCCACCGCCGCAGACTATTTCCCAGCGAAAGACCCCTCCCATGTCGGATTCGTACACCACTTACGGCGCGCAGCTTGACAGCGAGTCCGTCACTCGCGTGCTGGAACACATCTTCCGCACCAACCTGGCCAACGAGGAAAAGTCCGCCGCCACCAGCCCCAACGGCCAGGGCAAGCGCCCGACCCCCATCTGCATCTGGGGCCTGCACGGCATCGGCAAGACGGCCATCGTCAAGGCCTTCGCTGCGGCCAACGGCTGGAAATTTCGTTACTGCGCGCCCGCGCAGTTCGAGGAAATGGGCGACCTGCACGGCCTGCCGGTGCGCAACGACCCCAACCCCGAGGTCCAGGGCGACGAAACCACCGTCTACATGGCGCCCGAATGGGTCCCGCGTGAAGACGACACCGGCCCCGGCATCCTCTTGCTGGACGACCTGAACCGCGCCGACGACCGCATCCTGCGCGGCACCATGCAGCTGCTGCAGGAATTCGAGATGTTTTCCTGGAAGCTGCCGCCCAAGTGGCAGATCGTCTGTACCGCCAACCCGGAAGGCGGCGACTACTCGGTCAGCACCATGGACGACGCCATGCTCACGCGCATGCTGCACCTGACCATGGTGTTCGACCTCAAGGCCTGGAGCCGTTGGGCCAGCGCCAGCGGCGTCGACCCGCGCGGCATCGCCTTCGTCCTGACCTACCCCGAGGTCATCACCGGCAAACGCACTACGCCACGCACGATGGCCCAGTTCTTCGACCAGGTGGGCGGCATTGCCGATCTGAAAAAAGACATCGAGCTGGTACGCGTGCTGGCGGAAAGCTCTCTGGACAGCATCACCGCCACCACCTTCCTGGCCTTCGTCAACGACGACCTGGAGCAGTTGATCAACCCGGAGGACATCCTGGACGCCAAGGACTTTGCGCCCGTGGCCAAGCGCATCGCGCAACTGGCCAAGGGCCCGGGCGACGCCAAGCGGGTAGACCGCATCGCCACCATCTGCACGCGCGTGTACCTCACGCTCGTCGACCCGAAGTACACGCAGCAGCCCGCGCATGCCGCCAACCTCACCGCCTTCCTGATGCACGAGGACATCCCCAACGACCTGCGATTCAGCCTGCACCGAGACCTGGTGGCGGCTGGCGGCCCGCTGCCGGCGATGCTGCGCTCGCCCCAGTTGGCCAAGCTGGTGCTCGGAGGCATCTGATGGCCAAGGCCGCGGCGGCCAAGCCGGCTGCCGCCAAATCCAGCGCGAACGTCGCCGACGAAGTGAGCCGGGGCATCGTCGCCCTGCTGCTCAAGGAACCGTTCTATGGCCACTTGCTCAGTGGTGTGGTGCGCCGCATCGACGACAAGGTGCCCACGGCCGCTGTGTCGCTCACGCCCTCGGGCCTGCACCTGATCGTCAACCCTGAGTTCTTCATGAAAGAACTCAAGAAAGACGAACGGGTGGCGGTGATCAAGCATGAAGCGCTGCACCTGCTGTTTCGACACCTGTACCGCCCCCTGATCCAGCACGGCGACCCGAAGTTGTTCAACATCGCCGCCGACCTGGTGGTCAACCAGCACATCGCCCCCTGGCCGCTGCCGGAGATGGCGGTCACGCTGCGCAATTTTCCCGACATGGACCTGGCGGCCAACCAGACCCTGGAGTGGTACTACGAGAAATTAAAGGCACTCAAGCAGGACATGGATGCTGGCAAAGACACCGGCGCACCGCAAAGTGAAGAGGCGCTGGAGCGGGCCCTGGGCGAACCCCAACAGGGTGACCACAGCTTCTGGTTCGCGGGCGGCGGCGAGGGCTTTGGTGAAGAAGGCCCGAAGGGCCAAGCCGGCCCCCAACTGACCGAAGGCCTGCGCCAGGCCCTGGAGGCCGACCTGGAGCGGCACCTGCTGCGCGCACGTGACCGCGCCGCGTCCAAAGGTTGGGGCCTGCTGCCTGCCGAGATCCGCACTGAACTCGAAGCCCTCGCGCAGCGGCGCAAGCCCCAGATCGATTGGAAGCGGACCCTGCGCCTATTTGCCAGCAGCGGCTACCGCACCGAGGTCGTACCCACCCAACGGCGCATGTCCAAGCGCTTTGGCACCTTTCCGGGCATCCGCATCCGGCGCAAGCAGCGCCTGGCGGTGGTGATCGACACCTCGGGCTCGATTTCCGAGGAGGTGCTGGAGGTGTTCTTCCGAGAAATCCATGGCATCTGGAGGAACGATGCCGAGGTGATGGTCGTCGAATGCGATGCCGCGGTGCAACGCAGCTATCCCTACAAGGGCCAGACACCCAAGGCCGTCGAAGGTGGTGGCGGCACCCGCTTCGACCCCGCGCTGGCCTGGGTGCGCGACCCGCGCAACGGGCCGTTCGACGCCTGCATCTACCTTACCGACGGCTACGCCAGCGCGCCCGAGGTGCGCACCCGCTGCCCCTTGCTGTGGGTCATCACGGCCGATGGCTTTGTGGACGACCACCTCAAGTTCGGCCGCGTCGTCCAGCTGCCCAAGGCCTGACGACGTTGCCATCGCGGCGCCCACCTTATTTGCAGAACCTTCTCCATGACCGAACCCACCGTCCGCCTCAAGCCCCTCAAGGGTGAAGCCTCGCGCATCTTCAAGCTGTGCCAGGAGAAAGACCGCCAGACCGCCCTGCAGGGCCTGGAACTCGCGGCCGCCCTCGGTGCCACGATGGAAGGCGTGCTGGAAGGCGTCACCGTCGATGCTGAAGGCCAGGTGGTGCGTAGCAAACGCTTCACAGGCAACGACAAGACGCAGCCCGTGCTCGACGCCTTGCTGCTGCAGCAACTGGGCCTGGCCGCCAAAGGCACCCCCGAAGCCAAACTGCGCGATGCGATCACCACCTTGGTCTGCAAGGTCTGCGTCCTGCCTGACCTGTCGGCCTTCGCCGGCCTGACCTCCGCGCGCATCACGCTGGACCCGGATTTTTCCGGTCAGGATGTGGCCCCTCTGGGCAGCATGGCCCGCCTGCAGTCGCTGGTCCTGACCACCAACCTGATGTACGGCCGGGCCCATGCCACGCTGCCCAGCCTCAAAGGGCTGGACGCGCCGCGGCTGCAAACATTGGACGCGTCGGCCCTGCAGCTCGCAGATATCTCAGGCCTGTCTGGCTGCACGCGGCTGCAGCGCGTCGACCTGCGAGGCAACGCGAAACTGACCTCGATCGCCGCGCTCGAAGCCAGTGCCGGCAGCCTCGAGTGGCTGGACATCGCGTACTGCCCCGAGATCGCGTCGCTGAAGCCGCTGCGTGAAGCCACGCGCCTGCGGTGGCTGGACATCGGCGGTCTCAAGAAAATCAAGAACCTCTCGGGCCTGAAAAAGCTCAAGCGCCTGGAAGCCATCGAGCTCTCGGCCTGCGAAGCCCTGACCTCGCTCGAAGACTTGCCACTGAAGCAAATGTGCAATTTCCTGCTCGAGCCCGGCAAGGCCCCCAGTGACTACCTGGTTCTCAGCCAACTCAAGGCTTTGCGCTCCCTGGAGGGTCTGCCGCCCCTGGCACCGCACATCAAAGAGCTCTGGATCAACCGCGCGGACGCACTGACGGACATCGGCGGCCTCAAGCCCATTGCGGGGTCCATCGAAGAATTGCGTCTGGAGCAACTGGCCATCACCGACCTGTCGGTTCTGGCGTCCATGAAACAGCTGCGGATTCTGCAAATCAGCCAATGCCCCGAGCTGGTCGACGCCTCGGCCCTGGAGGGCCTGGAACACCTCACCTCGGTGAAGATCACCGGCTGCCCCAAGCTCGAGGCCTTGCCCCCGGCGTGGAAGTCCTCGGTCAAGACCCTGGTGCTCACGGGCTGCAAGGCGCTGCAACCGATCAAGGTCCTGCCCCCCGGCATCGACCCCAAGACCATTGAAATCGACGACCGCAAGCTGCTGCCGCGGGCCAAGCCCGCCAAGGCGCTCAAGTCCGATGTCGGCGCGGTGTGGAAGCTGCTGTCCTCGC
>JBEEIS010000155.1:0-22664 GCA_041169755.1 Pseudomonadota bacterium | reverse complement strand
CACTGCCCCTCTAGGGGAAAACGCGCATCCTGGGCGATTGAGCCCGGCCGCATTTCGGCAAGCTTTGAGCAGGGGTCTGCCTGCGCGCCAGGCCTCAGTGCTCGGCGTCGCCGTAGCGCGCCGCCGCCTGCCGCAGGCGATCGCGCACGCGCGCACGCAGGGTCGGTGGTGACACCACGTCGACATCAGCGCCGTGGCGCAGGATATCGCCGATCAATTCGCGGTCGTCGGCGTAAGGCACCGTGAGTTCGTAGCTGCCGTCGTCCAAGGGTCGCCCCTCTTGCTGTGGGTGCCACTGCTCGCTCGCGACCCAGCGCGCGCGCTCGGGGGTAAAGCGCAGCACGGCTTGACCCCTGGGCGATGCCATGAAGATGCTGTCGGAGGGGTGCATGAGGGCGTCGATCTCGGCTGCGGGGACGTCCCGAGCTGCGGTGTCCAGCACGTGTGGCATCTCGATGGCATCGACCGCGAAGCTGCGCATGGCGTCGCGCAGGTGACACCAGGCGTCCAGGTACCAGTGGTCTCGAAACAGCACGAGGCGCTGCGGCGAGATCTCGCGCGCCACCGGCTCTTGGGTCCGGCGGTTCAAGTGCGTGATGGCCAGGCGGCGGCGGCGCAGGGTGGCCGAGACCACCGCTTCGAGCGACTTGGGTGCCGCCGTGCGCCCACCGGTATGGACGATGCGCAAGCGCTGAGCCAGCGTGTGGTCATCGAGGTCATGTGCCTTGAGCAAGTCCTCCAGTTGCCGGCGGATCGGCGTCAAGGTGGCGGCCAGTAGGCCTGGCTGCAGCTGCACGAGCAGCTTCTTCAGAGTGGCCAGGGCCAACAGCTCCTGGGGGGTGAACCAAAGACCCGGCAGGTGGCGGGTCGGGTCGCCCTTGAAGACATAGCCGCCGCGCTCGTGGTCGAACACGATGGGCAGACCCAGCTGGTCACGCATCTTGGCGAGATCCCGTTTAAAGGTGGCCAGCGAAATATTGAGCGTGATCAGAAATTCCCGCGTGGGCACGGCGCGGCGGGTGCCCAAGAGGGTCTGGTAGCGGTAAAGGCGCAGGGATTCGCTCACGCAGGGATGAAAAGCTGGTCGTATTGAATTCAGTATTCACAAAATAATGTTTCTCTGATATGCGCGTTTGCGCTTACATAGAACGCATTCGTAGCTCACGTGATGAGCCTGTGCTGCCGAGGTCTGCAGGCCCCCGTATTGCATGGCTATAGTGTTGTGGCTTACGCCCTATAAAGCACACTGGAGACACGCCATGCCTCGTGACCGCATCAACCCTTGGACTCGCCGCGGCGTCAGTCGCGCCTTTTTCGCCTTGGCTGCCATGTTGGCCGCCCCGCAGGCGTTCTCACAAGCCTGGCCGGCCCGGCCCGTCACCTTGGTGGTTGGTACACCCGCGGGGGGGGCGATCGACGCCTACGCCCGTACCCTGGCCGATCAGCTGGCGCGCCAGACGGGAGGCACTTTCCTCGTTGATAACCGCGTAGGTGCGGGCGGCAACCTGGCCGCCGAACATGTGCTCAAAGCTCCAGCCGACGGCCACATGATCTGGGTGACCACGCACGCCATGTTCACCATCAATCCCTCGGCGTATGCGGCTTTGCGTTGGAAGCAAAGCGACTTCAAGCCGATTGCCAAGGGCATCGAAAGCCCCTTGTTGCTGGCGGTACATCCCTCGGTCCCAGCGCGCACACTGCCCGAGCTGACAGCATGGCTCGCCGCCAACCCGGCGAAGGCGGCCTATGCCTCCTTCAGTCCTGGCACACCCTCGCACTTCCTGGGGTTTCAGCTCAATGAGCGCCTGAAATTGAACATGGTGCACGTACCGTACAAGGGATCGGCGCCGCAGCTGAATGACCTGGTCGGTGGCCAGGTGCTGGTGGGGTTCACCCAGATGCAGGGCGCCGTGCAGCAGGTTCAGGCGGGCAAGCTGCACGCGATCGCGGTTACCAGCTCTGAGCGCTCACGCTACTTGCCACAGGTGCCTACACTGGCCGAACTCGGCCACCGCGACCTGAGCCTGCAAATCTGGTTCGGCCTGGCCGCGCCGGCTGGCACCCCGAGGCCAGTGATTGATGCCATGACCGCTGCTGTCGTGCGGGCGCAGGCTGATGCAGATTACCGTGCCAAGCTGGAGGCGCAGGGCTTTGACGTGCCGCGTGAATCGGGGCCGGCCTTCGAGGCCACCATCGCCAACGACACCGCGCGCTGGGCGCGGGTGGTACAGGCCACAGGATTCAAGGCAAACGATTGACGCTGCGGCGTCAGGGCCAGGTCCGAGTCAGTACGCGCCACCCGGCTTGGCGGCCGGCGCGGCTGCGCCCTTGAACGATGCGGCCAGCTCGCGCGAGGCGCGCGCCAGCAGCGTGGTGTCCACGCCCACAGCCACGAACAGTGCACCGAGCGCCAGGTAGCGGCGTGCCAGCTCGGTGTCCACGGTCAGGATGCCTGCTGCCTTGCCGGCGGCACGCACGGTGGCGATGCCTTGCTCGATCACCTTCTGCACTTCTGGATGGCCGGGGTTGCCGCGGTGACCCATGGAAGCCGAAAGATCCGCTGGACCAAAGAACACGCCGTCCACACCCGGCACCTCGGCGATTTCCTTCAGGCGCGCTGCGGCGCTGGCTGTCTCGACCTGCACCAGCAGGCAGATTTCCTGGTCGGCCTTTTGCAGGTAGTCGCCATACAGGCTCCAGCGCGAGGCGCGAGCGACGCCACTGCCCACGCCGCGCACGCCTTCGGGCGGGTAGCGGGTGGCGCGCACCAGTTGCGCCGCCTCCTCGGGGGTCTCGACCATGGGGATCAGCAGGGTCTGCACGCCCAGGTCCAGGTACTGCTTGATCAGAGCGGTCTCGCCCACGGGGGGCCGCGCGATGGGAGCGACCGGGTAGGGGGCGACCGCCTGCAGCTGCGACAGGATGGAGCGCACGTCATTGGGACCGTGCTCGCCATCGAGCAGCATCCAGTCGAAGCCGGCGCCCGCGAGCAGCTCGGACACGTAGGCGTCGGCCAGCGATACCCACAGGCCGATCTGGGGCTGACCCGCGCGCAAGGCCTGCTTGAAGGTGTTGACAGGGGTCTGGGTGGAAGCGTTCATGGCGTTCAGATGAAGGTGAAAGAGAAGGCGCCCAAGGCACCGTAATCGGCCTCGAAGCGGTCGCCGCGCCGGGCGGCCACAGGGCGGGTGAAGGAGCCGGCCAGCACGATCTCGCCAGCCTCCAGGCGCTCGCCCCAGGGCGCGAGCTTCTGGGCCAGCCAGGCCACGCCGATCGCGGGGTGGCCCTGCACGCCAGCGGCCAGGCCAGTTTCCTCGACCACACCGTTTTGGCGCAGGATGGCGCCGCACCAGGGCAGGTCCAGGTCTCTCGGCTTGGCCTTGTTTCCGCCCAGCACGATGCCGGCGTTGGCGGCGTTGTCGGAGATGGTGTCGAACACCTTGCGCATGACCTTGGTGTGGCGGTCAAACTGCTCAATACGCGAGTCGATGATCTCGATGGCGGGCGTCACATAGTCGGTGGCGTCCAGCACATCATCGATCGTGACCTTCTCACCCTCCAGCGTCTTTTTCAGCACGAAGGCCAATTCGACCTCGACACGCGGCGCGATGAAGCGGTCAGCGGGAATGTCGCCCGGGCCATAACGCATGTCGTCCAGCAGCGTGCCGTAATCGGGCTCGGAGATCTGGCTGGAGATCTGCATCGCGCGCGAGGTCAGGCCGATCTTGTGGCCGATGACAGTGCGGCCCTGGGCCTTCTTGATCTGCATCCAGGCGCGCGAGATGGCATAGCCGTCTTCGACGGTCATCTCGGGGTAGCGCTTGCTGAAATGTTCCACCTGAACACGGGTGCGCTCGCTGTGCTCCAGTTCAGCGGCAAGCTGGGCGGTGAGGGCTTGTGAAAACATGGGATCAGGATTTGTTGAAAAGCGGGTGGAGGGTGCTGTGCTTGCCGTCGTAGATCTGGCCCGGGCTCTCGTCCACCTGCACGGTCAGGCCCAGCGGGGCTTGCTCGAACAGAGGTGCCAGGTGCGCGCGCGCGGTCGCCAGGAGGGTGTCGCCCGCCTGCTGCTTCACAGCCTCGCTGCGGCCCGCGCCCATGCGCAGGTTCATGTAGATGAATCCGTAATCGCCCCGGCCGTCGGCGACCGCGTAGTGCGTTGCGGGATAGGCGAGCACGCGCGTGCCACCGGTTGGAAAGACCTGCTGGCCGGCTTCGTCGCGCACCTGCAGCATCGCATCGGCGAGCTGGCGGCACAGCGCCGACATGTCGGCGGCCGGATCCAGGTTGGGGGTGTAGAGGACGACGAGGTGCGGCATGGGGCTGCAGCTTACAGGCGGCTGCTGATTGCGGTGTAGCCCTCGGCGGCCGAAGCCTGGGCCGGGGGGATGGCGGCGCCATCTTGCGGGGTGACGGGAAAGATCGCGTTGATCTGGCCGGTACCCGAGGCGCCGAAGTAGGGTGTCACCACTTCGGCCTGGCCGTCGTAGGCCGACCAGCCCAGCGCGCCCAGGAGCATGGCGGTGTCATGCATGAAGCCTTCGCCGTGACCCTTGGCGGCGTACTCGGGGAGCATGCCGCAGAACTGCGGCCACTGGCCCGCTTCCCACATGCGGACCACCTCACGATCGAGCTGTTCGAGGAAGGGGCTCCAGATCTTGAAGCCGTATTCGGGGGCCAGGCCGTTCTGCGCGAAGCGGTGCGACAACGAGCCGCTGGCGAAGATCGCCACCGTGCCGTCGTAGTGGTCCTCGATGGCACGGCGAATCGCCCAGCCCAGGCGCGCGCTGTCATTGAGGTAGTGCGCCATGCACAGCGCCGACACCGACACCACCTGGTAGCGGTGGTCCTGATTCATGTAGCGCATGGGAACCAGGGTGCCGTACTCGGGGTGCAGGGTGGTGGCGTCATGGGCCAGGGTCTCCACGCCCCACGCGTTGCAGGTCTGTGCCAGCAGATGTCCCAGCGCCGGATTGCCCGGGAACTCGAAGCCCATGTTGCTGATGAAATGCGGCAGCTCGTTGCTGGTATATCGGCCCTTGAAGTGGGGCGCGCAGTTGATGTGGTAATTCGCGTTGACCAGCCAATGGGTGTCGAAGACCACGATGGTGTCCACGCCCAGGGCGCGGCAGCGGCGGTCGATCTCGAGGTGGCCATCGATGGCGTCCTGGCGCGTGCCCTTGCGCGGGCCGTCGAGCTCGCTCAGGTACATCGAGGGTACGTGGGTGATCTTGGCGGCCAGTGCGAGCTTGCCCATGGTGTGACTCCTTTGCGTGAAGGCGCGTCAGACGCCCCAGTGCGGGATATGGTGGCCGCCCAGAGACACCGCGATATTCTTGGGCTCGAGGAAGACCTCGTAGCTCCAGGTGCCGCCCTCGCGACCCGTGCCCGAGGCCTTGGTGCCGCCAAAGGGCTGACGCAGATCGCGGACGTTCTGGCTGTTCACGAAGCACATGCCGGCCTCCACCGCGGCGGCCACACGGTGGGCCTTGCCGATGTTCTCGGTCCAGACGTAGCTGGAGAGGCCATAGGCGATGTCGTTGGCGATACGGATCGCGTCGGCTTCGTCCTGGAAGGGGATCAGGCAGGCCACCGGGCCAAAGATTTCGTCCTGGGCGATCTTCATGCGGTTGTCGACGTCGGCAAAGACGGTGGGCAGCACGTAGTTGCCCCGCTTCACCCGCTCGGGCAGGTCGGGCGCGCCCAAGCCGCCGCAGAGCATCGTGGCGCCCTCCTTCGTGCCCAGCTCGATGTAGCCCCGCACCTTGGCCAGGTGACCTTGCGAGATCATGGGGCCGATGAGGGTTTTTTCATCGAGAGGGTCGCCGACCGAGATCTTCTTGGCGCGCGCGACGAACTTCTCGACGAAGCTGGCGTAGATGGATTGCTGCACCAGGATGCGGCTGCCGGCGGTGCAGCGCTCGCCGTTGTTGGAGAAGATCATGAACACGGCGGCGTCGAGCGCGCGGTCCAGGTCGGCGTCGTCGAAGATGACGAAGGGGCTCTTGCCGCCCAGCTCCATGCTGAATTTCTTCAGGCCGGCTTCCTTCACGATGCGGTTGCCGGTGGCCGTCGACCCGGTGAAGGAAATGGCGCGCACATCGGGGTGGCGCACCAGCGGCTCGCCCGCGTCCTTGCCGTAGCCGTGCACGATGTTCAGGACGCCCGCAGGCAGGCCGGCCTCCAGGGCCAGCTCGCCCAGGCGCGCTGCGGTGAGGGGCGAGAGCTCGCTCATTTTCAGGACCGCGGTGTTGCCAAAGGCCAGGCAGGGCGCGACCTTCCAGGTGGCGGTCATGAAGGGCACGTTCCAGGGCGAGATCAGGGCGCACACGCCCACCGGATGGAACAGCGTGTAGTTCAGGTGCGTGGGCGTGGGGTAGGTGTGGCCGTCCACGCGGGTGCACATCTCGGCAAAGTAGTAGAAATTGTCCGCCGCGCGCGGTACCAGCTGCTTGCCGGTCTGGCCGATCACCTGGCCGGTGTCGTTGGTCTCGGTCTGTGCGATCTCGGGTACATGGCGGGCGATCAGGTCGCCCAGCTTGCGCATCACCTTGGCGCGCTCGGGGGCGGGCAGGCTGGCCCAGGCGGGGAAGGCTGCCCGGGCTGCGGCGACCGCCGCATTCACTTCGACTTCGCCGCCAGCAGCGACTTCCGCCAGCGTTTCCTGGGTGGCCGGGTTGGTGGTCGCGAAGTAGTCGCGGCCGGGGACGGACTTGCCGTCGATCAGATGGTCGATGCGCATGGCGGTTCTCTCCGAGGCTCAGATTCCGAAGACGTCGTCGCCGACGAGGGTGTTGACAAGGCGGCCGATCCCGTCGATCTCGGTGACGACTTCGTCGCCCACGTTGACGTTGACCACGCCGTCGGGCGTGCCGGTGAGAATGATGTCGCCGGGCTGCAGGGTCATGAAGCCGCTGAGGTAGGCGATGAGCGCCGGGATGTCGTGGACCATGTGCGCGGTGTTGCCTTGCTGCACCACCTGGCCGTTCACCAGGGTACGCAGGTCCAGAGCGTGCGGATCGGGCACGTCGGCCGCGTCGACGAACCAAGGGCCGATCACCGTGCAGGTGTCGCGGTTCTTCACGCGCAGGTTGGGGCGGTACCAGTTTTCCAGGTAGTCGCGGATGGCGTAGTCGTTGGACACCGTATAGCCCGCCACGTGTCGCATCGCATCCTCCCGGCGTACCTGGCGCGCGGTTTCACCGATCACGACGGCCAGCTCGCACTCGTAATGCATGAAGGTGACGTCTGCGGGTCGGCGGGTGAAGCCGCGGTGTCCGATCAGTGCACCCGGGCCCTTGAGGAAGACGAGGGGTTCGTCGTCGGCGCGCACGGTGAGCTCCTTGGACAGCTCCTTCACATGGTCGGCGTAGTTCAAACCCAGGGCGATGACAGTGCCGACGTTGACCGGGGGCAGCCAGACGACGGCGTCCTCGGCCAGCACGCGGCCGTCTTCGAGCTGCAGGCCGCGTGGATGCGGGGTGGCAGTGTGCAGGGCGCCGCCGTAGGCGACGCGGGCGGTTTTCATGCGTGCGTCTCCCCGGCGATGGCGTCTGGGGTGACTGCACCCTCGATCGCGGTCAGGCCGTCGATCTCGATACGCCAGGACTGGCCGACGCGCACGAGCGGTGCACCGTGACTGGCCCCGAGCAGCAGCACGTCGCCGGGGCGCAGGGTCATGAAGGACGTGACGTCCGCCACGAGCTGCGCGACGGAGCGCACGCGGCCGGCTGTGGTGGCCGCCTGGGCGAGCTGGGTATTGAGGCTGACGCGCACAGCGAGGGCGTCGGGATGGGGGACGGCCGATACCGGCGTGAGGGTCGTACCCAGCACGCAGCTGCCGTCCCGCGCCTTAAAGCGCAGGCTGGGCCGGTAGTAGCTGCCGTGGGGCAGGCTCAGGTCGGCCACCGCCAGGTAGCCGGCCAGATGGTTCAGGGCCTGTGCCGCCGACACCCGGCAGGCGGTGCGGCCGATCACCAGGCCCAGGTGGGCGCCCAGCGCGTAGGCCTCTTCACCCACGGGCAAGCGCGTAGGGCAGCCCGTGGCGGCCAGGGTGTTGCGTGGCTTGACGAAGAGGATCGGTCCACGGGGCGGCGCCTTGTAGGGGGCCTGGTGCACCGCATCGCCGAGGCTGGCCACCAGCGCCGGGTCGTTGGCCAGCACGCCGTACACGGTGCCGGACAGGCCCAGACCCGCCAGGGACGTAGGCAACCCGGTCTGTACCATCGGATTGAGGAGGACAGAAGTCGCTAACATATGAGCAGTGTATTCGTTCACGTGTGAGTGATGCAAGAATGGCGGTATCCGCACAGATACTGCGAACCATCGATTGACCCCCATGTCCCTGGCATCTCAGGCCCGCGCTCCGTTCGCGAACCGCAACCTGCCGCTGCTGCTGTTGCTGGCGCGCGAAAGCGTGATCCGGCAGTTCCGCCCGGTGCTCAACGCCCATGGCGTGACCGAGCAGCAGTGGCGCGTGCTGCGCGTGTTGGCCGAAAGGGGCCCGACGGAGCCGCGCGAACTGGTGCTGCTATGCGGCATTTCCAGCCCCAGCCTGACCGGTATGCTGGCGCGCATGGACGACCTGGGATGGGTGGCGCGCAAGCCCATGGCCGGTGACCAGCGCCGCGTGCTGGTGTCGACCACCGCCAAGAGCCGCGCCCTGGCCGCCCGTATCGCACCCCAGGTGGATGCGATCTACGAACGGATCCAGGCGCAACTGGGCAAAGATTTCAAGCGACAGCTGTACGCCTCGCTGGACCGGCTGATCGAAGACCTGGGCGAGGACCTGGGCATTTCTGGCGACGAAGGCGAATGATGGACACAACGACCGCACCCCTGTCCTGGGAGGACAACTTCACCCTGGGCTACGGCCCGATGGATGCCACGCACGAGGAGTTCGTCGCGCACGTGGCGCGCTTGCAGACTGCGCCCGATGCGCAGCTGCCCGCCCTGCTGGACGAACTGATCGCGCACACCCGCACGCACTTCGAGGAAGAAAACCGCTGGATGCGCGAGACCCAGTTTCCGCCCGGTGACTGCCACGTCGAGCAGCACGACGCGGTGCTGGCGTCCATGTCTGAAGTGCAGCAGCTGCTGGCGAGCGAGGGGCGCGTGGACCTGTGCCGCTCGCTCGTGCAGGCGCTGGCCGATTGGTTCCCCGGGCATGCCGCGCACCTGGATTCGGCCCTGGCGCATTGGATGTTCAAGCGCCAGTTCGGCGGCAAGCCGGTGGTGCTTCGGCGAACGATCGCCAGCGGCGGGCCGGCGTCAGCCTGAAACGAAGCCGCGCGAGAGGGCCTGCACCACGTCAGCGGCCGGTGCCGCGCGGCATCCGCCCCGGTTCGTTCCGGACCACAAGGGGCTGAAGTCGGCCGAGCCCGTTGCCTCGGCTTTCGCGCGCAGCGGCCCGAGAGCGGCCGTGGCCAGCGGAAAGGGCGGGGCGGTCTCGCTCACCGGGCCCTGTTCGCGTATGACGCGGTTGACGATTCCGCGCGCCAGCCCGCCTGTGAACAGGTTGGTCAAGGCGGTCGGTGCCTGCGGGTCCCGCAGCGCCGCGCGGTGGACAGCGCCGGTGCGCGCCTCGTCGCACAGGAGGAAGGCCGTGCCCACTTGTACCGCCGACGCGCCCTGCGCCATCGCGGCACGTACGCCTTCGGCGTCGCCGATACCGCCTGCGGCAATCACCGGGATGTCCAGCGCTGCCACGACCTGCGGCAGGAGCGTGGCCGTGCCGGCCTGCAGGGCCGGGTCCTTGTCCAGAAAGTGCCCGCGGTGACCGCCAGCCTCCAGGCCCTGGGCGATGACGGCATCGGCGCCCTGCGCCTGCAGCCATAGCGCTTCGCGCACGGTGGTGGCCGAGGACAGCACGCGCGATCCCATGCGCTTGACGCGCGCGAGCAGGTCGGGTGCGGGCAGGCCGAAGTGGAAGGACACCACGGGCGGGCGAAAGGCTTCGAGCACCTCGGCGAGCGCATGGCTGAAAGGCTGGCGGTTGGCCCCTGCGGCGGCCGCTGCAACATCCAATCCCAGCTCGGCGTAGTACGGGGCGAGTGCCGCGTGCCACCGTGCCTCGCGGGCCGCATCGGGCAGGGGCGGCGTGTGCACGAAGAAGTTGACGTTGTAGGGAAGTCCGCTCGCTTGCAGCGTGCGCAGCTCGCGTTCGAGCGAAGTGGCGTCGAGCATCGCGGCAGGCAGTGAGCCCAGGGCACCGGCGCGCCCCACTGCGATCGCGAGGCCAGCATCCTGAGCGCCGGCCATGGGGGCCTGAATCAGCGGCAGGCGCGTGGCGAGAAAGGTCAGACTGTTCATGGGTCGGATGATCAGGCGTTGGCGTGGGTGTCGGCCATCTGCGATGGCACCGGGAGCGTCGGGTCGGCTGGCCCGTGCCGCAGCAGGTGGGCCGGCGGTGTGCGGATCAGGGCCAGCGCCTGGCTGGGGCTGCCTTGCAGCCAGACCTCCCAGTCGGCGCGCTCGACGGGGACGACCGTGCGCTTGTCCTGGCGATCGGCGGGCAGCGCGGGGTCGGGTTTGTGCATGCGGCCCAGGACCGGATGGCCGTCGCAGTTCTGCGTGAGCAGGGTGTAGTTCGGGACCACTTCGCCGGTCTCGGGGTCGGTCCACTCGGACCACAGGCCGGCCAGGGCCCAGGGCGTGCCGTCGGCGCGCGAGAAGCGCCACCAGATGTTGCGTCCGGTGCCCCAGTACGGCTCGTCGTAGCTCCACGCAGGAATCAGGCAACGCTGGCCCGCGGCCCAGGCGCGCCGGAAGGTCCAGGCCTGGCCCATGGTCTCGCGGCGGCAGTTGTTGGTGGACAGGCGCCGACCCCGCACCGAGGGCACACGCGTGGGCGAGTCGGGCGGGATCATGCCCCATTGGCCCACTTCGCCCACGCCGTGGGCCTTCACATAGGGGCCGGGCTTGAGCGGGGCGATGGTGTCCGCATACGGCGTGGCGGCCAGTGAGCGGAGCTTGAATTCGGCCACGAGGTCCGCGGGTGGGACCGAGCGGTACAGGTTGCACATGCCCCCGATTCTGGCGCAGGCCCATGCACCAACGTAGGGAAAGCCTGCCGGCATGGCCACTGTGTGCACATTTATGATGCACACCAGATGGCCGGCGTGCTGGCATGTTCCTCGCAGTGTTCCCGCCGTGGCCAACCCGGCCCCCGCCCCTGCCCGCAAGGCTGCTACCCGCAGCCGCGCCCAGCGCACCCACGATTGCCTCTCCCGCCTTTTCAATTACTTAGGAGTCTTGCTATGAAATTGTCCAAACGCCTGCTGTTGTCCGCTGCCGCCGCGGCTTCGCTGTTGTCCCTGTCTGGCGTGGCCAGCGCACAGAACGCGCTCGATGGCATCCAGAAAGCGAAGTTGATCAAGATCGCCATTCCCACCGACTTTCCGCCTTATGGCTTCGTTGGCGTGGACCTCAAGCCCCAGGGTCTGGACATTGAGATGGCCAACTACATCGGCGCCAAGATGGGCGTGAAGGTCGAACTCGTGACGGTCACCAGCGCCAACCGTATCGCCTACCTGCAGACCAAGAAGGCCGACCTGGTCATTTCCACGCTGGGCAAGAACCCCGAGCGCGAGAAGGTGATCGACTTCACCGCCGCCTACTCGCCCTTCTTCCAGGCTATCTACGGCGCAAAGAGCCTGAACGTGAAGTCGATGGCCGATCTCGCCGGCAAGTCGATTGCCGTGACGCGTGGCGCGATCGAAGACCAGGAGCTCACCAAGGTCGCCCCGGCCGGCGCCGACCTCAAGCGCTTCGAGGACAACAACGCCACGGTCTCCGCCTTCGTGGCGGGTCAGACCCAGCTGGTGGCCACAGGCGCGTCGGTGGCTGGCGTGATGATGCAGAAGAACCCGCAGCTCAATGCCGAATACAAGCTGCTGCTCAAGGACAGCCCCAACTTCATCGGCGTGGCCAAGGGCGAGGACGCCCTGCGCACGCGGGTGAACGCCATCATCGCGGAAGCCAAGAAGTCGGGCGACATCGACAAGATGGCGCAGAAGTGGCTGGGTCGCCCCGCCGGCCAGCTGCCTGAATAAGGCAGCCCCTGATGGAGCTGGATTTCGGCGCGGTGCTCGCCCAGTGGCCCCTGCTGGTCAAGGGCGTGGCGTGGACGCTGGGCCTCACGGCGGTTTCGGCCCTGCTCGGGTGCGTGGTCGGTATCGCCTGCGCCTGGGTGCGGACCCAGGGGCCCGGCTGGAGCCGTCCGCTGGTGGGCACCTACGTGGAACTGGTGCGCAACACCCCCTTCATCGTCCAGCTCTTTTTCATCTTCTTCGGCCTGCCGGCGGCGGGCTTGCGCCTGTCGCCGGAGTGGGCCTCGGTGATTGCGATGGTGGTGAACCTGGGGGCCTACAGCGCCGAGATCGTGCGCGCGGGCATCCAGAACACGCCCGTGGGCCAGATCGAGGCGGCCGCCAGCCTGGCGCTTAGTCGGATACAGACTTTTCTCTGGGTGGTGCTGCCGCCTTCGCTTCAGCGCGTCTGGCCTGCGCTCGTGAGCCAGATCATCATCGTGATGCTCGGGTCGGCGGTGTGCGGTCAGATCTCCACCGAGGAACTGAGCTTCGCTGCCAACCTGATCCAGAGTCGCAATTTCCGAGCGTTCGAGGCCTTCATTGTGGCCACGGTGATTTACCTGCTGCTCTCCATCGCGACGCGTGCCGCCCTGAACTGGCTAGGACAGCGTTTCCTGTTCGGAGGCCGCCGTGGTTGAATTTTCCCTGTGGGACATTCTTCGCAACCTGCTGCTTGCGGCGCAGTGGACGGTCGTGCTGTCCCTGATCGCCTTTCTAGGTGGCGGGGTGGTCGGCCTGGCGCTGCTGGTGGCGCGCACGACCCCGTCGCGCGTCATGCAGCGAGGCGTGGCGGGCTATGTGCAGGTGTTCCAAGGCACGCCCTTGCTGATGCAGTTGTTCCTGGCCTATTTCGGGATGGCGTTGATCGGTTTCGAAACCTCGGCCTGGACCGCGGCGGCAGTCGCCCTCACGCTGTATAGCAGTGCCTTCCTCGCCGAGATCTGGCATGGCTGCATCAAGGCCGTGCCCAAGGGGCAATGGGAGGCGGCGCAGAGCCTGGCGATGACCTTTTCCGAGCAGCTACGGCATGTCGTGTTCCCTCAGGCGGCACGTATCGCGGTGGCGCCGACCGTCGGGTTCCTGGTGCAGGTCGTGAAAGGTACGGCGCTGGCCTCCGTGATCGGCTTCATCGAGCTGACCAAGGCCGGCACCATGATCACGAACGCCACCTTCCGCCCCTTCATTGTCTACAGCTGCGTGGCCTTGTTGTATTTCGCTCTGTGCTACCCGATCAGCCTGTACGCCCGCTCCCTTGAAAGCGCATTGCATGCCAAACGTTGACTCCCTCGTCCCTGTCGTGCGCATCGAGGGCCTGCGCAAGTCCTTTGGTACCAACGAAGTCCTCAAGGGCATCGACCTTCAGGTGCAGCCGGGGGAAGTGATTGCCATCATTGGCAAGAGCGGGTCGGGCAAGAGCACCCTGCTGCGTTGCGTCAACGGGCTGGAGACCTTTCAGCACGGGTCGCTGGCCGTCATGGGGCAGCCCCTGGTCTATGACAGCCCGGGCGCCATGCGGCAACTGCGCCAGCAGGTGGGCATGATCTTTCAGTCCTTCAATCTGTTCCCGCACCTGACCGTGGGCAAGAACATCATGCTGGCCCCCAGCCTTGTCAAGAAGACCGCGGCCCCTGAGCTCGAAGCCCTGGCCCGGCGCCTGCTGGAACGTGTGGGTCTGGGTGAAAAGTTCGATGCCTTTCCCGACCAGCTTTCGGGCGGGCAGCAGCAGCGCGTGGCGATTGCGCGCGCACTGGCGATGAACCCCGGGATTCTTTTGTGCGACGAGATCACGTCCGCTCTCGACCCCGAGCTGGTGGGCGAGGTGCTGGCGGTGGTGGAGTCTCTGGCCAGCGAGGGCATGACCTTGCTGATGGTCACGCACGAGATGAATTTCGCCCGCAAGGTGAGCAACCGGGTGATCTTCATGCACCAGGGGCGCGTGCACGAGCAGGGCGAGCCCCAAGCGCTGTTTGCGAATCCGCAGACGCCCGAACTCAGACAGTTCCTGGCTTCCACGGCGCATTGAGGCACGCGTCAAAAAGCCCGCCGTCGGCGGGCTGGCGGCTGCTCCTGCGAGTGTCTGCGTCAGTCCGCGCGGCGCGCGCCCAGCGTCCAGCCGACCGGCGCTTGCGAGGCCAGCACCAGCAGGCCACCCATGACACCCACGTTCTTGAAGAACATCAGCTGCTGCGTGAAGGCTTGCTCGGCGGGGACCGCCCAGAACGCGTGGAAGATGACCGTGGCCACCAGGGTGAACAGCGCCAGGATCAGGGCCGCCGGGCGTACGCGGTAACCGGTGACCAGGGCCAGCGCGCCGCCCACTTCCACCACGATGGCGATCACCGCCGCCACCGTGGCCAGGGGTAGGCCGACCGAGCCGATGTAGCCCACGGTGCCCTCGAAGCCGATGATCTTGCTCAGGCCCGCAGGCAGGAACAGGGCGGCTAGCGCGAGACGGCCTACCAGGTTCAGTGCGTTTTCGAAGGTCGTGGGGGTGGTGTTGGACATGGTGGGTTTTTCCATCGAATCAAAGTTGAAGAAGAGGCCACTGGGACCGACCGGGTTTCTACGGGCTGCCAGGGGACGGAAGGACTTTATTCATCGCTTGCTCCGAGATAAACATGCCCGGATAAGATGAACTGTTAAAAAAACAAAGCGAATCGCACAATTCACGAATCGCAAAACGCACGATGGACCGTTTCCAGGAAATGACGGTGTTCGCCGCTGTCGTCGAGGCGGGCAGCTTCGTCGGTGCAGCCGACGCCCTGGGCATCTCCAAGGCCGTGGCCTCGCGGCTGGTGGCCGAACTCGAGGCCCGCCTGGGTGTGCGCCTCTTGCACCGGACGACCCGCAAGCTGTCCCTGACCGAGGAGGGGCGTACCTTCCATGCGCGCTGCAAGTCGGTGCTGGCCGATGTCGAGGAGGCCGAGGCCGAGATCACTGCGCAGGCTGGACAGGCGCGGGGGTTGCTCAAGGTGAACGTGCCGGTGACGTTCGGTGTCATGCACCTGGCGCCCCTGTGGGGCGATTTCATGGCGCAGAACCCCGAAGTGTCGCTGGACGTCACCTTGTCGGACCGCTTCGTCGACCTGGTGGAAGAGGGCTACGACCTGGCGGTGCGTATCGGCCGCCTGGGCAATTCCTCCCTGATCAGCCGGCAGCTCTCGTCCACGCGCATGGTGTTGTGCGCCTCACCCGGCTACCTGTCGGCTCATGGCGAGCCGCACCATCCCCATGACCTTGTGCGCCACGCCGTTCTGGGGTACAGCCTGGCGTCCACCGGCGACCTGTGGGAATTCGACGGGCCCCAGGGCCCGGTGTCCGTGAAGGTGCATCCGCGCCTGCGCACCAACAGCGGAGACACCTGCGTGCAGGCCGCCCTGCACCACCAAGGCGTGATCCTGCAGCCCACGTTCATGGTGCAGCCGCACCTGAAAGACGGCACGCTGCGCGAGATCCTCGCGGCTTATCGCTCCTTCGAACTGGGGATTCACGCGGTCTACCCGAGCCGCCAGCATGTGGCGCCCAAGATCAGGGTGCTGATTGACTACCTGCAACGGGCGCTGCGCGGGCGCGACTGGTCCTGAAGGCAGGCGATCGTCCTAAGGGAAATCCTTAGGTTTCGAACTCGAAAGACGTCTTGCGAATTCGAAAGACCAATCCTACAGTGGGCTCACCTGAGTCGACTCGGGAAGGTGTTTGGAATCCGCATGAGCCCCATCAGTTTTTCAGTCCAGGGCAAGCACGTCCTGATTAGCGGTGGCAGCGGGGGCATCGGCTCCGCTTTTGCCCACGCCTTCCTGCAGCATGGTGCGCAGGTCACCGTCACCGACCTGAAGCCGCCGCCGGACGATGTGCTCCAGGCGGGCGCCCGCTTCGAGGCCCTGGACGTCACCAGCGATGAGGCGGTCCTTGCGTTATCGAAAAAGATCGACCGGCTGGACGTGCTGATTCACTGCGCCGGCAAGCTCAAACGCTGGGAGGAACACCAGCCGGAGGTGTTCCGCGACATCGTCGACATCCACCTGTTTGGCAATGTGCGACTGGCGGCGGCCTTTCGCCCGCACCTGAAGCAGACACACGGTTGTCTGATCAACATCGCCTCGATGTACAGCTACTTCGGTGCGCCGCAGGTGCCGGCCTATGCGGCGGCCAAGACGGCGGTGGTGGGCCTGACCCGGTCGCTGGCCCTGGCCTACGCCGAGGACGGCATCCGGGTGAACGCCATCGCGCCGGGCTGGATCGCCACCGAGATCAGCCGGGGCGGGCGCGAGAACCCCGAATTCAATAACAAGCTCCTGGGCCGCCTGCCAAACAAGCGCTGGGCCGAGCCCGAGGAACTGGCTGGCACGGCGTTGTTTCTGGCGTCGCCGGCCTCGTCGTTGATCAACGGCGTGACGATTCCCGTGGATGGCGGCTACACGTCTGCCTGACGTGGCCGTTCGTGTTCGTTCTTTGTGTGTGTGCATAGGCAGTTCAACGAAAAGGAGATCGAGATGAGGAGACATACCCTTGGCGTCCTGGCCGCCGCGGCCGCGATGGTGTTCAGCGCAGGCTCGGCCGTCGCGCAGGCGTTCAATTGGAAAAAGCACGACGGGCAGACGATCAATCTGCTGTTGAACAACCACCCCTGGTCGCAAGCGATCAAGGACATGTCGGGCGACTTCACCGCCAAGACCGGCATCCGCCTGCGCGTGGAGATCTTCAACGAGGAGCAGTACCGCGCGCGCCTGAACACCATGCTGCAGGCCAAGTCCAGCGACATCGACGTGTTCATGTCGCTGAAGTTCCGTGAAGGCGCGATGTACGACAAGGCCGGCTGGTTCGCCAACCTCACGCCCCTGCTCAACTCGCCGGCATCGACCTCGCCCGATTTCAACTTCAATGATTTCGGTGAGGGTCTGCGCCGCGCCGAGACCATCGGCGGCAAGCTGGTCGGCCTGCCGATCAACCTCGAGGGTCCGCTGCTTTACTGGAACAAGGACATCTTCCAGAAGTGCAACGTGGCCGAGCCCATGTTCCTGGAGGACCTGCCCGAGGCCGCCGCCAAGCTCAAGGCCTGCCCGGCGCGCGGTGATGCCAACGTTTGGGCCGCTCGCGGCATTCGCGGTGCCATCTCGTACGCGGTGTCCGGCTTCATCTACAACAGCGGCGGCGACTTCTCCAATGCCGCCGGCAAGCCCAGCATGTGCAATCCCAACACCATCAAGGGTGCTGAGATGTATGCCAACCTGCTCAAGGACTACGGCCCGCCCGGTGCCGCCAACCACACCTTCACCCAGGTGATCGAGATGCTGGGTCAGGGCAAGCTGGCCATGACGCACGAATCGTCCAACGAATTCGCCAACGTCATGAAGTTCGCTGGACGTGACAAGGACATCGGCATCAAGGTGCTGCCCAAGGGCAAGGCCTCGGGCATCTCCAAGCCGATCGTGTTCGGTTGGGGCGTGTCGGTCTCCAACTTCTCGACCAAGAAGGACGCTGCCTGGTACTTCCTGCAGTGGGCCACCAGCGCCGAGATGCAGACCAAGCTGGTGAAGAACGGCGTGGCGCCCCCGCGTGCCTCGGTGTTCAACGGCCCTGAGTTCAAGACCTGGACCAACGAACTGCCGATCCGCCAGTCCTGGGCCAACGCGCTGGTGGAAATCAGCAAGACCGGCACCGCGATCTCCTACCCGCCGACCGAGCGCGTGGTCGAAGCGCGTGAGATGGTCGGTGGCGCGGTGCAGAAGGTCTTCCTGGGCCAGGGCAACGCACGCGACACGATGTGCGCGCTGGACCCCGAACTGACCAAGCTGCAGTAAGGGGCGGGCGCGATGAAGGCACAGCGGGCTGCATCGTTGCAGGGGCTCATGTGGCCCGCGGTCGCCTTCGTCGTTCTGATGGTCGTCTTTCCCTTTGGCTACGCCTTCTGGCTGAGCCTGATGGATTACAAGATCGGCCAGTCCCACCAGTTCATCGGCCTGGGTAACTACAAGGCGCTCCTGGCCGATGAACAGTTCTGGAACGGGGCGCGCCTGAGCGCGATCCTGTATGTGAGCGCGCTGGTCGTGCAATTGGTTCTGGGTGTGGCCCTGGGGATGCTGCTGCATCGCGTGCAGTTCATGCGCGGGCTGGTGCGCACCCTGATGGTGTCCCCCTTCATGCTGCCGCCCGTGGTGATCGGCATGATGTCCATCGTGATCCTCGACCCCGGCATGGGGGTCGTCAATTACCTGCTGAAGTCGGCGCACCTGCCGACCAGCCTTTTTCTTGCGTCCACCGACTACGTGATCTTCACCGTGGTGTTGATCGACACCTGGCAGTGGACGCCCTTTGTGGCCCTGATCGTGCTGGGCGGCCTGCAGTCGCTGCCCACCAAGATCTATGAGGCGGCCTCCATCGATGGCGCCACGGGCTGGCGCGAATTCTTCTACATCACGCTGCCGATGCTGGGGCCCACCATCCTCACCGCTGCCGTGCTTCGCAGCGTGGACCTGCTGCGATTTTTCGATGTGATCTACATCACGACACAAGGCGGTCCGGGGTACGCGTCCTCGACGCTCAACATCTACGCCTACCGCAAGGCCTTCGAGTTCTCGGACATCGGCTATGCCTCGGCCTTGATGATCACGCTCAGCACCATCGTGCTGGGTGCGGTGCTGGTGTTCTCGCAGCTGCGAAAAAAGGTGACCTGGTGAAGCGCTCCCTGCTCAAACACTTGATGGGGCTGCAGGTGGCCATCCTGTGCGTGGCTCTATTCGCGCCGATTGCCTGGATGATCCTGGCCAGTTTCAAGAACCGGACCGACATCACCAAGTACCCGCCAGAGCTGCTGTTCACGCCCACGCTGGACAACTACACCCAGTTGTTCACGCGCACCGATTTTCTGGAAAACACCCTCAACAGCTTCTATGTGGCGGGGGGCTCCACCCTGCTGGGGCTGCTGCTGGCCGTGCCGGCGGCCTATGCCATCTCCTGGCACCGCCTGACCTGGCCAGCCACGCTCACGCTCTTTGCGCGCATGGCGCCGGGCACGCTGTTCCTGCTGCCCTGGTTCATCATGTTCTCGAACGTGGGCTTGTCTGGCACGCACTTCGCCCTGATCGTCACGCATGCAGTGATCACGGTGCCCATTGCGTTGTGGACCCTGCTGCCGCACTTTGACGGCCTGCCGCGTGAACTGACCGAGAGTGCGCAGATCGATGGCTGCGGCGCCCTCAAGATCCTGCTGCTGATCGCGTTGCCGGTGGTCATGCCGGGCCTGATCGTGGCGGTGATCCTGTCCTTCATCTTTTCCTGGAACTACTTCCTCTTTGCGCTGGCCCTCTCGGGCATCAGCTCCAAGACGGCCATCGTGGCCTCGTTCAACTTCATCGGCGAAGGGGTCACCAACTGGGGCGCGCTGATGGCGGCAGCCACCGTGATCGCCATGCCGCCCATTCTCCTGACCTTCCTGATTCAGCGAAAGCTGGTGGCGGGTCTCTCGTTCGGCGCGGTCAAGGGCTAGGGCTAGGCGCATGAAAGTCGCGAAATTCGAAGGCGAAGGCCGTATCGCGGTCGTCGAGGCGGCGATGCCGCAGCTGGCGGCGGGCGAGGTGCTGCTGAAGGTGGTGGCTTGTTCCTTGTGCGGCAGTGATCTGCGGCCCTGGCGCCAGGGCTGGCCCATGACCCCGGGCCATGAGGTCTTCGGCGTGGTGCAGCGGTCGGGGCATCCGCTGGATGGAAAGCGTTGCCTGGCCTATATCCCGGTGTGGTGCGGCCAGTGCCCGGAATGCGTGGCCGGCCACAACCATATCTGCCGTAATGCGCGCGAGCTGATTGGCTGGCAGCGGCCCGGCGGCTACGCCCAATACCTGGCGGTGCCGCAGCAGTGCCTGCTTCCCGTGCCCGACGACATTCCCGACCACCTGGCGCCGTTGCTGCTGGACACGATCGGCACCGCAGGCCATGGCGTGCGCCTGGCCCGTCGCATCGTCGACCAGGGACGGGTGCTGGTGCTCGGCGCCGGCCCGATCGGACTGGGCGGCCTGCTGGTGCTGCAGCACTTCGGCTTCGAGCGGGTCGAGGTGTTCGACCCCAATCCGTTTCGCCGCAGCATCGCTGCCTCCTTGGGGGGCGTGCCCCTGGAGGCGATCGCCCCGGACGCAGCCTACGACCTGGTGCTCGAATGCAGCGGCAAGGACGCTGGTCGCCAGAGCGCGCTGGAGGCGGTACGCGCCCTGGGCGCGGTGGTGCAGCTGGGAGAGTCCGACGCCTGGCAGATCCAGGAAACCAAGGCGATCCGGCGCAAGGATTTCTACTGCATCCGTTCCTTCTATTTCCCGATCAGCGAATACGCCGAGAACATCGAGATCTTGCGCCAGGGGCGTGCGCGCTTTGAGCGCCTGGTCGATGCCCAGGTGCCCCTGGAGGGCCTGGAGACGCTCTTCGCGCAGTTTGCAGCCGGTGACCGCATCAAGCCCCAACTCCATTTCCATGACTGATTCCACGCAGGCGGGTGTCTCGATCCGCAACGTCAAGAAGAACTACGGCGACGTCAAGGTCATACGCGACCTGAGCGTCGAGATCCACGCGGGCGAGTTCCTGGTGTTCGTCGGGCCCTCCGGCTGCGGCAAGTCCACGCTCCTGCGCATGATCGCGGGCCTGGAGAGCTTCGAGTCCGGTGAGATCCGCATCAACGACAAGCCGGTCAACGACCTGCACCCGAGCAAGCGCGACATCGCCATGGTGTTCCAGGAGTACGCGCTGTATCCGCACATGTCGGTGCGCAAGAACATGGGCTTTGGCCTGAAGATGCGCGGCTACCCCGAAGCGGAGATCAACCGCCGCATCGACGAGGCTGCAGCCGTGCTGCAGATTCAGCCGCTGCTGGAGCGCAAGCCGCGCGAGCTCTCCGGCGGGCAGCGCCAGCGCGTGGCCATGGGCCGGGCCATCGTGCGCAATCCGCAGGTCTTCCTGTTTGACGAGCCGCTGTCCAACCTGGATGCCAAGCTGCGCGTCGATATGCGCTCGGAGATCAAGGCCTTGCACCAGCGCCTGAAGACGACCTCGGTGTATGTGACCCACGACCAGGTGGAGGCCATGACCATGGCCGACCGCATTGTCGTACTCAATAAGGGCGAGATCGAGCAGCTGGGCACGCCGCTGGAGTTGTACAACGCGCCGGTGTCGCGCTTCGTCGCAAGCTTCCTGGGGTCGCCCCCCATGAACTTCCTGCCGGTGACGGTGGGCGGTGGGCGCGTCGAACTGCCCGCAGGCGCGTCGATCGCGTACACCGGGGCCGCGACGGGGTCTGCCGAATTGGGTATCCGCCCTGAAAACCTGTCCATTGTGGCCGCCGACGACACCGCCCTGGTGCGCGGCGAGGTGACCCTGATCGAGCCTCTGGGTGCCGACACCCTGGTCACCGTCCGCTCGGGCGAGCACAAGGTGATCGCCCGCGTGATCGGCGCCTCGCCGCAGACGCTGGGTGCGCGCGTGGGCCTGACCTGGAACCCGCGCGACCACCACTTGTTTGAAAGCGCGAGCGGACAGCGAATGACATGAGCCGACTCGTTTGCCTGGGCATTCTGGTCAAGGATCTCGTGTTTCGCGTTCCGCAGATTCCGCCCACTCCCCAGAAATTGACCTGCACCAGCCTGCGCACCCGCTTCGGTGGCATGGCGGCCACGGCCGCGGCTGCGGCGTCGGCGTTGGGGGGAGCGGTTGAATTCTGGGGACGCGTCGGTGACGACGCGACCGGGCAGGAGGCTGAACAAGCCCTGCGTCAGCGGGGCGTGCTGCCCCGGTTGCACGCGACCGCCGGCGCCGAGTCTCCGGTGTCGGCCGTGATCGTCGACGACACCGGCGAGCGCATGCTCGCGGTCTACACCGGCCAGCTCGATGCGAACGCCGATTGGCTGCCCTTGGATACCCTGCGCGGCGCAGGCGCGGTGCACGCCGACTTTCGCTGGGTCGAGGGCGCCCGCGCCTTGTACGAGGCGGCGGGCGCGTTGGGCATTCCCCGGGTGATGGATGCCGATGCCGGCAACCCACAGGCGGTGGGCGCGCTGATGGCGCTGGCCGATCATGTGATCTTCTCCGAGCGCGGGCTGTCGCAGCAGTGCGGCGGACTGCCGCCCGAGCAGGCCCTGCGGCAGGTGGCGAGCCGGTCCGACGCCGTGGTCGGCGTGACCCTGGGCGAGCAGGGCAGCCTCTTTTGCCATGGCGGACAGGTGCAGGCCTTTGCGGCGCCCCGCGTGAGCGCAGTGGATACCAATGGCGCGGGCGATGTGTTTCACGGCGCCTACGCCCTGGCGCTGGCGCGCGGGCTGGACTGGACGCAGGCCGCGCGCTATGCCGGGGCCGCTGCGAGCTTGAAATGCACGCGCGACCACGGCTGGGACCTGTTGCCACGCCACGAAGAGGTCATGTCCCTCATGGAGGCGCAGCCATGCTAAGGCGCGCTGGGGTGAGTCATGCCTGAAGCCTTGTCGCCCCGCGCCCGCCGCGAGAAGATCCTGGCCCTGATCCAGCAGGCCGGCTACATGCCGATCGAGGCGCTGGTCGCCAGCTTCCAGGTCACGCCCCAGACCATTCGCGTCGACCTGAACG
>JBEEIS010000154.1:0-2915 GCA_041169755.1 Pseudomonadota bacterium | reverse complement strand
CGACCCTCCTCATCGCGCCCCAGGCATTGACCGATTTCTTCGAGTTCACCGGCTTCCTCGCCGAGGCCGATCGCCTGCTGCAGCAGCGCGGGCTGGCGGGCGTCGTCCAACTGGCGAGCTTCCACCCGCGCTACCAGTTCGCGGGCACCGGGACGGATGACATCACCAACTTCACCAACCGCGCACCCTACCCCACGCTGCACCTGCTGCGTGAGGACAGCATCGCGCGCGCCGTGCAGGCCTTCCCCGATGCAGCGGACATCTACGAGACCAACATCGCCACGCTGCGCCGCCTGGGTCCGCAGGGGTGGGCGGCGGTCATGGAAGGCACGCCGGGTTCGCCGCCCGCAGAGCGGGGGCTGCCATGAGTACCCCCCTCGACCTGCGCCCCGGCCAGTCGCTCGAGCTCCTGAAGGAGCTGCACATCCTCACGCGCGACGGCAAGCTGAACCAGGACTCGCGCCGCAAGCTCAAGCAGGTCTATCACCTGTACCAATTCATCGAGAAGCTGCTGTTGGAAGCGCCAGCCGGGGAGGGCGGGCCCCACATCGTGGATCACGGCGCCGGGAAGTCCTACCTGGGCTTCATCCTGTACGACCTGTTCCTCAAGCCTCGCGAGACGGGCTGGGTGTACGGCGTGGAAACCCGCCCCGAGCTGGTGGAGCGTTCACGCGAGCTGGCCGCACGACTGGGCTTCGCGCGGATGAAGTTCCTGCACTTGAGCGCCGCCGATGCGGTGAGCTCGCTCGAACTGCCCGAGGCGGTGGACATGGTCACGGCACTGCACGCCTGCGACACCGCCACCGACGATGCCATCGAGTTCGGCCTCGCGCGGCGTGCGCGCTTCATGGTGCTGGTGCCGTGCTGCCAGGCTGAAGTGGCGGGCGTGTTGCGCCAGCACAAGGCCTTGTCGCTGTCCCGCACGCCCCTGGCCGAGCTCTGGCGGCATCCCTTGCACACGCGCGAGCTAGGCAGCCAGCTGACCAATGTGCTGCGTTGTCTGTACCTGGAGGCGTGTGGCTACCAGGTCACCGTGACCGAGCTGGTGGGTTGGGAGCACAGCCTGAAGAACGAGCTGGTTCTCGCGCGTTGGACCGGCCAGCGCAAGCGCAGCGCGGCGCAGCGGCTGCGGGCGGTGCTGGCTGAGTTCGGGCTGTCCTCGCTGGAGACGGCACGCTTCGGACGGCTGTTTCAAGACTGACTGGCAGCTGAAATCAGGGTCAGACACCTATGATCCCGCCATGGCCCGCCTGTCTCGCCTCATCGTCCCCGGCTACCCCCACCACCTGATCCAGCGCGGTATCGATCGCCAGCCGATCTGCCGAGATGCGACCGACTACGAAACCCTGCGCACCCTCTTGGCCGAGGAGGCTCGCGCAAACGGCGTGGCCTTGCATGCCTATGTCCTCATGCCCAACCACTTTCATCTGCTCGCCACCCCGGCGGAGAGCGAAGGCCTGGCACGCATGATGCAAGGCATCGGCCGACGTTATGTGCGCCACTTCAATCAACGCGTCGGCCGCAGCGGCACTCTCTGGGAAGGTCGCTACCGCTGTGCACCCCTCCAAGCCGATGCCGCCTTGCTGGACTGCATGGCCTACCTCGACCTCAACCCGGTACGCGCCGGCCTGGTTGAGGTGCCGCTTGATTACGCCTGGTCCAGCCATCGGCACTGCATCGGCCAAGACGGCGACAAGGCCCTCAGCCCGCACCCGGTCTACTGGGCCCTGGGCAACACCCCCTTCGCCCGCGAGCAGGCCTACGCGGAACGCGTCGCTGCAGGGCTCCGCACCGAACGGGTGCGAGCGCTCACCGACGCAGCGCTTCACGGTTGGGCGCTGGGCGATGAAGCGTTTCTGGCCGCGCTGCAAAAGCAGACCGACCGGCGCCTCACGCGGGGTCGACCGGGTCGGCCTCGGCGCAGCGAGCCCCTTTAATCTGTCCCCATTTAATTCACCCAGAAGATTGCTAGGCTTTTAAATGGAGTCTGACCCCTATTATTTCTCTGGTCAAGCCTGCTGCACTGCACTATCCTCTCCAACCCCGTGAAATTGAACGCGACCGTCCGCTGCTGGACGTGTCGTCTGTGTACGTCTTCGAAGGAACCGCCATGGCCACGCCCGCCGAAATCGCCCAATTGCAACAGCAGGGCCTGTACTCGTCCGAGAACGAGCACGATGCTTGCGGCGTGGGCTTCGTCGCCCATATCAAGGGCCACAAGTCCCACGACATCGTCCAGCAGGGCCTGAAGATCCTCGAGAACCTGGACCACCGGGGTGCGGTCGGTGCCGATCCGCTCATGGGTGATGGCGCTGGCATCCTGATCCAGCTGCCTGATCAGCTCTACCGCGAAGAAATGGCCCAACAGGGCGTCACCCTGCCGCCCCCCGGCGAGTACGGCGTGGGCATGATCTTCCTGCCCAAGGAACACGCTTCGCGCCTGGCTTGCGAGCAGGAGATGGAGCGCGCAATCAAGGCCGAGGGCCAGGTGCTGCTGGGCTGGCGCGATGTGCCGGTCAACCTCGACATGCCGATGTCGCCCGCCGTGCGCGAGAAGGAGCCCATCCTGCGCCAGGTCTTCATCGGTCGCGGCAGCGACGTGATCGTGCAGGACGCCCTCGAGCGCAAGCTGTACGTGATCCGCAAGACCGCCAGCGCCGCCATCCAGGCGCTCAAGCTCAAGCACTCCAAGGAGTACTACGTCCCCTCCATGTCCAGCCGCACCGTGGTCTACAAGGGCCTGCTACTGGCCAACCAGGTGGGCGAGTACTACCTGGACCTGCAAGACAAGCGTTGCGTCTCCGCCCTGGGCCTGGTGCACCAGCGCTTTTCCACCAACACCTTCCCCGAGTGGCCGCTGGCCCACCCCTACCGCTATGTCGCCCACAACGGCGAGATCAACACGGTCAAGGGCA
>JBEEIS010000153.1:0-34967 GCA_041169755.1 Pseudomonadota bacterium | reverse complement strand
CGTGTGACCTCGCCGCCCGCCACACGGAGCACGGCCTGGGCAAGCTGCTGACCCGCTTCTTCCAGCGTCATCTCGCCCGAGATCAGGCGGTCCAGGCCCACATCGATCCCATCGTCCCAATCGCGCAAGGTCTGCGGATTGCCGCACACCTTGAGGGTGGGCGCCAGCGGATTGCCCGAGGGGTTGAATACGCCCATCGAGAACAGCGTGACTTGCGCGCCCGCCGCCACCATGCCGGTGATGGAGCAGGGGCTGAAGAAAGGCGTGTCCATGAAGTACAGGCCCGGGGCATCTGGCGCCTGGCCGAAGGACAGGCAGCCCACAAATCGGGCGCTACCGATCTTGCAGACGGCGCCCATGGTTTTCTCGACCAGGGTGGTGAGGCCGCCTTCGATGTTTTCCGCCGTGGGGTTCACGCCTCGGTAATGGTCGCCATCGCCCGCCATGCGGGCCTCGGTGGCGGCGATGCGGTCGATGATGGCCTGAGCGATTTCGGGTGACGCCGATTGCGCGCGGACCACCTCTTCGCCGCCGATGAATTCCGCAGTCTCCGACACGATCACGCGCGCGCCCTGCGCGATCGCTCCGTCAACGAAACGGCCGACCGCGGGGTTGGAGCAGACCGCGCTGGACGCATCGGAGCCTCCGCATTCCAGGGCGAAAGTGAGCGCTGAAAAAGGGCAGGGGATACGCACCTGCCCCCGAACCTGCTGCCCCAGCCGCGCCAGTGCCTGGGTCGCCAGGTCGATGGCGCGTTGCACGCCCTGGCTGTCCATCACGGCCAGGACCTCCACAGGTTTGCCGGCCTGCGCCACGCGCTTGCTCCAGGCGGCGGCTGCGCGCCGGTCGTGACACAGCACCAGGGCACCGCCGATGTTCGGATGGTCGACGATCTGGGCCAGCACCTGGTCCTGCAGCTGCGCGTCGGTGTTCTGCAGGCCGCGCTGAAAGTCGCCCTTGACCTGCAGGACCGGCTCGCCGGTCTCGGCCTCATGGCGCTGCGAGGCCAGCTCGCCGATGCGGTTGCTCAAGGCCACGGTAGACACCAGGGCCAGGTGGTTGCGCACGCCCACACGCCCGCCGCCGCGCGCATAGCCCAGGAAGGTGAGCGGCGGCGAAGGAGTGTGGGTCTTAGCGGCAGTTGTGGACATGAACATGGGCTCCGGTCTCGATGTCTTGGGTGGCCGTGCCGATGGTCACGCCGTACTTCACCACGGCGTGGCCCGCTTGAATGGGGCGCAGGGCGACCTTGTGACCGAAGGGGATGGAGGCTGCAAGGGTCAGGCCGTCTTGTGTGATTCGGTCCTCGACGTTGAAATCCAGCAGCGTGGCGACGTTGTCGTTGGGGTGGACGGTGAGGCTGATACGGGGCATGGTGTTCGCAGCGGAGGCAAGGCGTGGGGCCCGTGAATTCAGGTGGGCAAGGGCTGCGCCCAGGCCTGGACCGAAGCCAGGTCGGGATCCAGCCCCAGGCCTGGCCCTTCAGGCAAGCGGACCCAGCCCTCATGGGGCGTCAAGGCGCCCGCGAGCACTTCGCTGCGCAAGGGATTGGGGTTGATGTCCATCTCCAGCAGGCCGGCTTGGCCTGAGGCGGCCAGCAGGTGTGCCGAGGCCATGAGACCGATGCCGCCGCCCAGGTAGTGCGGGCAATACATCACCCCGTGGTGGCGAGCCAGACGCACGACCTCGAGGCAACCCGTGAAGCCGCCCCACTTGGCGAGATCGGGCTGCATCACGCTCAGCCCCCAGGTTTGCAGGGCCGATTCGAAGGCCGGCAGGTGATTGATGTTCTCGCCGGCCGCCAGTGGCATGGGAGCTCGAACTTTCAGGGCCTGCCAATCGGCGGCAGGGGCGTCGGCCGCCAGCGGCTCCTCCATCCACGCCAACTCGAAACCGGCGAGCTGCGGCATGAAGGTGCTGGCTTGTTCCAGCGTCCAACCCTGGTTGGCATCGGCTGCGAGCCACTGGTCACCTGCCGCCGCGCGCGCGTCCTGGAGGGTGCGCAAGTCCTGGTCATGGCCAAAGCCGACCTTCACCTTGAAGGCGCGGTGGCCAGCTTGTGCGGCACGTTCCAGGGTCTGGCCTGCGCCCTGGGGATTGATGCCGCTGGCGTAGGCGCGTACCCGGGAGGACGCAAGGGGTGCGGCGGTCGCCTGCCCGGGGTCGGACGTATGTAGCGCGCGATGTAGCACGGCATACAAGGGCTGCCCGAGCCGCCGCGCATGCAAATCCCAGATCGCCACGTCCAGGCCTGCGGCGCATTGATCCAGCGGGCCGTATTCGGCCGACTGCAGGCGCAGGATGCGCGTGCGCGCTGCGACCTGCGCGCTCAGTAGCGCCGGGTCGTCACCCTGCAAGGCCGGCAGCAGCGGCGCGAACACCTCCTGCAGCAGCCGGCACCGATGCAGCGCCCCGCTGTCTGGAAAGTTGCACCAGACCTCGCCCCAGCCTTCGACGCCGTCTTCGTCTCGCACACAGACCCACAGCGCCCAGCGGGCGCGCATCGTTCCGAAGGAGGTGACCACCGGTTGCTCCAGCGGGACGCGATACAGGTGCGGGGTGAGGGAATGCAGGCGCAGCGGGCTCATACCTTCAGCTCCATCTGGAAGCGGATGAACTCCGCGCGGTAGGTGATCTCGGCGATGTACATCACCCGGCCCTCGGTGTCGTGAAAGACGCGTACCACTTCGCCCACCGCCGAATTGAGGGGCACCCCCAGTAGCCGCGAGGTTTCGACATCGGCCACCGAAATACGCAGCGTCTGGTGGGCGCGCGCGATGCGTACCCCCGGTACCTCCAGCAGCACGGGGATGATGGTCTCGCGTCGAAAGCGCCGGGCCGCTTGCTTGAAGATGCTTTCGTCCAGGTGGATGGAGATCACGCAATACGCCTTGCCATCGCGCGAGTGCACGCGCCGCAGGTGGCGGTAGGCCGCCACGGGCGGGCCGCAGTCGGCAGGCAGGGCCGGGGGCTCGGCGATCTGTTCGTCGATCAAGGTGAGTGTGGGCTGGTCCGTGCGGTAGGCATCGGCCATGTCGGACAGCGAGGTCTCCAGCAGCAGGGTCTTGTCTTGTGCCGGCCGGGGTTGGACGATGGTCCCGCGACCTCGACTGACACTGACCAGGCCGTCCTGCGCCAGCAAGGCCACCGCCTGGCGCACCGTGACGCGCGCGACGTCGAATTCCTGCATGAGGTCTTCGAGCCGGGGCAGGTGCTCGCCCGGTTTCCAGACGCCCTTGTCGATGCGCTGGCGCAGCAGCTGCGCCAGCCGCGCATAGCGCGGGACCGGATTGCCAGAGGCCAGCACGGGCATCAGGGAAAACCTCTAAGTTTTAAAGTTCTATCTATAGTATCTTTAAAAAAGAACTCACCATTAGGAGAAACGCTATCGTCGCCCGCCTGCGTCATCTCGGCTTCCTGCTGCTGCCTTGGGCCTTGTTGGTGGCCCTGTGGCACGGTGTGGCCACCTCCGGTTGGGTCAACCCCGGCCTCATGCCCACGCCGGGGCAGGTGGCCGCCAAGCTGGTCGAACTGCTGCTGGGTGGTCGCCTGGGCATCGACATCCTGAAATCCACCCAGCGTGTGACCCTGGGCGTCGCCCTGGGAATCGCCCTGGCCGTGCCGGTGGGCTTTCTGATTGGCTGGTACAAGGGCGCGCGCACCTTCCTGGATCCCCTGATCAACTTCTTTCGCGCGCTGCCGCCGATTGCGCTGATTCCGCTGGTGGTCGTCTACTTCGGTATTGACGAGCCGGCCAAGGTCGTGATCCTTTTTTACGCCAGCTTCTTCGCCGGTGTGATCGTGATGTACGAGGGCGTCTCGCAGATCAGCCCGATCTTCATCAAGGTGGCGCGCACCCTGGGCGCCAACGACTGGGAGATCTTCACCCGCGTGATCGTGCCCATGACCACCCCCCACATCCTCACCTCCTTGCGCGTGGCGCTGGGCGTGGCCTGGGCCACCTTGGTGGCCTCCGAGCTGGTGGCCGCGCAGCAGGGCCTGGGCGCCCTGATCCAGAGCGCGGGGTCCTTTTTCCAGATCGACGTGATCTATGTGGGCATCGTGTGCATCGGTGTGGTGGCCCTGAGCATGGACCTGGCGCTGCGCGCCCTCACGCGCCGCATGCTGCGCTGGCAAGACCGGGTGGAGGCGTCATGACCCCACCGCGCATTCAATTCGACCAGGTGTCGGTCGATTTCCAGACCGAGACAGGCCCGCTGCGGGTGGTCGACGACGTGTCGCTGGACATCCGCGAGAACGAGTTCATCTGCATCGTCGGTCCCTCCGGTTGTGGCAAGACCACCCTGATGAACATCCTGGCCGGCTTCGTGCAGCCCACACAGGGGCGCGTCACGCTGGACGGCCAGCCGGTGCAGGGCCCGGGGCGCGATCGGGGCGTGATCTTCCAGGAGTACGGCGTCTTTCCCTGGCTCACCGTCGAACAGAACATCCAGTTCGGTTTGAAGCTGGCGGGCAGCAAGACGCCGGCGTCCGAACGGGACGCGGTGTGCCGCAAGTACCTGGAACTGATGGGGCTCAAGGACTTTGCCAAGGCCTATCCGAAGACGCTGTCAGGCGGCATGCGACAGCGCCTGGCGATCGCGCGCGCCTATGCAGCGCGGCCTGAATTCCTGTTGATGGACGAGCCGTTTGGCGCCCTGGACGCGCAGACGCGATCCAAGATGCAGAACCTGCTGCTGGAGGTGCTCCAGCGCGAAGGCAAGACCGTGATGATGATCACCCACTCGGTGGACGAGGCGGTGTATCTGGCCTCGCGCATCGTGGTGGTGACGGCACGACCCGCCCGCATCAAGGAAATCATTGAAGTGCCTTTTGGCTACCCGCGCCACGAGGACCTGCACGAATCGCCCGAGTTCATCGCCATCAAGGCGCATGTGCGTGACCTGGTGATGGCGGAATACGAGGCGCAGCAGATGCTCGGTTCCACCACTGGCTAAGCCTTCCCCCGACACCTTTCCCACCCACCCCGAGGAGACATCATGAACAAGACCTTCCAACCCCGTCGTCGCCACGTCGTCATGGGCCTGGCCGCTGCCGGCCTGGCCACGATGGGTGCGCCCGCCATCGCGCAGCAGCGCACCAAGATCCGTGTCGGCTATGTCGACACCCTGGCGGTGACCGGGCAGCTGTGGACCGGCGTGCACCGTGGCCACTGGGCCAAGGAAGGCATCGAGTTCGATCCGGTGAAGTTCAATACCGGCCTGGAGTTGTTCAACGCGATGATCGGCGGCAGTTTGGACATGCTGTCCACCGGCGCGGTGATCTCCAACTTCCCGGCACGGGGCCAGGGCAAGGCCTTCTTGATCAACAACATCGAGTTCGCGACCGCACAGTTGTGGATCCGCGAGGACCAGGGCGTGAAGACCTGGGCCGACCTCAAGGGAAAGAAAATTGCCACGACGCTGGGCACGACGGCCCACGTGTTCCTCGACGCCGCGCTGCGCGCCAACGGCCTGGACCCGGCCAAGGACGTCGAGCTGGTGAACCAGGGCATGCCGGTGGCGGTGACCTCCTTCATCTCCGGCGCGGTGCCGGCGGTGGCCCTGTGGGTGCCGTTCAACATGCAGGTCAAGGCGCGCGTGCCGGCGGCCAAGATGCTGGTGGATGCCTCAGCCTACTTCCCGAAGTCGGCCATCGTGGGCGGCTGGGCCACCCGTACCGATTACTTCGAGAAGAACCGCGCGGTGGTCGCCCAAGTGGTCAAGGGCTGGGCCGCGGCCAACGACGATTTGATCAAGAACTCGGCGGCCATCTTGCCCACCATCCAGACGCAGAACTACGCGCAGGTGCCGCTGGTGGAACTGCAGGAGCAGTTCAAGGCGTCCAAGTACCACACCGCCGCCGAGTGGCGCAAGCTCTATCAAGACGGCACGGCGCACGGCTGGTTGCAGCAGGTGACCGATTTCTACGCCCGCTTTGGCGGCATCCAGAATCCGGTGCCGGCCAAGACGTATTTCGAGACTGGCCTGCTGCTCGATAACGTCAAGGGCTGATCGATGGCCGCAAGCACCGTCGGCAACTGGGACCATATCGTCGTTGGCGCGGGCTCGGCGGGTTGCGTGGTGGCCAATCGGCTGCTGCGCGCCGGCCGGCGTGTGTTGCTGCTGGAAGCCGGCGGGGCCGATCGCTCGATCTGGCTCAAGCTGCCGGTGGGCTACTTTCGCACCATCTTCGACGAGCGCTTTGCGCGCCAGTTTCAGGTGGAACCGCAGCCCGAGAGCGGCAACCGCCGCATCATCTGGCCGCGCGGTCGCATCCTGGGTGGTTCCAGCTCGATCAACGGGCTGATCTACATCCGCGGTCAGCACGCCGACTACGACGACTGGGAACGCCTGGGGGCGACGGGCTGGTCGTACCGCGACGTGCTGCCGTACTTTCGCAAGTCCGAGGGCTTTGCCGGACCAGCCAGTGAGTACCACGGTACCGAGGGCGAGCTGGGTGTGTCCGAGTTGCGTAACGACGACCCGAGCTGCCAGGCGTGGCTGGATGCGGCGCAGGAATACGGGCTGCCGTTCAATCCGGATTTCAATGCCGCGACCGACTATGGGGTAGGGCGCTACCAGCTGTCGATCAAGGGGCGTTGGCGCTCGAGTACCGCCGCGGCCTTCTTGCGGCCAGTGCAACACCATCCCGGTCTGACCCTGCGCACCGGGGTGCTGGTCTCGCGCGTGTTGATCGAGCAGGGGCGTGCGGTGGGTGTGGTCTGTCGCCAGGACGGGCAGGAGCACACCTTCCGCTGTGATGGCGACGTGATCCTCTCTTCTGGATCGCTCCAGAGTCCGCAGCTGCTGCAGCTGTCGGGCGTCGGTCCCGCGGACCATCTGCGCGCGCTGGGCATTCCGGTGGTGCACGACGCGCCCGAAGTCGGCGAGAACCTGCAGGACCACTACCAGGCTCGAACCATCGTGCGCCTGAAGGACCGCATTTCTCTCAATAACCAGGTGCGCAGTCCTATCGGGTTGGCGCGTATGGGCCTGCAGTGGTTGTTCGATGCGCGCGGACCGTTGACGGTGGGCGCGGGGCAGGTGGGAGGCTTTGGACGCACCTCGAACGCGCAAGATGGCCGCGCCGACATCCAGTTCAATGTGATGCCGCTGTCGGTGGACAAACCGGGTACGCCCTTGCACGACTTTCCGGGCTTTACCGTCTCGGTGTGCCAGTGCCGTCCGACCTCCAGGGGGTCGGTGCGCATTCAAAGCGCGGACCCGTCGCAGTCGCCGACGATCGTGACGAATTACCTGAAGGAGTCGCTGGATGTGCGCACCCTGGTCGAGGGGCTGGGCATGTGCCGCGACATCTATCGGCAAAAGAGCTTCGCGAACCGCTGGGTCGAGGAAAAACTGCCGGGGCCGACTGATGTGGAAGCCTTCGCCCGCGGCTACGGAAGTACGGTGTTTCATCCCACCAGCACCTGCCGCATGGGCGTCGACGACCGCGCGGTGGTCGACCCGGATTTGAAGGTGCGCGGTGTCCAGGGCCTGCGGGTGATGGACGCCTCGGTGATGCCGCGTGTGGTGTCGGCCAATACCAATGCCGCGACCATCATGATCGGGGAGCGCGGGGTACACAAGCTGCTGCAGGCTCACCCGGCCTGAGGCCGCCGACGGAGCACAAGGCTGAGGCATGATAGTGGCTTGCCGCCACCTGCCTGCCTTCCGATGACTGCCAACTGGTACCTCATACACACCAAGCCTCGCCAGGAACAGATCGCCCTGGAGAATCTGCAGAACCAGGACTACCCTTGTTTCCTGCCCCTGATTCGCGTCGAGAAAGTCCGACGGGGCAAACTGAATCTGGTCGATGAGCCGCTTTTCGCGCGCTACCTGTTCGTGCAGTTAGACACTTCGATCGAATCGCGCAGTTGGACCCCGATCCATTCGACCAAGGGCGTGACCCGCCTGGTGCGTTTCGGCATGCAACTGGCCAAGGTGGATACCGGCGTCATTGATTTCCTGCGCGAACAGGTGGCCTTGGCCAACGCCGAGCCACAGCGTCTGTTTCAGCCCGGGGACCGCGTGCGGGTGGCCGACGGCCCCTTCGCGGGGCTCGAGGGCGTGTTCCACATGCGTGACGGCGAGATGCGGGCCCTGGTGTTGATCGAGTTACTCAGTCGACCCGTGGCGCTGCGCATTGACCCGGCAGCGCTCAAGCCGGTTCACTAGCGGTCAGGCTCCGGGTCAGGCTCCGGCGCGGGGCCCGAGACCCGAGACCCCACGCGGCGCGCGGGCCCGCTAAAATCGCGGCGTGCTACGACTCGGACGCCGCTTCGGCCTACGGACCGTCGTCCATCTACCGTCTCGCCTACCTACTGAAATACCCCTACCTTGAATACCCACGCCTTGCCCCGTGCCGTCGCCCTTGTCGACGCCCGTTACCTGCGCTGGCTTGCCCGCCTGGACGACCCAGACGGCGGCACCGTCCCGGCACTGGCCCGTGACCGCGTCGCCGACGCTTTCCAGCATGTACTCGCGCGCGCCGGCCTGCGCTCGCACTTGCTTCGCACCTATTGGTATGCCGATGTGGACGATCAGGCGGTGGTCGATGACCAGTCGCTGCGCCTCGTGCCCACCGCTGACAGCGACGGGAACGCCCTTGTGCGGCAGATGGCGTCGGACCTGCAGGCCTTGGCGCGCGAGGGCCGTATCGACATCGTGCTGATTGCCAGCGATGACGACCGCCTGTCCGCACCGATCGAGGCCGCCAAGATGGCGGGCCTGACCGTCTGCCTGCTGGCCGACGAGCGCGCGGAGTCCATGTCGCGGCTGATGCAGCAGGACCCCAACTGGGCCCGCCTGCTGCGCGAGGCAGACCGCCGCCTCGTGCTGCGTTCGTCCGATCTGGGGCAGGCGCTGGGGACCGGCGGGGCCACGTCCTCAACCGCCTCCATGCCCGACGAAGACCTCGAGGCCGCCATGCAGGCTGTGGTCAACACCTGGTGGGAGGCGCTGCCTCAAGAGGAACGCGATTCCCTGCGCGACGAACTACCCGCCCTGCGCGGCGTGCCGCCCGAGGTCGACCGCGAGCTGCTACTGCGTGGCAAGAACGCGCTCAATCGCAGCCTGAATTTCCACGAAAAGCGCGTGCTGCGCGAACACGCACGTCGGGTGGCGATGGCGTGAGGGCGCCGCGACTGAACTAGTGCAGGGCGGCCAGCGCCGCCTCGGGGGCTTTGTCCAGCACCTTCAGAAGCGCCTTCGCAGCGCCCGTCGGGCAGCGCTTGCCTTGTTCCCAATTGCGGATGGTGTCCAAGGAGACGTCGATACGTTGCGCGAATTCAGCCTGACTGAACCCAAGCCGTCGGCGCACCCGCCGCGCGAACTTGGCTGCGTCGCGCATGGCGTCTGCATCGTCTGCAACCTTGTGTCGGGCGATATCGGCTGGTGTGGTGGCATCCACGCGGGACTTGTCGATCCGTCCTGCAGGCTTGACCTTGGGGTTGCGGACATCAATCGTCATGCGAACGGTTTTCATACTGCTTTACCTCTCGTGAATTCGCCTTCCGAGCGGAAATGATGCGGACGGCGCTCTTGCGCGTGGTGTAGACCACCAAGAACAAGCGCCCCTCGATGAGACCGGTCAGCTGGTAACGGTCTTCTCCATAACTGTGTCGATCGTCCTGGCGGACGAGTCGGCCGGGGTCTGCAAATGCCGCGTAAGCGAAGTCGAATCCTCGCTCCCGGAAACACGCCTCGCTCTTGGCCTCGTCCCATTCAAATTCCACACCTGAAGTGTCCACACCTGAAGTGTAGTTCAATGAACTACACTTGGCAAGGTGAATCGGGCGGCATAACCCGCCCCCGCGTTCAATCCGCCGTGATCCCCGCGCTCTTGATCGTCTTGGCCCAGAACTCGGTTTCCTGCTTGACCATCGCGTCCAGCGCGTCGGGCGGCAGGTAGCGCAGTTCGATCCCCGCTGCGGTGGCGCGGGTCTTGGTATCTGGTTGCTCCAGGGCCTGCTTCAGGCCCGTGGTGAGTTTCTGGATCACGTCGGCCGGTGTACCCGCCGGTGCGAACACCGCCACCCAGGCCTCCAGCTCAAAGCCCTTGAGGCCCGCCTCGGTGGTCGTCGGCACATTGGGCAGGCCGGGGTGACGCGCCTTGCCGGTGACGGCGTAGCCCTTGAGCTTGCCCGCCTGCACATGCTGCATCACCGAGGGTGGGGTGGTCATGAACACCTGCACCTGCCCCGACAGCACGTCCTGGATCGCCGGACCAGACCCCCGGTAGGGGATATGGACCATGCTCGTGCCAGTCTGACTCTTGAACATCTCGGTGCCGATATGCGAGAGCGAGCCGTTGCCCTGCGAGGCATAACTGAGCTTGCCCGGGTTCTTCTTCACGTAGGCGATGAATTCCGACAGCGTGTTGGCTGGCACCGAGGGGTGGGCCGCTATCACGTTGGTGGCCACCGTGATCAGGGCCACCGGTGCGAAGTCCTTTTGCGCCCAGGGCAGTCGGGGCGTGAGCGAGGGATTGCCCACGTGGTAGGCCGAATACGAAATCAGCAGCGTGTAGCCGTCGGCCGGTGAGCGTGCCACATGGCCATAGGCCACGTTGCCGCTGCCGCCGCCGCGGTTGTCAATGACGACGCTCTGGTTCAGGAACCTCCCCAGCGGGTCGGCCACCAGCCGCGCCGACGAGTCGACCAGGCCACCCGGCGGGTTGGGCACGATCAGGGTGACCGGCTTGGACGGCCAGGCCTGGGCGCTGGCCCAGGTGGCGAACAGGCTGGTGGCGGCCACCGCGAAGGCATGGCGCAAGAGGGGGCGTCGGTTCATCGTTGTCTCCTTTGAATGTTTGCGGGGCCTGTACGATCGGCGCGTCGTGCAGCTCCAAGACCTCTTATTTTCCCAAGGATTCGGTACCCGACGTGTGTGTGCGGGCCTGGTGCAGCAGGGGCATGTCACCGTCAATGGCCAAACCTGCGTCCAGGCCAGCGCCGAATTCGAGCCCGAAGGCCTGGCCTACGCGGTGCAGGGCGTCCCGTGGGTGTACCAGGCCCGGGCCTACTTGATGCTGCACAAGCCAGCGGGCACCGAGTGCTCGCAAAAACCCTCCGCCTACCCGAGCATCTACACCCTCTTGCCCGCGCCCCTGCGCCAGCGACCTGCCAAAGGCGCGGTACAGGGCGTGCAGGCCGTGGGGCGGCTGGACCAGGACACCACCGGCCTGCTGCTTTTGACCGACGACGGCGCCTTCATTCACCGGATGTCCTCGCCGCGCCACCACGTGCCCAAGGTGTACGAGGTGGGCACGCGCCATCCCGTCGATGCCAGGCAGATCCAGCGCCTGCTCGAAGGCGTGGTGCTCGATGATGACCCACACCCCGTGCGGGCCGCCGCCTGTGAGGCCACCGGCGACTACGCCCTGCGCCTGACCCTCACCGAAGGCAAATACCACCAGGTCAAACGCATGGTGGCGGCGGTCGGCAACCGGGTGGAGACGCTGCATCGCTCGCGTATCGGCGCCCTGACCCTGCCAGCCGATCTGGCGCCGGGCCAGTGGCGATGGCTGGACGCCGACGACCTGCAGGCGCTGCGCGCCTGACCCCACACCCACAAAGAGTTACCCGGGAAGCCAGGGGGCAGGGGGCTACACTTGAGGTTCATTAGAAAGCCTTGTTCGTGAACCGTCTCTTGCGCAAGTGGGCCCTGGGTCTCGCATCGGCTGCCCTGGCTCTCGCAGCCTCGGCCCAGCCCGCCAAATCTGCCCCTTCCGGGGCCACGCCGGCCGCATCCGCCCCATCGTCCCCCATCTTTGTCCTCAATTCCCTGGAAGCCAACGTCAGCGTCATCGACCCGGCCACCTGGCAGGAGACGCAGCGGCTCCCCACCGGCAAGGAACCGCACCACCTGTACCTGACCCCGGACGAAAAGTCCGTGATCGTGGCCAATGCGGCGGCCGACACGCTCACCTTCATCGACCCCAAGACGGCCCAGGTGCAACGCACGGTGCGCGGCATCCTCGACCCCTACCACCTGCGCTTCTCGCCCGACATGAAGTGGTTCGTGACGGCCGCCAACCGCCTGAACCACGTGGACATCTACAAGTGGGACGGCAAGGAGCCGCAACTGGTCAAGCGCATTGCCACCAGCAAGACGCCCAGCCATCTCTGGATCGACACCAAGAGCACCACCGTCTACGTGACCATGCAGGACAGCGACGAGCTGGTGGCCATCGACCTGGCCACGCAGGCCCTGAAGTGGCGCGCCAAGACCGGCACCATGCCCGCCGACATCTACGGCACCAGCGACGACCGTCACCTGCTCGTGGGCATGACGGGCGCCGACTTCGTCGAGGTGTGGGACATCAGCGGCAAGGAGCCGCGCAAGGTGAACCAGATCCAGACCGGGCAGGGCGCGCACGCCTTCCGCGGCGCGGGCGACGGACGCCATGTGTACGTGAGCAACCGCGTGGCCAACACCATCAGCAAGATCGACCTGCAGTCGTTCACCCGGGTGGATACCTTCGCGGCGCCCGGTGGACCCGACTGCATGGAGGTGGTAGCCGGCGGCAAGCTGCTGCTGGTCAGCTCCCGCTGGGCCCGCAAGATGACGGTCATAGACACCGAGACCAAGAAGGTCGTGCGCCAGGTCACGGTGGGCAAGTCGCCCCATGGCATCTGGACGCTGGACCACGCCCGCCGCTGACCGCGGCTCTCGCGGCACGCGTCTCCGCACGCGTCTCCGCACGCGTCTGGGCGAGCAGGGGCTGCGTGCCTGGTGCCGCGCGGCGGTCGCCGCGGCCGCAGTGATCCTCTGGGCCCTGCCGGCGCAGGCCGCAGCGCCCGAGGCCTGCGCCAAGCCCGTTTACCTCACCTTCGACACCGGTCATATGGCGGTGGCGCCGCTGATCGCCGACGTGCTGGCCCGCCACCAGGTGAAGGTCACCTTTTTTGCCGCCCACGAAGCCACCCAGGTCGGCGACGGCAGCCTCGGCGAGCACTGGGCCCCGTGGTGGAAGGCCCGTGCCGCCGAGGGCCATGAATTTGCCTCGCACACCCACGACCACGTGTACTGGCGCGCCGACCTGCCCGGCGACCCGCCCCGGTTTCGCGTGCGCGCCTCCGCCGGGCCGCGTACCGGCGTGACCGAGACCTGGACCGCCACCCAATACTGCGCCGAGATCGACAAGGCCGCCGCGCGCCTGGCCCAGGTCACGGGCAAGAAGCCCCTGCCGCTGTTTCGCGCGCCCGGGGGTAAGACCTCGCCGGCCTTTCTCGCCGCCACGCGCGCCTGCGGCCACGCCCATGTGGGCTGGTCGCCCGCAGGGTTCCTGGGCGACGAGTTGTCCAGTGAAACCCACCCGAACGACCTGCTGTTGAAGCAGGCGCTGCGCGACGTGCGCAGCGGCGATATCCTCGTGGCGCACCTGGGCATCTGGTCACGCAAGGACCCCTGGGCCCCGGCGGTTCTGGAGCCCTTGGTCACTGGCCTGAAGGCACGCGGCTTTTGCTTTCGTACCCTGCGCGATCATCCGCAGTACCGCGACTGGATCGCTGCGCGCAGCGGCCCCCGTGCAGAGACGACACGATGATGGACTGGATCGAATCGACCTTCGCCCTTGGGCAGCAGTGGCTGTTCGAGAGTTTCGTCAGCCCCACGCTGTTCGCCCTGGGCCTGGGCAACCTGCTGGAAGACGGCTTCGCCGCCACCGGCTGGCTGCTGGTGGGCGTGCTGCAACTGGCCGTGATCGTGGGCGTGATCGGACCCTTGCAACGCTGGCGCCCCGCCGAGCCCGTGACGGACCGCGCTGCCATTCGCACCGACATCGTCTACACCCTGGTGCATCGCCTGGGCCTGTTCCGGGTCGGGCTGTTCTTCCTGGTGCAGCCGCTGTTCGATGCGCTGTTCGGGGCGCTGAGCGTCGCCGGTGTCGGCGGCCTGCACCTGGACCAGGTCTGGCCCGGCGTGACCGACATCGCCTGGGTCAGCCTGCTGATGTACCTGGTGATCTTCGACTTTGCCGACTACTGGATCCACCGGGGGCAGCATGGTCTGCAGGCCTGGTGGCAGTTGCACGCGCTGCACCACTCCCAGCGGCAGATGACGATGTGGAGCGACAACCGCAACCACCTGCTGGACGACCTGGTCCGCGACAGCCTGCTGGTGCTGCTGGCGCTGGCGATCGGCGTGGCGCCTTCGCAGTTCGTGGCCATCGTCGCCATCACCCAACTAAGTGAGAGCCTGCAGCATGCCAACCTGCGGCTGTCCTTCGGCCGCCTCGGCGAGCGGCTGTGGGTCAGCCCGCGCTTTCACCGTCTGCATCACAGCATCGGCATCGGTCACGAGACTGCCGGTGCCGGCACGCTGGGCGGCCACAACTTCGGCGTGCTCCTGCCCTGGTGGGACATGCTGTTTGGCACGGCCAATTTCGAGAACCGTTACGACCCCACCGGCATCCGCGACCAGGTGGAAGCAGGCCGCGACTACGGCCGGGGTTTCTGGCAACAACAATGGCTGGGGCTCAAGCGCCTGGCTGGAAAAGCATGACCGCAAGCACTCCTTCATCCCCGGGCCACGAGATCGGCCTGGTCATCGTCGGCGACGAAATCCTCTCGGGCAAGCGCATGGACAAGCACATGCCCAAGGTGATTGAGCTGTTGTCCGCGCGCGGCCTGCAACTGGCCTGGGCCGAGTACGTGGGCGATTCGCCCGAGCGCATCACCGCCACGCTGGCACGTGCCTTCGCCGCCGGAATGCCGGTGTTTTCTTGCGGTGGCATCGGTGCCACGCCCGACGACCACACCCGCCAGTGCGCGGCGAAGGCGCTGGGCGTGCCCCTGGCCCTGCACCCCGAGGCGGCGGCCCTGATCCGCGAGCGGATGCAGGATGTCGCGCGCGAGCAGGGCGTGGTCTGGGAGCCCGATCGCGCCGACAACCAGCAGCGCCTGAACATGGGCGTCTTTCCCGAGGGCGCGCGCATCATCCCCAACCCCTACAACAAGATCGCCGGCTTCAGCGTGGCCGATGTGCATTTCGTGCCCGGCTTCCCGGTCATGGCCTGGCCGATGATCGAGTGGGTGCTGGACACCTACTACCGCGCGCTGTTCAGGCAGCAGGCCTATCTGGAGAAGTCGGTCATCGTCCTCGGGGCGGTGGAAGCGGCCCTCACCCCCCTGATGGAGGAGATCGAGCGCGATCACCCCGCCATCAAGGTGTTCAGCCTGCCCAGCGTGGACCACCCGCAGTGGGGTCGCCACATCGACCTGGGCGTCAAGGGTGACCCGCAGGCGGTCGAACCCGCCTACCAGCAGTTGCGCCGCGGCCTGGCCGAGCGCGGCGCTGAATTGGGCCCTGAATTGGTGCGACGTTGAGGGGCACCTGCTTGGTGCGCACCTGATTGCACCGATTTGGTGCAAATGTGGCTCGGCCGTGAGCTCAACTTCGGCGACAATCTCAGGTTTTGCGGCCAAGTCCATTGCCTCAGGCGTGGCACAGAACCTGCAAACGCCCACCGTCATTGATCAACAACCATTGAAACCAGGAGAACCTGATGGCAGCCAAGACCGTCGCCGACGTGATGAAGATGGTGAAGGACAACGAGGTCAAGTTCGTTGACTTCCGCTTCACCGACACCCGTGGCAAAGAGCAACACGTGACCGTGCCGATTTCCGCCTTTGGCGAAGACAAGTTCAGCTCGGGCCACGCCTTCGACGGTTCGTCCATCGCCGGCTGGAAAGGCATTGAAGCCTCGGACATGCAGCTGATGCCCGACCCGAACACCGCGAACATCGACCCCTTCTTCGAAGAGACCACCCTGTTCCTGCAGTGCGACGTGGTCGAACCCAGCGACGGCAAGGCCTATGACCGCGACCCGCGTTCCATCGCCAAGCGCGCCGAGGCTTACCTGAAGGCCTCTGGTATCGGCGACACCGCCTACTTCGGTCCCGAGCCCGAGTTCTTCATCTTCGACGGCGTGCGCTGGAGCAACGAGCCCGGCAACGTCATGTTCGCCATCGACGAATACGAAGCCCCCTGGAACAGCGGCAAGCAGCTCGAAGGCGGCAACCGCGGCCACCGTCCCACCGTGAAGGGTGGCTACTTCCCCGTGCCCCCGGTCGACAGCACCCAGGACATGCGCGCCGAGATGTCCCTGATCCTCGAATCCCTGGGCATTCCGGTTGAAGTGTTCCACCACGAAGTGGCGGGCGCTGGCCAGAACGAGATCGGCACCAAGTTCAGCACGCTCGTCGAGCGCGCCGACTGGACCCAGGTCCTGAAGTATGTGGTCTGGAACGTGGCCAACGCCTACGGCAAGACCGCCACCTTCATGCCCAAGCCCTACGCCGGTGACAACGGCTCCGGCATGCACGTGCACCAGTCCATCTGGAAAGACGGCAAGAACCTGTTCGCCGGCGACGGCTATGCAGGTCTGTCTGATGACGCGCTGCACTACATCGGCGGCATCATCAAGCACGCCCGCGCGCTGAACGCCATCACCAACCCCGGCACCAACAGCTACAAGCGCCTGGTGCCCGGCTTCGAAGCCCCGGTGAAGCTGGCCTACAGCTCGCGCAACCGCTCGGCCTCCATCCGGATTCCGTTCGTGGCCAACCCGAAGGGCCGCCGCATCGAGGCGCGCTTCCCGGATCCCTCGGCCAACCCCTACCTGTGCTTCTCGGCCCTGATGATGGCCGGCCTGGACGGCATGGAGAACAAGATCCACCCGGGCGAAGCCGCCACCAAGGACCTGTACCACCTGCCCCCCGAGGAAGATGCACAAGTGCCGACCGTGTGCCACAGCCTGGACCAGGCCCTGGACTACCTGGACAAGGACCGTTCCTTCCTGACCAAGGGCGGCGTGTTCACCGACTCCATGATCGACGCCTACATCGAACTGAAGATGCAGGAAGTCACGCGCTTTCGCATGGCGCCGCACCCTGTCGAATACGACATGTACTACAGCCTGTAATCAGCGCAGGGGGCCGGGACACCGGCCCGATGCACTCCGAAGGGGCGACGCAAGTCGCCCCTTTTTTCATGAGCGCCGCCTTGCCCACGGAAACCACCAGGATGCATACTGAAGAATTGCATTCATGGGAGTGTCCTGATGAAGTATTCATTCTGGGGGGTGTGCGCCTTGGCGCTCGTTCCGGCGCTGCCCCAGGCCCAACCCGCAACCCCCTCCAAGGTTTACCGCTGCGGCAACCAGTACACCAACGCCCCCACCGAAGCTCAGGCCCCGGGCTGCAAGCTGCTGGAGGGGGCCTCTGTCACCGTGGTGCAGGGGGTGCGCCCGCCGCCGGCCGCAGCCCGTGCCTCGCAGGCCCCAGCGTCCTTGCCGGTGGCATCGTCGCGGGTGGACAGCAGCGAGCAGCGCGCCCGCGATGCCGACGCCCGCGCCATCCTCGAGGCTGAACTGCGCAAGGCCCTGGCCCGCCAGGGCGAGCTGCTGCGGGAGTACAACAACGGCGAACCCGAGAAGCTCGGCCCCGAGACCCGTAACTACCAGAAATACCTCGATCGGGTGGCGCAGCTGAAGGCCAGCATCGCCCGCAACGAGACCGATATCGAGGGCCTGCGCCGCGAACTCTCGCGCCTGACTGCGTCAAAATAGGCCGCTTGACGCCTCCCTCACGCTCCAGCGCCTTCGCCCCCTTCGACCTGCTGGCCACCCTGGTCGCCGTCGTCACCGTGGAGGGCGAGGTGGTCTTCGCCAACGCCGCCCTCGAGGGCGCGCTGGGGACGTCGCGTCGCCACATCGAGGGCGCCTTTTTCCCTGCGTCCTTCACCGACCCCGAGTTGCTCAAGACCGCACTGAAAGGCGCTCGCAGCAACGAATTCGCCGTCCTGCGCTATGACGCCCAGCTGGTGCGCCAGGGCGACGATCCCATGCCGGTCCACGTGGTACTGGCGCCGACCGAGCGTGCGGGCGAGGTTGTGATCGAGATGCTTCCCATCGCGCAGCAGGCCCGCCAGGAGCGCGAAGAGCGCCTCATGGACCAGGCCCAGGCGAACAAGGAGTTGATTCGCAACCTGGCCCACGAAATCAAGAACCCGCTGGGCGGTATTCGTGGCGCCGCGCAGCTGCTCGAGATGGAGATCGACTCGCGGGACCTCAAGGAATACACGCAGGTCATCATCCATGAGGCCGACCGCCTGCAGACCCTGGTGGACCGGCTGCTGGCTCCGCACCGACGTCCGCATGTGGTGGGCGACGTCAACATCCACGAGGTGTGCGAGCGGGTGCGCTCCCTGATCCTGGCCGAGTTCCCCCGGGGTTTGCGTGTGGTGCGCGATTACGACACCTCCCTGCCCGAATTCCGTGGCGATCACGAGCAGCTGATACAGGCGGTCTTGAACATCGCCCACAACGCCTGCCAGGCGCTGGCCGAGCGCATCGCCCAGGGCGAGGGCGAGCTGGTCTTGCGTACGCGCATCGCGCGCCAGGTGACTTTTGGTAAGCAACGCTATCGACTGGCACTGGAATTGCATGTCATCGACAACGGACCGGGTGTGCCCCCGGAACTCCGGGACCGCATCTTCTATCCCCTGGTATCTGGGCGGGAGGGCGGCTCGGGTCTGGGGCTGACGCTGGCGCAGACTTTCATTCAGCAGCACCATGGGCTGATCGAGTGCGACAGCGTTCCGGGACGGACGGATTTCAAGATCCTGATTCCTTTGCCCTGAAACGAGACATGTCACCCGAGGTAGCAGTGCCCATGAAGCCGATCTGGATCGTTGACGATGACCAATCCATCCGCTTTGTGCTGGAAAAGGCACTGCTGCGGGAGGACCTGCCCACACGCAGCTTCACCCACCCGCGCGAGGTGCTGCAGGCCCTCGAATCCGGCGGTGAAGACGGCGGCCCCCAGATCCTGGTGAGCGATATCCGCATGCCGGGTGGCTCTGGCCTGGACCTCCTGACCGAGGTGAAGGCGCGCCACCCTGGCCTGCCGGTGATCATCATGACCGCCTTCTCCGACCTGGACAGCGCGGTCTCGGCCTTCCAAGGCGGTGCCTTCGAATACCTGCCCAAGCCCTTCGACCTGCCCAAGGCCATCGAGTTGATTCGCCGCGCGGTGCAGGAAAGCCAGCGTGAGCAGGTGGCCGAGGAGGGCATGAATGCCGCGCCCGAGATGCTGGGCCAGGCCCCCGCGATGCAGGACGTGTTCCGTGCCATCGGGCGGCTCTCGCAAAGCAACGTCACGGTCCTGATCACCGGTGAATCCGGTTCGGGCAAGGAGCTGGTGGCGCGCGCGCTGCATCGCCATTCGCCGCGCGGTGAACTGGGCAACAACGGACCCTTCGTCGCAATCAATACCGCGGCCATTCCCAAGGACCTTCTTGAATCCGAATTGTTCGGGCATGAGCGCGGCGCCTTCACCGGTGCGCAGACCATGCGACGCGGTCGCTTCGAGCAGGCCGAAGGCGGCACGCTGTTCCTGGACGAGATCGGCGACATGCCCTTCGACCTGCAGACGCGCCTGCTGCGCGTGCTGTCCGACGGGCACTTCTACCGCGTGGGCGGGCACAACGCGGTCAAGGCCAATGTGCGTGTGATCGCCGCCACCCACCAGGACCTGGAGCAGCGCGTGAAGGACGGCGTGTTCCGCGAGGACCTGTTCCACCGCCTGAACGTGATCCGCCTGCGCCTGCCCGCGCTGCGCGAACGGCGCGAGGACGTGCCCATGCTGGCGCGCCACTTCCTGCAGCAATCGGCGCTGCAACTCGGCGTGGAGCCCAAGCGCATCTCCGACACTGCGCTGGCCGGTCTGGCCGCGTTTTCCTTCCCGGGTAATGTGCGCCAGCTGGAAAACATCTGCCACTGGCTCACGGTCATGGCTCCGGCGCAATTGATTGAACCCAAGGACCTGCCGCCCGAGGTGATCCTGGCCCTGGCCGGGGCGTCGGGCGAGGCCCCGACCGCAGACACGGCCGTGGCGACGCCAGCCGCTGCCTACCCGTCGCCCCTGCCGACGGCCACTGCGGGCGGTGTGCCCATGGCGGTGCCTGTCGGTACATCCGCGGGCCTGGTCGGTGCGTCAGGCACCGATTGGGAGAACGCGCTGCAGGCGGAGGCCCTGGCCCTGCTGGCCAGTGGGCGTACCGACGTCTGGGACGAATTGAGCCGCCGCTTCGAGTCGCGTCTGATCCTCAGTGCTCTGAGCAACACGCGCGGACGCCGCATCGAGGCGGCGCAGAAACTCGGTATCGGGCGCAACACCATCACCCGCAAGATCCAGGAACTCGGCCTGGAGTGATCGTCAGAGCGCGATCGTGACCGGCGCGTGGTCGCTGGGCTGCTTCCACTTGCGCGGGGTGCGGTCGACGGCGCAGGCGGTCACGGCGGGGCGCAGGGCGTCGCTCACCAGAATGTGGTCGATGCGTAGGCCACGGTTCTTCTGGAACCCCAGCATGCGGTAGTCCCACCAGCTGAAGGTCTTCTCGGGGTGCTCGAACAGGCGAAAGCCGTCCACCAGGCCCAACGACAGCAAGGCCTGGAAATGCGCGCGTTCTTCCAGCGTGTGATGGATGGTGCCGGCCAGGCCGACCGGGTCGTAGGAGTCGCGGTCTTCGGGGGCGATGTTGAAGTCGCCGGCCAGCACCAGGTTCGGATGGCGCTGCAGCTCGTGGGCGACATAGGCCTGCAGGCCCGCGAGCCACTGCATCTTGTAGGCGAACTTGTCGCTGCCGGGTTCCTGCCCATTGACGAAATAGCCGTTGATCACGCGCAGCGGGCCGTGCTGCGGGTAGTCCACCGTTGCAGCGATGACGCGCGACTGCTCGTCTTCGAAGCCTGCGATGTTGCGCGCCACCTCACTCAGTGACGTGCGGCTGATGATGGCCACGCCGTTATAGGTTTTCTGGCCGAACACCGCGCAGTGCGGGTAGCCCGCATCCGCCAGGGCCTGCAGCGGGAACTTGTCGTCGGTGAGTTTGAGCTCCTGCAGGCACAGGACGTCCACCGGGTTGGCGGCCAGCCAGTCCAGGACGTGCGCAAGGCGCGCGGTGAGGGAGTTGACGTTCCAGGTGGTGAGCTTCAAGCGCAAGTCTCCTGTTCGCAGAGGCTGAGGGATGCCCAGACTTCAGCCCTCAGTTCTGCCGTAGGTGTCTTGCAGTCGGACGATGTCGTCTTCCCCTAAATAGCTGCCAGATTGCACCTCGACGATCTCAAGCGGAATGTTGCCTGGGTTTGACAGTCGATGGATTTCGCCCAGCGGGATGTAGGTAGACTGGTTCTCGGTCAGGAGGATCACCTGGTCACCTTTGGTGATTTCTGCGGTGCCAGTGACCACTATCCAATGTTCGGCGCGGTGATGGTGCATCTGCAAACTCAGGCTAGCCTTGGGCTTGACCTGAATGCGTTTGACCTTGAATCGGTCGCCTTCATCGACGCTGTCGTACCAGCCCCAGGGCCGGTGCACTTTCCGATGCAACACAGACTCCTCGCGCTTTTGCTGCGAAAGTTGTTTGACGATTTCGGATACTTTTTGGCTTTTTGACTTATCTGCTATCAGGACGGCATCGGGCGTCTCGATGACGATCAGATTTTCGACGCCAACCAAGGTGACAAGCCGACTGCTCGCTTGCACGAGGGTGTTTTGGCTGTCTGTGGCGACGACATCACCAAGGTGGGCATTACCTGCCACATCCTTAGGAAGCACATTCCACACAGCGTCCCAAGCGCCCAGGTCTGACCAGCCCGCACTCAGAGGAACCATGTTCACGCTGAAATTGCTCTCGGGTAGGTGCTCTATCACAGCGTAATCCACAGACTCTGAAGGAATGGCTGCGAACTCCGATTTCCCCGGCCGGATGAAGCAGCCGACGGAACTCACGTCAGTGGACCGGCTGTCCCACGCGCGTCTGGTAGCCTGCGCGATATCTGGACGGAATCGTTCAAGCGCCGAGATCCAGACCGAGGCTCGCAACACGAACATCCCTGCATTCCAGAAGTAGTTGCCTTCTGAGAGATAACGTTTCGCAGTACTCGAATCGGGCTTTTCGACGAAGCGCAAAACCGTGCGTGCCGCGGTCACCCCTGTGCCTGCGCTGATAGCTGGTGCATCAGCCTGTATGTAACCGTAGCCAGTTTCCGCGCGCTCGGGGGTGATGCCGAGGATCACGACCGTTCCATCGGCTGCCTTGCGGATGGCTGCCTGTACGGCTTCGGTGAAGGCGGTTGCATCGGTGATCGTCTGATCGGCCGGAGCGACGACCAGGACGGGATCGCGGTCCTCCTGGAGTGCGGCCAGGGCCGCCAGAGTCAGTGCTGGTGCGGTGTTTCGGCCAGAGGGTTCAAGCAGGGCTGCTCCCAGCGAGAGATTGGCCTCACGCAATTGCTCCACGGCCAGGAACCGGTGCTCCTCGCCGCTAACGATCAGCGGATCGGCCGTAATGATGTCCGATGCGCGCAGTTCTGCCAGTCGTCTCACGGCCATTTGGAACAGAGTCTCCTCCCCAGTCAGGCAGAGAAACTGCTTGGGGAAGCCAGTACGTGAGAGTGGCCATAAGCGGGTCCCAGCCCCGCCACATAGGATTACTGGGGTGACTTCAATCATGAGATAGGTGGTGCATCTTGGTGGTAAGTGACAAAAGCGTAGTGCAGCCCGCTGTCGTCTGCGTGGGAGTGTCGGGCCACTTCGTTCCAAGCTGGACCTAGGGTGGGTGCATACGCATCCCCTGCGTAGTCGCGATCGATCTCGGTCACTTCGACCACCTGGGCCAGTGGCAAGGCCTGCGCATAGATATCGGCGCCGCCGATCACCCAGGCGGTCTGGACACCCGCGCACTGTGCGATCGCGTCCTGCAGCGAGCCCGCGCGCAAGGCGCCTTCGGCGTGCCACGCGGCCTGGCGGGTGACGACGATGTTGGTGCGCCCGGGCAGGGGCCGAAACCGCGGGGGCAGGGACTCCCAGGTCTTGCGGCCCATGATGACAGGACAGCCCTGGGTCTTGGTCTTGAAGTGCGCGAGGTCGGCGGGCAGGTGCCAGGGCAGGGTGCCACCGGCGCCGATCACGCCGTTGCGGGCGCGGGCATAGATCAATCCGAGCCGCATGAGGCTCAGACCGCCACCGGCGCCTTGATCGCGCCGTGGCACTGGTAGTCCAGCACTTCGAAGTCTTCGTAGGCGTAGTCGAAGATGGAATCGGGCTTGCGCTTGATGTTCAACACCGGATAGGGGTAGGGCGCGCGAGACAGCTGCAGTTCCACCTGTTCGTGGTGGTTGCTGTAGATGTGGCAGTCGCCGCCGGTCCAGATGAAGTCGCCCACGCCCAGGCCACATTGCTGCGCCATCATGTGTGTGAGCAGCGCGTAGCTGGCGATGTTGAACGGTACACCCAGAAAGATGTCCGCGCTGCGCTGGTACAGCTGGCAGGACAGGCGAGCCGGCTCGCCCGCGACGGGCGAGGGCGCCACGTAGAACTGGAAGAAGGCATGGCACGGAGCCAGCGCCATCTTGGGGATGTCGGCCACGTTCCAGGCGCTCACGATGATGCGGCGCGAGTCGGGGTTGGTCTTGATCGCCTCCACCGCCTGCGCGATCTGGTCGATCTGACCGCCATCGGGCGTGGGCCAGCTTCGCCACTGCACGCCATACACCGGGCCGAGGTCGCCGTCTTCGCGGGCCCATTCGTCCCAGATGGTGACGCCGCGCTCACGCAGCCAGTTGTTGTCGCTGGACCCCTGCAGGAACCACAGCAGCTCCTGGATGATGGAGCGCAGGTGCACCTTCTTGGTGGTGACCAGCGGGAAGCCCTCGTTCAGGTCGAACCGCATCTGGTGGCCGAACACGCTGCGCGTGCCGGTGCCGGTGCGGTCGGTCTTGCCCACGCCCTGCGTGTAGACATGGCGCATGAAGTCTTCGTACTGGGAGCGGATGGGGCGGGGCAGGGTCACTTCAGTCACCTCAAAGGGCGCGGACCGCCAGGGAAGCGGCCGGCGCGGATCATACGCGCACCACCCGCCCCGGATTGAGCAGGTTGGCCGGGTCCAGCGCCTGCTTGACCGACCGCATCAACCCCAGGGCCACCGGCGACTTGTAATCGGGCAGGGTGTCGACCTTCAGGCCGCCCACGCCGTGTTCGGCGGAGATCGAACCGTCGAACTTGCGCACCTGCTCGTAAACCACGGTGTTCACGCGGTCCTCCTGCTGCTGCAGGAAAGCGCGGGCGTCGCCGCCCTCGGGGGCCTGCACGTTGTAATGCAGGTTGCCGTCGCCCAGATGGCCGAAGTTCACCAGCCGCACGCCGGGGATCTCGCGCGCCAGGCGCACGTCGGTCTCTTCGCAGAAGGCGGGAATGCGCGAGATGGGAATGGAGATGTCGTGCTTGATGTTCAGGCCTTCTTCGGCCTGCGCCAGCGGGATGGCTTCGCGCACATGCCACAGCTCGCGCGCCTGGGCGATGTTCTCCGCGATCACCGCGTCGTTGGCGCAGCCGTCTTCGAGCGCGGCTTCCAGCAGAGCCTCGAAGCCCGCGCGCGCCTCCTGTTCGCCGGCCTGGCCCGCGTTTTCGAGTAGCACGCCATAGGGGCTGGTCTGGGCGAAGGGCACGCGCAGCGTCGGGAAGTGCTTCACCACCAGGCTCAGCGCGAACTGCCCCATCACCTCGAACCCGGTGAGGCCCGCACCCAGGCGGGTCCGTGCGAGTTCCAGCAGCCGCACCGCCGCTTCCATGGAGGGCACGGCGGCCCAGGCGGTGAGCGTGGCGGCCGGTTGCGGATAGAGCTTGAGTGTGGCGGCGGTGATGATGCCCAGGGTGCCCTCACTGCCGATGAACAGGTCACGCAGGTCGTAGCCGGTGTTGTCCTTGCGCAGGCCGGACAGACCGTTCCAGATCTCGCCCTGCGCCGTCACCACCTCCAGGCCCAGGCACAGGTCGCGCGCATTGCCATAGCGCAGCACTTGCGTGCCGCCCGCGTTGGTGGCCAGGTTGCCACCGATAGTGCAGCTGCCCTCTGCGGCCAGGCTCAAGGGAAACAGGAAGCCCGCTTCGCGTGCAGCCTCCTGCACCGACTGCAGCACGCAGCCGGCCTCGGCGGTGAGGGTGAGGTTGGCGGCGTCGATGGCGCGCACCGCGTTCATGCGTTGCAGGCTCAGGACCACCTGGGTGCCGGAGGCATCGGGCGTGCCGCCCACGACCAGGCCGGTGTTGCCCCCTTGGGGCACCAGGGGCGTCCCGGCCGCGGCGCAGGCGCGTACCACCGCGGCGACTTCGGCGGTGCTGGCCGGCCGCACGACGGCCAGGGCCTTGCCCCGCGAGCGCTTGCGCCAGTCGAGTTCCCAGGCGCTGAGGTCGCCCTCATGCAGGACATGGGCCGTGCCGACGATGCCGGCCAATTGGGAAACGAGCGCGTGGCTCCCGGCGCCGCTCATGCCGCTTCACGTGCCGCGCGAAACCGCAGGCGCACGTGCTGGGCGCAGGCGGCAAACAGCACGAGGCACAGGACGATCTCGGCCATCGCCAGGTAGGAAGAGGGCGGGCGGTCGCTCCAGGCGCGCACCACGCCCTCGGTGAAATAGATCCACACCAGCAGGCTGACCCACCGGTAGGTGTACATGCGATGGCGCATCAGGCCCGCCAGCGGCAGGCACAGGGGCAGCACCTTCAGGGCCACCCAGGTACCGCCCGGGCGCAACGGCGCCAGCCACAACTCCCAGGCCAGTCCGAGCACGATCAGGCCCAGAAGGCTGCCCACGGCCAGGTGGCGGATCACCAGCAACTCGGGCGAGGCCGGCCGGACGGCCTGACCTTCGGGTTCGGGGGCTGCGAGGTCAGGCGAGGCGCTGGCGGGCGCGGGCTGCGAAGGGGGAGGGGGAGGGGGCGTGGACATGGGCGGTGGCATCATAGCGGTCGATGAATCTCCAGCCCCTGCTTGCCCAGATTGCCCGTTTTCCCTGGCGGTCTGCTACCCGCACGCTGGGCGAACGCCTGCGCGAAGACCGCCTGGGGCTTTCGGCGGGCAGCCTGACCTTCACCACCACCATCGCCCTGGTGCCTTTCTTCACCGTGGTGCTGGCGCTGTTCACCGCCTTCCCGGTCTTTGGCAAGCTGCAGGGAGCCGTGCAGGCCTGGCTGGTGCAAAGCCTGGTGCCCGACGCCATCTCGCGGCAGGTCCTGGGCTACCTCACCCAGTTCGCCGGCAAGGCCAGCCGCCTGGGTGCGGTGGGTCTGGTGTTCCTGTTCATCACCGCCCTGTCGCTGGTGCTGACCATCGACCGCACCCTCAACGGCATCTGGCGCGTGCGCCGGACCCGGCCGCTGGCGCAGCGGGTGCTGGTGTATTGGGCGGTGATCACGCTGGGCCCCTTGCTGCTGGCGGCATCCCTGAGCCTCAGCTCCTACCTGGTCTCGGCCTCGCGCGGGCTGGTGACCGGCGTGCCCGGGGCGTTGCGCCTCTTGCTGGACGTGGGGGAGTTCCTGCTGCTGGTGGCGGGCCTGGCGGCCTTGTACCGGTACGTGCCCAACACGCCGGTGCGTCCTGCGCATGCCTGGGCGGGCGGCGTGTTCGCCGCGCTGGGCATCGAGATCGCGCGCCGCCTGCTGGCGGTCTACATCAGCGCGGTGCCGGCCTATTCGGCGGTCTATGGCGCCTTCGCCACCGTTCCGATCCTGCTGGTGTGGATCTACATCGTCTGGCTGGTGATCCTGCTCGGGGCGGTGCTGGCGGCCTACCTGCCGGGCCTGACCGCAGGCCTGTACCGTCGCGAGACGGGCCAGGGCTGGCAGTTCGAGCTGGCGCTGGATACCTTGCGCGCCCTGCGGGAGGTCCGCGACCATCCGCGCCGGGGCCTGGGGCTGATCGAACTCGCGCAGCGCCTGCAGGTGACCGATCTGCAGCTCGAGCCGGTCCTCGACACGCTGATGGCGCTGGATTGGGTGGGCCGCCTGGACGAGGCGGCTCAAGGCGATGGCCCGCGTTACCTGCTACTGGCCGACCTGCCGTCCACCACCCTGGACCCCCTGATTCAGGCCCTGCTGCTGCCCGCGACGCCGACCACGGCCCGCCTGTGGCAAAGCGGCCGCTTGTCCGGGCTGCCCCTCAAGGACGCCCTGTAGGCGTCACCAGGAAACCGCGCAGCGCGGACAGCACCCCTTCGGGCGCCTCGGTCATGAGGCTGTGCCCCGCTGGCAGCATCACTGTCTTGGCCTTGGGCACCCGCTCCTGCAGCACGCGTGCCGCCTTCGGGGGCGTCATCGCGTCGCGCTGGCCCAGCACGAACAGCACCGGGCAGCGCACCGCCTCCATCGCGGCTTCGCCGCCCCGGTAGTCGTCGCAGGCCTTGAACCCGGTGTGAAAGAGGTTCACATGCGGGTTGCCCGCCAGGATGCGCCGCATCAGCGCGCGCGTGGTGCCAGGCACCCAGGTGCCCGGGCCCAGCGCGGAGGGCGGCGGGGCGAGCAGGGCGTGCGAGTAGGCGGTGACGCGTTCGATAGCCCGTTGCGGGTCGTTCAGGGATTCGTCCAGCAAGGCGGGTGACACGCGCATCGGGTAGGCGGTGCCGACCAGGGCCAGGTGGCTGGCCCGCTGCGGCGCCTGTGCCGCGACCTCGAGCGCGGTGAGCGAACCGAAGCTGTGGCCCACCAGGGCGGCTTGCTCCACCCCTGCCGCATCCATCAGGGCCAGCGCAAAACGCGCAGCCTCCTCGACGCTGCGAGGCGGGTCACCCGCGCTGTAGCCGTGCCCTGGCAGGTCGGGCGCCAGCACGTTCCAGCCATGGTGGGCGAACCATCGGCTTTGCAGGATCCAGACGCAGTGGGCGTTGAGCACGCCGTGCAGCATCAGGACCGTGGGTCGGGTCGGATCGAAGGGTCGGCCACCGGTGTAGCAGTAGGTGCGGTGGCCATTGACGGTCAGTTCCATGGTGCGGGCCTCAAGCGTGTTTCTCGGCGGCCTTGAGGGCGCGCTGGAGGTCGTCGATCAGGTCGTCCGCATCCTCCAGTCCGATGGACAGGCGAATCGTGCCTTGCGTGATGCCGGCGCCTGCCAGGGCCGCATCGTCCATGCGGAAATGCGTGGTGCTGGCCGGGTGGATCACCAGGGAGCGGCAGTCGCCCACATTGGCGAGGTGGCTGAACACCTTCAGCGCCTCGATGAAGGCCTGGCCCTGGGCGCGGCTGCCCTGCAGGTCGAAGCTGAAGACCGAGCCCGCGCCGCGGGGCAACAGCTTTTGCGCGAGGGCGTGGCTCGGGTGCGAAGGGAGCATGGGGTGGCCGACCCGCGCCACGAAGGGGTGAGCGGCCAGGAACTCCACCACCTTGCGGGTGTTGGCCATATGGCGCTCCATGCGCAGGGACAGGGTCTCGATGCCTTGCAGGATCAACCAGGCGGTATGAGGGCTCATGCAGGCGCCGAAATCGCGCAGCCCCTCGCGCCGTGCCCGCAGCAGGAAGGCACCCACCGTGGACTCTTCGCTGAACACCATGTCATGAAAGCCCGCATAGGGCGCGGCCAACTCGGGAAAACGCCCCGCCGCGCGCGGACCGTGCCAGTCGAAGCTGCCGCCATCCACCACGATACCCCCGATCACCGTGCCGTGGCCCGAGAGGAACTTGGTGGCCGAGTGGTAAACGAGGTCGGCACCCAGCGACAGCGGCTGCATCAGCCACGGCGGGGTGAGGGTGGCGTCCACCAGCAGGGGCACGCCGGCTTCGTGGGCGATCGCCGCGACCGTGGGGATGTCCAGCACGTCCAGCCCCGGGTTGCCTACCGTCTCGCCAAACAGCAGCCGCGTCTCGGGCCGGATTGCTGCGCGCCAGCCGTCGATATCGCCGGGCGCGACGAAGGTGGTGTCGATGCCGAAGCGGCGCAGGGTGTAGTGCAGCAGGTTGTGCGAGCCGCCATACAGGGCGGAACTGGCCACGATGTGCGAGCCCGCGCCCATGAGGGTGGCCACCGCCAGGTGCAGGGCCGCCTGGCCGCTGGCCGTGGCGATGGCACCGATGCCACCCTCCAGCGCCGCCACGCGCTGCTCCAGCACCGCGGTGGTCGGGTTGCTGATGCGGGTGTAGACATGGCCCGCACGCTCCAGGTTGAACAGGGATGCGGCCTGCTCACTGGACTCGAAGACGAACGACGTGGTCAGGTGGATCGGGACGGCTCGCGCGCCGGTGGCGGGGTCGGGCGCGGCACCCGCATGCAGTGCGAGTGTGTCGAAGCCGGGGTCGGAATAGCCGGACATGGATCGGGGCCTCCAGGCTGTTGGAACTGGCGCAAATTGTGGGCTATATTGGCCTAACCACATCGGGTGGCGCGCACCCGCCCAGGAGATCCTCCATGAAAGTCAGCGACATCCTTCGCGTCAAAGGCAACACCCTCTACACAGTGGGTCCCGACCAGGCCCTGGCCGAGGCCGTCGAGCTCATGGCCGACAAGGACATCGGTTCGCTGGTGGTCATGGCGCATGGCGATCTGGTGGGGATGCTCACGTTCCGCGAGGTGATCCAGTGCATCGTGCGCAACGGGGGCACGGTCGGCAGCACCCGCGTGCGCACCGCGATGGACGACCATCCCCTGACCTGTACCGCCGAGACCGAGCTCGATGAAGTGCGCCGCATGATGCTCGATCGTCACGCCCGCTACATGCCGGTCATGGAGAGCCGCATGCTCATGGGCGTGATCAGTTTCTACGACGTGGCCAAGGCGGTGGTCGACAGCCAGAACTTCGAGAACCGCATGCTCAAGGCCTATATCCGCGACTGGCCCTCCGGCGAAGACGCCCAGCCCACCGCGCAGCTCTGATTTCTCCGCTCTCCTGGCGCTGCCGGGGACGCCCGTGCCCTCTGGGATAATCCCCCCATGAGCGGCAACACCTTCGGCACCCTGTTCACGGTCACCAACTTCGGCGAGTCGCATGGCCCGGCCATCGGCTGCGTGATCGACGGCTGCCCGCCGGGCCTGCCGCTGTCCGAGGCCGACATCCAGCCTGACCTGGACCGCCGCCGCCCCGGCACCAGCCGCCACGTCACCCAGCGCCAGGAAGAAGACCGCGTCGAGATCCTCTCCGGCGTCTACGAGGGCGTGACCACCGGCACGCCCATCGCCCTCCTGATACGTAACACCGACCAGCGCAGCAAGGATTACAGCGAGATCGCCCGCAGCTTCCGCCCGGGCCATGCCGATTACACCTACCTGCAGAAATACGGCGTGCGCGATCCGCGCGGCGGCGGGCGTTCCTCGGCCCGTCTGACGGCGCCCATGGTGGCGGCCGGCGCAGTCGCCAAGAAATGGCTGGCCCTGCGCCATGGCACGCAGTTTCGCGGATGCATGCAGCAGATCGGCGATGTGGTGATTGGCTTTGAGAGCTGGGACCATGTGCCGGTCAACCCCTTCTTCGCCCCGGTGGCCGACGTGTCGGCCCTGGAGGCCTATATGGACGCCCTTCGCAAGTCGGGCGATTCGTGCGGCGCGCGCATCCGCGTCGTCGCCACCGGCATGCCGGTGGGCTTGGGCGCACCGCTCTTTGACAAGCTGGATGCCGATATCGCCTACGCGATGATGGGGATCAACGCGGTCAAGGGCGTGGAGATCGGCGCCGGCTTTGCCAGCGTGACGCAGCGCGGCACCACCCATGGCGACTCCATCACCCCCGCGGGCTTTGCCACCAACAACGCGGGCGGTGTGCTGGGCGGCATCAGCACCGGTCAGGACCTGGAAGTCTCGATCGCGATCAAGCCCACCAGCTCCATCATCACGCCGCGCGCCAGCATCGACATCGATGGCGCGCCCATCGAGGTAGTGACCAAGGGTCGCCATGACCCCTGCGTGGGCATTCGCGCCACGCCCATCGCCGAGGCGATGCTGGCCCTGGTGGTCATGGACCACGCGCTGCGCCATCGGGCCCAGAACGCCGACGTGCGTCCCCCCTTGGCGCCGGTTCCGGGCCGCGCCACCTGATGCAAGCGGCCGAGCCCGCCGGGGCGCGGCAGATCGCGCCGTTCGCGGTTCTGTCCGCCAGCTACTTCGCGCACATCGGCTTCTTCAACCCCTACCTGCCGCTGTGGCTGCAGCACCTGGGCTTTCCCATCTTCGTGATCAGCCTGCTGGCCGCTGTCCAGTCCGGCACCCGCATCTTCGCGCCCTATGTATGGGGCATGCTCAGCGACCGCACTGGCGAGCGCGTGCGCCTGCTGCGATGGAGCGCCTTCGTGGCCCTGGCCTCGTCCCTGGGCCTGTGGTGGGCCGACAGCCCACTTTGGGTGGGCGTGGTGCTGCTGGTGCTGTTCACGCACACCAGCTCCATGATGGCCCTGACGGAGGCGGCCATGGCGCACCTGGTGGCGGGCGACTGGGGGCGCTACGGACGGATCCGCCTGTGGGGATCGATCGGCTTCATGGCCACGGTGTTCATCGCCGGCGCCTGGTTCGAGCATTTCGGGATGGGGCATTTCCCGGGATGGACCCTGCTCACGCTGGCCGCGGTCCTGGGCGGCACGCTGTGGCTGCCAGACTCGCGTGAGAAGCGGACCGATGCGCATGACGCGGGCAGCCCGGTCGGGCCGGTGCTGCGCCAGGCGCCGGTGCGCTGGTTCTTCGCGACACTGTTCTTTCATGTCACCGCGCACTTTTCGATCTACGCCTATTTCTCCCTCTATCTGGACTCCAAGGGGTACGGCAAGGCCACCATTGGTGCCCTGTGGGCTGTGTCGGTGGTGGTGGAGATTGCCTGGTTCTTTCTGCAGGGGCGCCTGATGCGGCTGGCGCGGATGTCACGCTGGCTGATGGTGTGTTCGCTGGCGACTGTGTTGCGCATGGCCCTGGTCGGTGTGGCGGCCGACTGGATCCTGGCCCTGGTCCTGGCGCAGATGCTGCATGCCCTGACCTTCGCGGCGCACCACACCGCCTGCATCGCGGTGGTGACCCACCATTTCCCGGGCCGGCTGCGCGCGCGGGGGCAGGCCCTGTTCACCGTGATTGGCTACGGCCTGGGCGGGATGCTGGGCGTGCTGGTCGGGGGTGCGCTGATCACCGGCCTGGGTTACGAGGCCCTTTACGGCGCAGCGTCCCTGCTGGCCGCTCTGGCGGCGGCCTGTGCGTGGCGCATGCAACGCCTCGAGCGCGCCCAGCACGACGAGCACCAGCCGGTGGTGTGAAGCTGCTCCAGCTCAGGGCTTGCGGGCCAGGGCCTGCTTGACCTCGCGACCCAGTTCGATCACTGCCATCGCGTAATAGCTGGACTGGTTGTAGCGTGTGATCACGTAGAAGTTCTCCGTGCCAGCCACGTAGCTGTTGGGGGCGTCGCCGTTTTGCAGTTCGACCAAGGCCAGCGGTCCCGGATGCTGCAAGGCCTCGCCCTCGAGCGTCGCGCCTTTGGTCGTGAAGCTTGCCACGCTGAAGGTGGGCAGGATGTCCGGCGCGAGCAGGACGTCCAGGTCGGGGCCGGATGCGTCCAGGCGCACCGGGTAGTGCGTGGGCATACCGGTCTGCCAACCGTGGCCCTTGAAGTAGGAGGCCACCGAGCCGATCGCGTCGACGGCGCTGCGGCGCAGGTCGATGCGACCGTCTCCGTCGAAATCGACCGCCCAGCGCGCCCAACTCGTGGGCATGAACTGCGGCAGGCCCATTGCGCCCGCATAGCTGCCCAGAGGCGACAAGGGGCTGCCGCCCGCGCGGTGCGCCAGGGCCAGCAGCTGCTCGAGTTCGCCCCGGAAATAGGCGCTGCGTTCCGCAGCGCGAGGATGGCTCGTGGGGTGGTCGAACGACAGGGTGGCCAGGGCGTCGATCACCCGGAAGGTTCCCATTTGCTGGCCGTAGATCGTTTCCACGCCGATGATGCCGACGATGGTTTCCGCCGGTACGCCGTAGTCTTTCTCGGCGCGTTCCAGTGCCGCGCGGTGCTGCTGCCAGAAGCGCACGCCCGCCGCGATACGCACCGGGTCGATGAAGCGGCTCCGATACAGCGCCCAGTTCTTGCGGGTCCCTGCTGCAGGCGGCTGCATCAGGCGTTGCACCACCGGCAGCAGGCGCGCCTGGCCGATCGCCTCACGCGTCCAGGCCGCATCCAGACCCTGGCGTTGCGCAATCTCGTCGGCAAAGCGCAGGGCGTCTTCCCGCGTCCGGTAGGAGGCGCCTGCAGCAGCCCCGGCGCTTGCGGTGGGCTTGGCGGGCTTGGATTTCTTGGAGGAGGGTCGAGCCTTGGCTGGCTTCACCCGCTGGGCCGGTGCGCCTTCAGCCCGGGGCGAGGGCGTGTGCGCAGGGGGTGACTCGGCCCGGGCAAACGGGGCGATGGCGGTGCCGGCGAAGGCCAGGCAGGCAAGAAAGGCGCGGTACATCAGGTACTTCAGATCCGAAGGCCTGCATTCTCGCCGATGCGCCCGGCGCAGCACGCGAGCGCGCGAGCGTCTTTGAGACCGCGTGTTAAGCTGATCCGCGTCGCGCATCACTGCCAGCCGCTTGCATGAACACCTTCGAGAGCCTCTTGCGGGGCCTGGCCCACCCGGACATCGCCCGAGAAGTCGCGGCGCTGGTCGCCTGCCTCTTGACCGCGCTTGCGGTGTGCTGGGGCGCCGGTCGCGGCAAGGGCGAGCAGTCGGTCTGGTTCGGGCGCGGCATCGTCGACGGCCTGCTCTTTCCCCTGCTGGCCCTGCTCCTGACCTATGGCGCCATGCTGCTGCTCGCGCCGCACCAGCCGGTGGCCCTCCTGCGCATCGCAGTACCGGTGCTGGTGTCGCTGGCTGGCATCCGATTCCTGGCACGGGTGCTGACCGTGGTCTTCCCCTCGTCTGGCATGGCCCGCCTGGCCGAGCGTCTGTTTTCCTGGCTCGCCTGGCTGGGGGCGGTGCTGTGGATCGTGGGCCTGCTGCCGGCGGTCACTCAGGAGATGGATGCAATCCGTTTCACCTTCGGCAAGTCCAAGGTGAGCCTGCTGGACCTGGCCGGCGGCGTGCTGTCGGCGGGGGCGGTGATGGTGGTGGTGCTGTGGGTGTCCGCAGTACTGGAGCGGCGGGTGCTGCAGCCGGCGGTCAGCGACCTGTCGCTGCGCAAGGTTGCAGGCAACACCCTGCGCGCCGTGCTGCTGCTGGTGGGCCTGCTGCTGGCGCTATCGACCGTGGGGGTAGATCTCACCGCGCTGTCGGTGCTGGGGGGCGCCCTGGGCGTGGGCCTGGGCTTTGGCCTGCAGAAACTCGCCGCCAACTACGTGAGCGGCTTCGTGATCCTGTTCGAGCGCTCGCTGCGCATCGGCGATACCGTGCGGGTCGACCACTTCGAGGGGGAGGTGATGGACATCAAGACCCGCTACACCCTCATACGGGCCTCCGACGGACGTGAATCCATTGTCCCCAACGAGAAGCTGATCACCGAGCGCATCGAGAACCTCTCGCTGGCTGACTCGCGCATCCTGCTCACGTCTGACATCACCGTGGGCTACGACAGCGACGTCGATCGGGTGCAGAGGATCCTGGTGGATGCAGCGTTGGCGGTGCCGCGGGTGCTGCGCACACCGGCGCCGTCGGCCCGCCTCGCGCGCTTCGGCGCCGACGGCCTGGAGTTCACCCTCCTGTACTGGATCGACGACCCGGAGAATGGCCAGCTCAATGTCCGCTCGGATACCAACTTGCAGATCCTGCAGGGCCTGCGCTCGGCCGGCATCGAGATTCCCTTCCCGCAACGGGTGGTGCAGATGCGCCCGGCGCCCGGCGCCTGAGGCCAGGCCCTCCCTATAATCCCCTTAAAAAGAACGCTCGTTCTTTTTATTGGACCTCCCCGCCGGAAAACCCTCGCGGGCGCCTGCACCGATGGTGCACCGCATAAAATCTCTGGTTTACGTAAACGTCAATTCAAGCCCCAAGGAGCGCCCCAGCATGAAGGCCCTGGTTCCCGTCAAACGGGTGGTGGACTACAACGTGAAGGTCCGCGTCAAGTCGGACAACACCGGTGTGGACATCGCCAACGTGAAAATGAGCATGAACCCCTTTGACGAGATCGCCGTCGAAGAGGCGGTCCGGCTCAAGGAAAAGGGCGTGGTGACCGAGGTCATCGCCGTCTCCTGCGGCGTGG
>JBEEIS010000152.1:0-39650 GCA_041169755.1 Pseudomonadota bacterium | reverse complement strand
ACATCGGCCCAGACGTGATCGACATCCGCAAGCTGTACGCACAGACAGGCATGTTCACCTATGACCCCGGCTTTTTGTCGACCGCCTCCTGCCAGTCGGCCATCACCTACATCGATGGCGACAAAGGCGAGTTGCTGTACCGCGGCTACCCCATTGAGCAGTTGGCCAACAAGGCCGACTACCTCGACACCTGCTACCTGCTCCTGAACGGCGAATTGCCTGTAGGCCAGCAAAGCAAGGACTTCCACAACCTGGTGAACCAGCACACCATGGTCAATGAGCAGATGCAGTTTTTTCTGCGCGGCTTCCGCCGTGACGCTCACCCCATGGCCGTGTTGACTGGCCTGATCGGCGCTCTGTCGGCCTTCTACCACGACAGCACCGACATCAACAACCCCGAGCACCGCCACATCGCTGCGATCCGCCTGATCGCCAAGATGCCTACCCTGGTGGCCATGGCTTACAAATACGGCGTGGGTCAGCCTTTCATGTACCCCCGCAACGACCTGTCCTACGCGGGCAACTTCCTGCGCATGATGTTCGGCACTCCTTGCGAAGAGTACAAGGTCAACCCCGTGCTCGAGCGCGCCATGGACCGCATCTTCACGCTGCACGCTGACCACGAGCAAAACGCTTCGACCTCCACCGTGCGTCTGTGCGGTTCGTCGGGCACCAACCCCTTCGCGGCCATCGCCGCGGGTGTGGCGTGCCTGTGGGGCCCGGCCCACGGTGGCGCCAACGAGGCTTGCCTCAACATGCTCAATGACATCCAGCAGGCGGGCGGTGTGGCCAAGATCGGCGAATTCATCAAGCAAGCCAAGGACAAGAACTCGGCCGTCAAGCTCATGGGCTTTGGTCACCGCGTCTACAAGAACTACGACCCGCGCGCCAAGCTGATGCAGGAAACCTGCAAAGAGGTGCTGGGCCACCTGGGCGTCGCCAACGACCCCCTCTTGCAGATCGCCCAGGCGCTCGAGAAGATCGCGCTGGAAGACGAATACTTCGTCTCCCGCAAGCTCTACCCGAACGTCGACTTCTACTCCGGCATCGTGCAGCGCGCCATCGGCATCCCGGTGAGCCTGTTCACCGCCATCTTCGCGCTGGCCCGCACCGTGGGCTGGATCGCCCAGCTCAATGAAATGATTGGCGACCCCGAGTACAAGATCGGCCGTCCGCGCCAGTTGTTCAATGGCTCGGTCAAGCGCGATGTGAAGCCGCTGGCCCAGCGCTGAACGCCCTACCGCCCTCCAAAGCCCGCCTCGTGCGGGCTTTTTTCTTCCCTGCACCCAGCCGATAAAATATTCGGTTGCACAAGGAACCCCCATGGGACGCACCCTCTACGACAAGATCTGGGACGAACACGTCGTCCACACCGAGGAAGACGGTACCGCCATCCTCTACATCGACCGCCATCTGGTGCATGAAGTCACCAGCCCCCAAGCCTTCGAAGGTCTGCGCGAGGCCGGCCGCAAGGTCTGGCGTACCAGCTCCATCGTCGCCACCGCCGACCACAACACCCCCACCACCGGCTGGGAGCTGGGCTACGACGGCATCACCGACCCGATCTCCAAGGAGCAGGTCGTCACGCTGGACAAGAACATCACCCAGTTCGGGGCTGCCGCCTACTTCCCCTTCCTGAACAAGCGCCAGGGCATCGTTCACGTCATGGGCCCCGAGCAGGGCGCCACCCTTCCGGGCATGACCGTGGTCTGCGGCGACTCGCACACCTCCACCCATGGCGCCTTTGGCGCCCTGGCCCACGGCATCGGCACCTCCGAAGTCGAGCATGTGATGGCCACTCAGACCCTGCTGGCCAAAAAGGCCAAGAACATGTTGATCAAGGTCGAGGGCCAGCTGGCCCGCGGCGTGACCGCCAAGGACGTGGTGCTGGCCATCATCGGCCGTATCGGTACCGCCGGCGGCACCGGCTACACCCTCGAATTCGCCGGTTCCGCCATCCGCGGCCTGTCGATGGAAGGCCGCATGACCGTCTGCAACATGGCCATCGAGGCCGGCGCGCGTGCGGGCCTGGTGGCGGTGGACGACAAGACGATCGACTACGTCAAGGGCCGCCCCTTGGCCCCCACCGGCGTGGAGTGGGACCAGGCCGCCGCCTACTGGCGCACCCTGCACTCTGACCCCGACGCCAAATTCGACGCCGTGGTCGAACTGGACGCCGCGCAGATCCTGCCGCACGTCACCTGGGGCACCTCGCCCGAGATGGTGCTGGACATCGCCGCGCGCGTGCCCGACCCCGACAAGGAAAAAGACGCCAGCAAGCGCAGCGCCATCGAGCGCGCCCTCACCTACATGGGTCTCGAACCGGGCAAGCCCATTGCCGACATCCACGTGGACAAGGTCTTCATCGGCTCGTGCACCAACAGCCGCATCGAAGACATGCGCGAGGCCGCCGCCGTGGTCAAGAAACTCGGCCGCAAAGTGGCTCGCAACGTGAAGCTGGCCTTGGTGGTACCGGGCTCGGGCCTCGTGAAGGAACAAGCCGAGCGCGAGGGCCTGCACGAGATCTTCCGGGCTGCGGGCTTTGAATGGCGCGAGCCGGGCTGCTCCATGTGCCTGGCCATGAACGCCGACCGCCTGGAGCCGGGCGAGCGCTGCGCCTCCACCAGCAACCGCAACTTCGAAGGCCGCCAGGGCGCGGGGGGGCGCACGCACCTCGTGTCACCCGCCATGGCCGCCGCCGCCGCGGTGCACGGCCACTTCGTCGACATCCGCCAATTTGCCTGAAGGAGGCCCTCATGAAGCTGATCGCCACCCTGCTCGTCGCCGCCTTCGCCCTGGCCGGATGCAACACCCTCGAGGGCATCGGCAAGGACGTCCAGAAAGCCGGCAGCGCCATCGAAGACGCCGCCAAGAAGAAATAAGCCTATGGAAAAGTTCACCGTCCACAAGGGACTGGTCGGCCCGATCGACCGCGAGAACGTCGACACCGACGCCATCATCCCCAAGCAGTTCCTCAAGTCGATCCGCAAGACCGGCTTTGGTCCCAACCTGTTCGACGAATGGCGTTACCTGGACCCGGGCGAGCCGGGTCAAGACCCGGCCTCGCGCAAGCCCAACCCCGACTTCATCCTGAACCAGACCCGCTACCAAGGCGCTTCGGTGCTGCTGGCGCGCAAGAACTTCGGCTGCGGGTCGTCACGCGAGCATGCGCCCTGGGCCCTGCAGCAGTACGGCTTCCGCACGCTCATCGCCCCGAGCTTCGCCGACATCTTTTTCAATAACTGCTTCAAGAACGGCCTGCTGCCCATCGTGCTGCCCGAGGCGCAGGTGGCCAAACTCTTCGACGAAGTCGCGGCCTTCCCGGGCTACGCACTCACTGTCGACCTCGAGCGCCAGGTCATCGTCAAACCCCAGGGTGAGGAACTGCCCTTTGACGTGCAGCCTTTCCGCAAGTACTGCCTCATGAACGGCTTCGACGATATCGGCCTGACCCTGCGCCAGTCCGACAAGATCAAGGCTTTCGAAGCCCAGCGCCTGGCCACCAAGCCCTGGCTGGCCCACACCCTCCACGGATAAATACACCCCATGAAGATCGCAGTCCTGCCCGGTGATGGCATCGGCACCGAAATCGTCGCCGAGGCGGTCAAGGTCCTGAAGGTCCTGGACCTGAAGTTCGAGATGGAAACTGCACTGGTCGGTGGCGTCGCCTATGACGCTCACGGCCACCCCCTGCCCGAGGCCACCCTCAAGCTGGCCCAGGCCGCCGACGCGGTGCTCTTTGGCGCAGTGGGCGACTGGAAGTACGACAAGCTCGAACGCCAGTTCCGTCCCGAGCAGGCCATTCTGGGCCTGCGCAAGAACCTGGGCCTCTTTGCCAACTTCCGTCCGGCCATCTGCTACGAGCAGCTGGTGCATGCCTCCAGCCTCAAGCCGGAGCTGATCGCTGGCCTGGACATCCTGATCATCCGCGAGCTCACAGGCGACATCTACTTCGGCCAGCCCCGTGGCCGGCGCATCGCCACCGACGGTCACTTCCCCGGTGCTGAAGAAGCGTTCGACACCATGCGTTATTCGCGCCCGGAAATCGAGCGCATCGCCCACGTGGCCTTCCAGGCTGCGCGCAAACGGAACAAACGCGTAACGAGTGTGGACAAGGCCAACGTGCTCGAGACCTTCCAGCTTTGGAAAGACGTGGTCACCGAGATCGGCAAGCAGTACCCCGACGTCGCCCTGGACCACATGTACGTGGACAACGCCGCGATGCAGCTGGTGAAGGAGCCCAAGAAGTTCGACGTGGTCGTCACCGGCAACATGTTCGGCGACATCCTCTCGGACGAAGCCGCCATGCTCACGGGCTCCATCGGCATGCTGCCCTCGGCCAGCCTGAATGCCAGCAACCAGGGCCTGTACGAACCCTCGCACGGTTCGGCCCCCGACATCGCCGGCAAAGGGGTGGCCAACCCACTGGCTACAATCTTGTCCGCTGCCATGATGCTCCGCTTTTCTCTGAACCAAGCCGAGGCTGCCGACCGGATCGAGTCGGCGGTCAAGCACGTGCTCGCCCAAGGCCTGCGCACGGCGGATATCTATTCGACAGGCACCACCCGCGTCGGTACCCGTGAGATGGGCGACGCCGTCGTGGCCGCCATCACCAAAACCACCATTAAGAGCTGACCCGGCTCCGGTTCGTCGCGCCCTCCCCGGCCTAGACGAGCCGGGGACACCGGCCCCACGAATCAACTTAGAAAGGGCGATGAAGATGACTCTCAAGCACCAACCTCTGGTCGGCCTGGTCGGCTGGCGCGGCATGGTCGGCTCGGTCCTGATGGACCGCATGCAGGCCGAAGGCGATTTCGGCCTCATTGAGCCGGTGTTCTTCTCCACCTCCAACGCCGGCGGCAAGGCCCCCGCGATGGCCAAGAACGAGACCGCCCTGAAGGACGCCTACGACATCGAGGCCCTGAAAAAGTGCGAGGTCATCGTCACCGCCCAGGGCGGGGACTACACCACCGAGGTATTCCCCAAGCTGCGCGCCGCGGGCTGGAACGGCCACTGGATCGATGCCGCGTCCACCCTGCGCATGAAGGATGACGCGATCATCATCCTGGACCCGGTCAACATGCCGGTCATCAAGAACGCCCTCGCCAAGGGCGGACGCAACTGGGTCGGCGGTAATTGCACAGTGAGCTGCATGCTCATGGGCGTCGGCGCCCTGTACAAGGCAGGCCTGGTCGAGTGGATGTCCTCCATGACGTACCAGGCGGCTTCGGGCGGCGGCGCGCAACATATGCGCGAGCTCCTCACCCAGTTCGGCACGATCAACGCCGAAGTGAAGTCGCTGCTGGACGACCCCAAGTCGGCCATCCTCGAGATCGACCGCAAGGTGCTGGCGCGCCAGCAGTCGCTGTCCGCCGCCGAGACCGCCAACTTCGGCGTGCCGCTGGGCGGCTCGCTGATTCCCTGGATCGACAAGGACCTCGGGGACGGGATGAGCCGCGAGGAATGGAAAGGCGGCGCCGAGACCAACAAGATCCTGGGCCAGGGCGCAGGCTTCGGCACGCCCGCGGTGCCGGTGGATGGTTTTTGCGTGCGCATTGGCGCGATGCGTTGCCATAGCCAGGCCCTGACCTTCAAGCTGAAAAAAGATGTGCCCGTGGCCGACATCGAAGCCCTGATCGCCGCCGACAACGCCTGGGTGAAGGTCATCCCCAACACCCGCGAAGCCACGCTGGCCGGCCTGACCCCAGTGGCCGTCACCGGCACCCTGGGCATTCCGGTGGGCCGTATCCGCAAACTGGCAATGGGTCCGGAGTACGTGGGCGCCTTCACCATCGGCGACCAGCTGCTGTGGGGGGCCGCCGAGCCCCTGCGCCGCATGTTGCGCATCCTGTTGGACGCCTGAGGGCACCGCCGGGCCGGCTCGTCTTGTCACCCTCTTGCATTACTGTTATGGTGATTTCGGTTCAGCCTGTACCCCGACGAATCCCCGCACCATGAGTTCCACGCTGCCCGCGCGCCGAGCAGCCCGCCGCCCTGTGCCGGCCGGGCCCCGAGGCTGGCGTTCCACTGCCCTGGCACTGGCCGCTGCGCTGACCCTGGGTCTGGCGGCAGCACCGGCCCAGGCCCTGTCGCTGGGGCGGGCTACCGTCCAGTCGGCGCTGGGCGAGCCACTGCGCGCCGAGATCGACATCCCCCAGATCACACCCGACGAGATCGCCACCCTGCGCACCGCCCTGGGCAGTCCGGAGGCCTTCCGCGCAGCCGGCATGGAGCGCAGCGCGGCGCTCGCCGATCTGCAGATCAGTCTGCAGCAACGAGCCAACGGCAGCTATTTCCTGCGACTGGCCAGCGACCGGGCAGTGAACGAGCCCTTCATCGACCTGGTCCTTGAGGCCAGCGGCCCGGCCGGGCGCATCGTGCGCGAGTACACCCTGCTGCTCGACCCGCCCAGCCTGCGCCAGGCCGCGCCGGTCGCGCCGCCCACGCCCCTCCCCGCGCAGGTCGCGCCTGTGGCGCCTCCACCGGTCGCCGAGGCGCCGCCCGCGCCCGCGCCTGCGCCTGCGCCCGCATCGGCTCCCGCGCCCGTCGCCGCGCCTGCAGCCTCCGTACCTGCGCCCGTGCCCGCTGCGGCCGCCTCCAAGCCCCAGCGCCGGGTCACCGTGCAGACGGGCCAGACCGCTGCCGGCATCGCGGCCGCCGCCAAGCCCAGCACGGTCTCCCTCGACCAGATGCTGGTGTCGCTGCTGCGGACCAACCCCGACGCCTTTGTCGGTGGCAACGTCAACCGGCTCAAGGCCGGTGCCGTGCTGGAACTGCCCAGTGAGGCAGAGGCTGCGGCTGTCGGTGCCGCTGAGGCACGACAGACCGTGGTCGCGCAAAGCAAGGACTTCAACGAATTCAAGCAACGCCTGGCCGCAGGCGTCAACGAGCGTCCTGCCGCCGCCGGCACCGGAACCCCAGGACGTGCCGCTACCGGCCAGGTCCAGGCGCGGGTCGAAGAGAAAAAACCCGCTCCCGCCACCCCGGATCGCCTGACCCTGTCCAAGGGCGCCATCGAAGAAGGCAGCCGCGACGGCAAGGCGAGCGAGGACCGCATCGCACGCGAACGCGCCGAGCGCGAGGCCGCGAGCCGGACGGCAGAGCTCGACCGCAACATCGCTGAGCTCAAGCGCCTGGGCACCGAGTCCGCCACACTGGCCGCGCCCCCCGCGACGGCGGCGTCCGCGGCCGCATCCTCCGCTTCGGCTGCGGCCGACCCCGCTGGCATCGCGGTGCCCTCCACCTTACCCACCCCCGGTGCTGCGGCGGACACGGCGTCTGCGGCGGCCTCGGCAGCGGCACCCGCGTCCAGCCCTGCGTCTGCAACAGTGACTGCCGCAGCAGCGCCTGCCACAGCCGAAGATTCTGGCCTGATGGACCTGCTGTCCAACCCTTGGCTGCCTGCAGCGGTCGGCGCCGTCCTGGCCTTGCTGCTGGCGCTCGCCCTGTACCGCCGGCAGCAGGCCCGCAAGCTGTCGGCCAGCGCCGACCCCGATGCAGCGGCAGACCGCCTGCCGCCCGACTCCTTCTTTGGGGGCAGCGGCGGCCAGCGCATCGACACCTCCGAGGGCGGCAACTCCATGCTGTACTCGCCCAGCCAGATCGATGCGGCAGGCGATGTGGATCCGGTGGCCGAAGCCGATGTCTACCTGGCCTACGGCCGCGACCTGCAAGCCGAGGAAATCCTGCGCGAAGCCCTGCGCGCCACACCGCAGCGCGTGGCGATTCACGCCAAGCTGCTGGAGATCCTGGCCCGCCGCCACGACGCAGAGGACTTCGAGGAAATCGCCCGCGACGCCCATGCCTTGACCGGGGGCAGCGGGCCGCAATGGGCCCAGATCGCCAGCCTCGGTCTGGAGCTCGATCCCGGCAACCCCCTGTACGCGGGCGCGGGCAGCCCCGAGCCCAGCTTCGCTCCCGCTCCCATGCCAGCCCCGGCACCAGCCCCGGCACCGGCACCTAAGCCTGCGCCCGCCACGCCGCCCGGGCTGGACCTCGACATCTCTTCGTTCCAACCCCGCCCCGCCCCGGCCCCGATGAACGAGACAGCGGGCAGTCCCTTCGACTTTTCCGACGAGGAAGCCGGCCCGGCGCCCGCCGCCCGGGCCGACGCGAGCGCTGCCGACTTCGACCTTGCCGGCCTGTCGCTGGATCTGGATACGCCCGCCGCCAGCGGGTCGGCACCTGCGGGAGCCGAGGCTCTGGCCACCAAGCTGTCCCTGGCCGAGGAGTTCCATGCCATTGGCGATGTCGATGGCGCGCGCAGCCTGGTGCGGGAAGTCCTGGCCGAGGCCGACGGCGATCTGCGGGAGCGGGCCGAACGCCTGCTCGCCGAACTGGGTTGAACCCGCAGCCCGGCGCAAGCGCGATTGACGCGGCGAGCCCCAGCCTGCATCGCTGGGCCCTGGGCATCAGCTACAACGGGCAGGGGTACGAGGGTTGGCAGAGCCAGCCCTCGGGCCGGACCCTCCAGGACCACCTGGAGAACGCCCTATCGCAGTTTGCCGCCCAGCCCGTCGCCACGGTATGCGCCGGCCGCACGGATGCCGGTGTGCACGGACTCATGCAGGTGGTGCACTTTGACACCTCGCTGCAGCGCGAGTCCTTCTCCTGGGTGCGCGGCACCAACACCTTCCTGCCCGCAGACATCGCGGTGCAATGGGCACAGCCGGTGCCCGCCGAGTTCCACTCGCGGGCCAGCGCGACGGCCCGCCGCTACGCCTACGTGCTACTGGAGTCCGCAGTGCGCCCCAGCGTGGACGCAGGGCGGGTCGGTTGGGTGTTTCGGCCGTTGCAGGCGCAGGCCATGGAGGCCGCCGCCGGCGCGCTGCTGGGCGAGCACGATTTCAGCTCGTTTCGCGCCTCGGGCTGCCAGGCGCGTTCGCCGGTCAAGACGCTGCGCCGCCTCGAGATCTCGCGCCGCGGCCCCTACTGGCGCTTCGAATTCGAGGCCAACGCCTTCCTGCACCACATGATCCGCAACATCATGGGGTGCCTGGTCACCGTGGGCCAAGGCCTGCAGCGACCCGAGTGGATGGCCGAGGTCCTGGCCGCCCGCAGCCGCGACGCCGCCGCCCCGACCTTCTCGCCGGATGGCCTGTACTTCCTGGGGCCGGTCTACGACGCCCGCTGGAACCTGCCGAGCCAAACGCCTCCCTATCATTGGTTGCCGTAGCTCGCCTCGAGGAATCCCACCATGGTCACCCCGCAGAACCCCCAGGACCCGGGCCCGCGCGGATCCGGCTGCGCCGGTCCGCTGGGAGCGCCCCCCTGGGGGGGAAACGCCGCAGGCGCTTCAGGGGGAAGCAAGACCCCCATCAAGATCTGCGGGCTCACGCGTGAGCAGGACGTGGACGCGGCGGTGGCAGCCGGGGCCGACGCCGTCGGCTTCGTGCTGTACGCCAAAAGCCCTCGTCACGTGAGCCCCGCGCGAGCGGCCGAACTGGCGCGCCGGCTGCCTCCCTTCGTGACGCCGGTGCTGCTGTTCGTCAACTCGCCTGTCGACGAGGTCGCCGCCGCCTGCGACCGGGTGCCAGGGGCCTGGGCCCAGTTCCATGGTGATGAGACCCCGGCCGAGTGCCTGGCCGCCACCGGGGGCGGCGCCCGGCCCTACCTGCGCGCGGCCCGTATCCCCCTGGAAGCGGCGGACACCTTTGATTTGCTAGCATTCGCTTCTGATTTTTCGCACGCCCAGGCCCTGCTCCTCGACGCCCATGTCGAGGGCTACGGCGGCGGTGGCAAGGCATTCAATTGGTCACTTCTTCCTCCAAGCGTCAACGCTCACCTCGTCTTGTCTGGTGGGTTGACGTCTGCAAATGTGGGCGACGGCATCGCGCAGGTGCGGCCGCGCGCGAAATCGCTCGCCGTTGACGTGAGCTCCGGCGTTGAGATCTCCAAGGGGATCAAGGACGCCGGAAAGATCCACCAATTCGTCGCCGCCGTCCGTGCGGCCGATGCTCTCCTTGCAGGCCAGACGCCATGATTTCCTATGACCAGCCCGATGCCGCGGGCCATTTCGGCCGCTACGGCGGCAGCTTTGTCAGCGAAACGCTGACCCACGCCATCGAAGAACTGAAGGCAGCCTACGCCCGCTACCAGCACGACCCGGAGTTCCTGGCCGAATTCCATTACGAGCTCAAGCACTTCGTCGGCCGCCCCTCCCCGATCTACCACGCGGCCCGTACCAGCCGCGAGATGGGCGGCGCGCAGATCTATCTCAAGCGGGAAGACCTCAATCACACCGGCGCCCACAAGATCAACAACGTGATCGGCCAGGCCATGCTCGCCAAGCGCATGGGCAAGCCGCGCGTGATCGCCGAGACCGGCGCCGGCCAGCACGGTGTAGCCACGGCCACAATCTGTGCCCGCTACGGCCTGGAGTGCGTGGTGTACATGGGCTCCGAGGATGTCAAGCGCCAGAGCCCCAACGTCTATCGCATGAAGCTGCTGGGGGCCACCGTGGTGCCCGTGGAACTGGGCAGCCGCACGCTCAAGGACGCCCTGAACGAGGCGATGCGTGACTGGGTCACGAACGTGGAGAACACCTTCTACATCATCGGCACCGTGGCGGGCCCGCACCCCTATCCGATGATGGTGCGCGATTTCCAGAGCGTGATCGGTAAGGAGTGCCTGGTGCAGATGCCCGAGATGACCAGCCGCCAGCCCGACGCGGTGATCGCCTGCGTGGGCGGCGGCAGCAACGCGATGGGAATCTTCCATCCCTACATCCCGCACGAGGGCACGCGCCTGATCGGCGTGGAAGCTGCGGGCGAGGGCCTGGACAGCGGCAAGCACTCGGCCTCGCTGCAAAAGGGCAGCCCCGGCGTGCTGCACGGCAACCGCACCTACATCCTGCAGGACGAGAACGGCCAGATCACCGAGACGCACAGCGTGAGCGCGGGCCTCGATTACCCTGGCGTGGGCCCCGAACACGCCTGGCTCAAGGACCTCGGGCGCGCCGAGTACGTGGGCGTGACCGACGCCGAGGCACTCGAGGCCTTCCACTACCTGTGTCGCACCGAGGGCATCATTCCCGCGCTCGAGTCCAGCCACGCCATCGCCCACGCGATGAAGCTGGCCCGCACGATGCGTAGCGACCAGAGCATCCTGGTGAATCTGTCCGGCCGCGGCGACAAGGACATCGGTACCGTGGCCGACCTGTCGCAGGCTGATTTCTACTGCCGCCCGAGCTGCCGCGGGCAGAGCGTGAAGGGCGAGACCCACGTGGTGGATTTCAAGAAATGAGCGCGCCTGTACAACGCATCACCGCCACCTTCGAGCGCCTGAAGCAGCAGGGACGCAAGGCATTGATTCCCTACATCACTGCCGGCTTCCCCTACGCCGACATCACACCCGCCCTGATGCAAGGCATGGTGGACGCGGGCGCCGACGTGATCGAGCTGGGAGTTCCCTTCTCCGACCCCATGGCGGATGGTCCCGTGATCCAGAAAGCGGGTGAGCGCGCGCTGGCGATGGGCGTGGGCATGGCGCAGGTGCTGGCCATGGTGCGCACCTTCCGCCAGGGCAATGCCACCACCCCGGTGGTTCTCATGGGATACGCCAACCCGGTGGAACGCTATGACCTTCAGCACGGTCAGGGCGCCTTCATCCGCGACTGCGCGGCGGCCGGGGTCGACGGTCTGCTGATCGTGGACTACCCGCCCGAGGAATGCGAGCAGTTCGCCGCCGATCTGCGCGCGCACGGGCTGGACCTGATCTTCCTGCTGGCGCCCACCAGCACCGATGCGCGCATGCAGCAGGTGGCGCGCGTGGCGAGCGGCTATGTGTACTACGTCTCGCTCAAGGGCGTGACGGGCGCGGGACACCTGGACACGGGCGCGGTGGAGGCCATGTTGCCTCGCATCCGACAACATGTGAAGATTCCGGTCGGCGTGGGCTTTGGCATTCGCGACGCACAGACCGCACGCGCCATCGGCCGGGTGGCCGACGCGGTGGTGATCGGCACGCGCCTGATTCAGGTCGTGAGCGAGTTGCCGCGTGAGCAGGTCGTGGCGGCTGCAGCCGGCTTTCTGGGTGAGATCCGCCAAGCGCTCGACGCGTAAAATCCCGCATCCAAGGAGTTCCCTATGTCCTGGCTCGAAAAGCTCCTGCCTCCCAAGATCCAGCCTACCGACCCGACCGAGCGCCGCAGCGTGCCCGAGGGCTTGTGGGTCAAGTGCCCCAGCTGCGAATCGGTGCTTTACAACACCGATCTAGCCCAGAACCAGAACGTCTGCCCCACCTGTAGCCACCATCACCGCATCTCGGCCCGCAAGCGCCTGGACGCCTTCCTCGATGCCGAGGGTCGCTACGAGATCGGCCAGGAGGTGCTACCGGTCGACGCGCTGAAATTCAAGGACAGTCGCAAGTACCCCGAGCGCCTGAAGGAAGCCCTGGAAAACACCGGCGAGACCGATGCCCTGGTGGTCATGGGCGGTGCGGTGCACAGCATCAACCTGGTGGCCGCTGCCTTCGAGTTCGATTTCATGGGCGGGTCGATGGGTAGCGTGGTCGGCGAGCGCTTCGTGCGCGGTGTGCAGGCCGCCATCGACCAGAAGGTGCCCTTCGTCTGCTTCACTGCCACCGGCGGTGCGCGCATGCAGGAAGGTCTGCTGTCGCTGATGCAGATGGCCAAGACCAATGCCGCCCTGACCCGCCTGGCGCAAAAGGGCCTGCCCTACGTCAGCGTGCTGACCGACCCCACCATGGGCGGCGTGAGCGCGGGCTTTGCCTTCGTAGGCGACATCGTCATCGCCGAGCCCAAGGCCCTGATCGGTTTTGCCGGCCCGCGCGTGATCGAGTCCACCGTGCGCGTGACCTTGCCCGAGGGCTTTCAGCGCGCGGAGTTCCTGCAGCAAAAAGGCGCGGTCGATTTCATCTGCGACCGACGCGAGCTGCGCAAGACCGTGGCCAGTGCCCTGGCGATGCTGCAGCGCCAGCCGGGCGACGCGGTCGCCTGATCAGCGCAATACGCTCGCCTGCACCGCGGCGAGCACGATGCCTGCGATCTGCAGCACGAGCAGCAGGGCCAAGGGTGACAGATCGATCCCGCCCACCATCGGCAACCAACGCCGGAAAGGCCGCAGCAGCGGCGCGGCCAGGCGGTCGAGGATGTCCGCTGTCAGAGAGCTGCGGCCCTGGCTGCCCTGCACCCACGACAGCAGCGCCGACACAATCACCAGCACCGTGAGCGAGGAGATCGCCAGGCGCACCACGCCGAACACCGCGGCCAACGGCAGCAGGAGGGCGGCGCTTGCTGCCCCCGCCAGCAGCCACAGCAGCACGATCTGGAGCAATTCCAGCAGCCAGGCGCTGACCAGGCTGGCCGTGTCCCACCGACCCAGGCCGGGCAGGACGCGCCGCAAGGGCAACACGATCCAGTCCGTGACCGCGAAGACAAAACGGCCCAGCGGGTTGCCAAAAGGCACACGCTGGTGTTGCATGTAAAGACGCAACAGGCAGGCGCCCCCGATCAGGCCGATGACGGCGTCCAGCAGCAGGGAAACGATCTGGTAGAGCATGTAAAGGGTGGGCGGGCAGCTCGTGGGATGATAGCGACCTGATCTGGTGCCCGATGTGAACGCTGCCTTGACCCTGCAATCCCTCCCCCTGTTCCCGCTGGGCACGGTGCTGTTCCCTGGCGGCCTGTTGCCACTGCGGATCTTCGAGGTGCGCTACCTGGACATGATCCGACGCTGCCAGAAAGCGGGGGCGCCCTTTGGCGTGGTGTGTCTGACGCAGGGCCATGAGGTCCGCCAGCCCGGTGCGCGCCAGGAGGGTTTTGCCGCGGTGGGCACGCTGGCCACGCTGGCCGAGGTGCAGGCGCCGCAGCCGGGGCTGCTGATGGTACGCACACACGGCACGCAGCGCTTTCGCATCCAGTCCAGCGAACAGCTCAAGCACGGCCTGTGGGTCGCTGACGTGGAACAGATTCCCGACGACCTCGCGGTGACGGTGCCTGAGGACCTGCAGGCCACGGCCGACGCGCTCGAGCGGCTGCTGGAGACGCTGAAGGCCCAGGAAGACGCCCAAACCGAGATGCCGGTTTGGGAACCCTGGCAGCTGCAGGACTGCGGCTGGGTGGCCAACCGCTGGTGCGAGATGCTGCCCCTGCCAACGGCGGTCAAGCAGCGGCTGATGGAGCTGGACAACCCGCTGCTGCGGCTGGAGCTGGTGAGCGACCTGCTGGCCCGCAACGGGATCACGGGCGACTGAGCGCATCGACCCCAGGACAGGGGTCCCGCACTGCGGCGACTTACCGGGGCGGCTGATACTCGGGCACGTAGCCCCGCAACCAGGCGCGCAGGGTTTCCTCGTCGGGCGCCGGGCCAGCTGCTTCGACCCAACGCACGACAGCGTCCACATCCATCTGCAACTGCCCTGAAGCCCGCGCCACCCGGAGTTTGGGGTGCGGCGTGGGCAGCGTGGTCTCGTCGTCGGCCAGGAGTTCTTCGTAGAGCTTCTCGCCGGGACGCAGACCGGTGTAGGTGATTGGGATGTCCTGTTCGGTGCGGCCCGAAAGGCGGATCAGCAGGCGGGCCAGTTCGGCGATCTTGACCGGTTCGCCCATGTCCAGCACGAAGATCTGACCCGAGCGCCCCATGAGGCCCGCCTGCAGCACCAGCTGCGCCGCCTCGGGGATGGTCATGAAATAGCGCACGATGTCCGGGTGGGTGACGGTCACCGGCCCGCCGCGGGCGATCTGCGCGGTGAACAAGGGCACGACCGAGCCACTCGACCCCAGCACATTGCCAAAGCGCACCGACACGTACTCGGTACCGGGGTACGAAGCGGCCACGCCTTGCACCATGAGCTCGGCCAGGCGCTTGCTCGCGCCCATGATGTTGGTCGGGTTCACCGCTTTGTCCGTGGAGACCATCACGAAGCGGTGCACGCCCTGCGCACCCGCCACGTGCGCGGCGTTGAGAGTGCCCAGCACGTTGGTGCGTACCGCCTCGACCTCATTGAGTTGCTCCATCAAGGGCACATGCTTGTAGGCCGCTGCATGGAACATGACCGAGGGCCGCTCCTTGGCGACGATGGCGCCCAGGCGGTCGGCCTCGCGCACGTTGGCGGTGTAGTAGACGCCGCGCATCTGGGGATGCGCTTCGCGCAGCTCCTGCTCCAGCTGGTAGATGGCGTATTCGGACACGTCCACGCAGACCAGACGCGCCGCACCCAGGCGAGCGATCTGGCGACACAACTCGGAACCGATGGAGCCCCCGGCGCCGGTGACCAGCACCGTCTGGCCGGAGATCATGGCCGACAAGCCGGCCACGTCCAGTTGCACGGGTGCGCGCCCGAGCAGGTCTTCGAGCTCGATGCGGCGCGGCGCAGAGCCGTCGCCCTGGCCCTGGATCCACTGGTCGGGACGGGGCAGCGTGAGCAGGGTCAGGCGCGCCACGTTCACATTGAGCAGGGCCGCTCGGCGCGCGGGCGAGCCGGGCGCGCTGGCGACCAGCACGGTCTGCACGTCCTCGTCCTGGCAGATGTCGGCGATCTCCTCCAAGGTGCCCAGGACATGCAGGTCCTGCAAGGTGCGTCCGACCTCGGCGCTGTCCGGCGAGACGATGCCCACGGGCAGCCACTGCGCGGCGCCCTTGAGCACACGCAGGGCTTCGGCCGCCTCCTGCAGGGAGCCGACCACGAGGATGCGGCGCCCCCCCTGCGCGGCATGATGCCGCTCATGGAGGCTGCGCTGGAACGCGCGGGCTGCCGCCATCAGGGCCAGGGCGATCAGCGGGTGCAGCAGCAGCACCGAGCGCGGGAACTGGGGTACGCGCAGCATCAGGACCACGGCGGCCGTCAGCAGGCCGGCCACCGCCACGCCGCGCGCGAGCTGCCGCAATTCGTGCAGGCCGGTAAAGCGCCAGACCTGGCGCGGCACCCGCAGCAGGACCAGCGTGGCGCCAAACAGCACCAGCGGCAGGGCCAGCGTCACCCAGGCCATCTGCGTGAACTCGGGAGGCACGTCCAGGTTGAACCGCAGCCAGAAGGCGATCAACCAGGCGATGGCCGCCAGCAGCAGGTCGGCGGCGAGAACCGCCAGAGTGTGCTTACGAAACTGCATGCGCGGAAGCGGTCGAGGCCAGCAGACGCTTGAGGTGGCCGATGACGCGCTCGATCTCGGCGTCGGTCAGGTTGGAGCCCGAGGGCAGGCAGACGCCACGCTCGAAGAGGCGCGCGGACACGTCATCACCCTCGGCATGCGGGAAGTACGGAGCGCCCTGGAACAGGGGCTGCAGGTGCATGGGTTTCCAGACGGGTCGCGCCTCGATGGCGTGGCGCTCCAGGGCACGCAGCAGGCGGTCACGCTGCGCGGCCCCGTTGGCGCCGTCCAGCGTGAAGCAGGTGAGCCAACGGGTGGCGTGATAGCCCTCGGGCTCGGGCATCCACTGCACCTCGGGCCGGTCGGCCAGGGCCTCGCGGTAGATCTCGAACACGCGACGCCGCTGCGCCACGCGCTGCGCCAGCACCTTGAGCTGCCCCCGGCCGATGCCGGCAAGCACGTTGCTCATACGGTAGTTGAAGCCGATCTCCACATGCTCGTAGTGCGGCGCCGGCTCGCGGGCCTGCGTGGCCAGTTTGCGCGCACGGGCCATGAGTGCCGGGTCATCGGACACCAGCATGCCGCCGCCGGAGGTGGTGATGATCTTGTTGCCGTTGAACGAGAAGATGCCCACGCGTCCGAAGGTGCCGCTGGGGCGACCCTTGTAGAACGCCCCCAGGGACTCGGCGGCGTCCTCCAGCACGGGCACGCCGTAGCGCTCGCACACGGGCAGCAGGGCATCCATATCGGCGCTCTGGCCATACAGGTTTACGATCACCACCGCCTTGGGCAGACGGCCCTGGGCCTGCGCCCAGGCGAAGGCGCGCTCCAGTGCGGCAGGCGACATGTTCCAGGTGTCGGGCTCGGAGTCGATGAAGACCGGCTGCGCACCGCAATACAGCAGCGGATTGGCACTGCCCACGAAGGTGAGCGAGGAACAGAACACCGTGTCGCCAGGCTTCACGTCCAGCAAGATCAGGCCCAGGTGGATGGCCGCGGTGCCAGAGCTGACGGCGGCGGCATGGCCGATGCCCACATGCGCGGCGAGCTCCCGCTCGAAGCCGTCGACATGGGGACCCAGCGGGGCGATCCAGTTGGTGCGGAAGGCCTCTTCGACAAAGGCGCTCTCTTCGTCGCCCAGGTGGGGCGAGGACAGCCAGATGCGGCTGGCGAGTTCGCGCGCGGACACCAGGTCCACCGGCCGGCCGGCCGCATCCACCACGGGCACATGCAGGATGCCCAGCGCGTTCATGAGTTGCTGCAGTTCGGCGGGTGAGGCGTTCTCGTCGGCCACCAGCGGCTCGCGCCCGGGCAGGTCGGCCAGGGTGTGGTCGGCCGGTACGTTGCCCAGCACGGCGCGGCGCAGGTCGCCATCGGTGACGGTACGCACCAGCCGCCCCTGGCCGTCCACGGCCAGCAGCACACCCTGGGCGGTGTCGTCCATCACGGTCAGGGCCTGCTTCCAGGGCAGGGTCACGGGCACGCGCAGGGCATGGAAGGTGTCGGCGTTCATGGCGTGGACTCGGAGATTCAGTAGGTGTTGACCTTGTTCATCAGGCCGGGGGCAAAAGGCTGATTCGCCAGCAGGTCGACGATGCGTTCGCCAGCACGGCCGTCGCCGTAGACGTTGGCCGGGGCGTAGGGGCCGTGCGCGAGCTGGGCCTGCAGGGCGGCCTCGATGGCCTGGCGCAGCGGCTCGCTATCGACCGTGTTGGCGTTGCGCTGGCGCGCGTTCTGACGGCTGCCCACGTTCACCACCGGCGTGCCGAAGCTGGCCGCCTCGATGATGCCCGAGGAGGAATTGCCGGCGAGCAGGTCGGCATGGCGCAGCGCACTGAGGTAGTGGTGCCGGCCCAGATGCCGGATCCGGCGCATGCCGGCGCCTTCGAGCGCCCGCAGGATGCCGCTGCCACCTGCGTCGGCGTTGGGATCAAGCCAGACCACCTGACGGCCCTCGGCGATGAAGGTGCGCTCCAGGGCCTCACGCAGGGCCAGGGTCTGCGCATAAGCATCGCCCGCTTCCTGGACCACCGGGTGAAAGACGACCAGGGCATAGCGGTCGCCAGCGCCCAGGCCCAGCGCCTGCAGCGTGGCCTCGCGCGAGAGGTGGGCATCAGCCTGGATGCCATCCAGACTTGGCGCGCCCGTGACCCACACGCACTCGGGTCGTTCGCCCATGCGCACCAGCCGATCGCGCGATTCTTCGGTGGCGACGAAATGCCAGTGACTGAGCTTGCTGATCGCGTGACGCACAGGTTCGTCCACCGTGCCGGAGCGCTCGCCGCCATGCAGGTGGGCGATGGGGATTCCACGGTGCAGCGCCGCGATCGCGCCGGCCAGCATCTCACCCCGATCGCCCAGGAGCAGCACGAGGTCGGGTGTGTGTTCGCGCAGGGTGTCGGTCAGGCCGCTCACCGCCAGCCCAATGCCATGGGCCATGGCATCGGCACTGCGTTCATCGACCCCGGTGGGGATACGCGCGACGATGGGCAGGCCCGCGGCCTCGATCTCGCGTACGGTGAGGCCGTAGGCCTCGCTCAGGTGCATGCCGGTCACCGCCACCTGCAGCGACAACGCGGGATGCGCCGCGATGCGTGCGAGCGTGGACGCCATCAGGCCGTAATCAGCCCGGGTTCCAGTGAGGTACAGGACCTTGCGCATCGCTCAGGCGCCTTCCAACAGGTCCCAGGTAAGGGTGGTGTCGGCCGCGACGTCGGCGGCCAGGCGCCGGCCGGTGAGCGTGGCCAGGTGCTCGGGCTGGATGCCAGTGCCAGGGCGGCGCAGGACCAGGTCGGCGGCGGCGAGCACATGGCCGCGAGGGCGTGCGGCCGCCAGCACCACGCTGCGGCGTGCCACGTCACGGGTGTTGGCCTCGACCGGCGTGGGCTGCTTGACGCCGTCGCCGCGCATGGCCTCCACCAGGCGAATGCCGCGCACCATGGCGGCGAACTCCTGCGGGTCGGCCGAGGCGCGGTGGTCGGGGCCCGGCATGGCCTTGTCCAGGGTCAGGTGCTTTTCGATCAGGGCGGCGCCCAAGGCGACGGCGGCCAGCGCGGCCTCCACACCCTGGCTGTGGTCGGAGTAGCCCACGGGCAGGCCGGTGGCCTGGGTCATGGTCTGGATCGCACGCAGGTTCAGGGCCTCGGCGGGCGCCGGGTAGGCGGAGGTGCAATGCAGCAGATGCAGGCTGGTGGCATCGGGCGCCGGGTGGCCGGCGGCGACGCGCGCCTCGTGCACCCACTGCACGGCCTGCTGCACCTCCTGCAACGTGGCCATGCCCGAGGACATCAGCATCGGCAGCCCCGTCGCGGCCGCGTGCTGCAGCAGCGGCTTGTTAGTGATTTCGCCCGAGGGGATCTTCAGTCGCTTCACGCCCAGACGCATCAGCAGGTCCACCGCCGGCTCGGAGAACGGCGTGGAGAAAAACTCGATGCCGATGCGCGCGCAGTGCGCGGCCACCTGCGCGTGACCGGCCTCGTCCAGCTCCAGCGCCTTGATCATGTCGAACTGGCTGGTGGCGCCGGTGTTGGTGCGCTGGTAGTCGGCGGTGGCAGCGCTACGCGTGACCACGTCTTCGGCGCGGAAGGTCTGGAACTTGACGGCGTCGGCACCCGCGGCCTGGGCCGCGTCCGCGAGCTTCAGGGCCAGGGCGACGTCGCCGTTGTGGTTGACGCCAGCTTCGGCGATGACGAAGACCTTGCCTGGGTTCATGGCTGCTTCTCGTGTGCGTGGGTGGGAACCGCGCCGGTACGGCCGCTCGAGTAGAGCCACTCGGCGGTGTCGAAGTCCAGGCGGTCGTCGATGTCGATAGAGCGCTCGCGCGGCATGGGCAGCGGGCACATTTCCACACTCCAGAAACCCTCGCGCACGGCGCGGACCAGCGCGTCACGGCGCCAGACATAGATCGCGCCATTGAGGCCCCAGACCTCGGGCACGGCTTGGCGAGCGACCGCCTGGCCTGAGGCCAGGGGCTTGGACAGGCGCAGGCCACCCTCGGGCGCGGCCTCGACCAGCGTGTAGTAGGGATTGTGCGAAGGCTGGGTGACGCTCACCACCAGGCCCGCACGATCACGCAGAGCCAGAGCCGCATCCAGGTCCTGCGGGCTGCGCAGGGGCGAGGTGGGTTGCAGGTCGACGATCGTGGCGATCTGTGCGCCCCCCGCCTCGAGATGGGCCACCAGGTGTTCGATCGCGGGCAGCTTGCCCGCACTGTCGGTGGCGAGTTCGGCCGGGCGCAGGTAGGGCACCTGCGCGCCGTGGTCACGCGCCACCTGCGCGATCTCTGCGTCGTCGGTGGAGACGTACACGCCCGTGATCAGGGGACAGGCCAGCGCCTGCCGGATGCTGTGCGCGATCAGCGGCAGGCCGGCGAAAGGCAGCACGTTCTTGCGGGGCAGCCCCTTGCTGCCACCGCGCGCGCAGATGGTCGCGATGAGGACGCCCGACTGGCTCAAGCCTCGTCCTTTCGGGCGATGATGACCCACTCGGTGTGGACCTTGCTGCGGTTTTCCATCGTGCGCGTGACCTGCTCGATCTGCAGCACCTTCCAGGGCTTGAATAGGGCCGCCAGGTCGGCTTCGGAAGCGAAGCGCACGATGCCGGTGCCGGCAAACGGACCTTCGCTGCAGCGCCAGGCGTTGTGCCCGTGAGCCTCGCCGCTGCCGTCACCCCAGGTGCCGGCAGCGGGGGTGCGCACATAGAGCCATCCGCCGGGGCGGGCCACGCGGTGCATCTGGGCATAGACGCGGCAGGCGCTGTCGTGATCCACGCAGGTGACGGCGTCGTTATCAATCACCGCGTCGAAACTGTTGTCGGCCCAGGGCAGCACATCGCACATGTCGCCCACGCGCAGACGATCGGCCTCGCCGCGGCTCCATCCAGGCAGCTCGGTGTCCAGGCGCTGACGGGCCTGGGCTGCGCCGGCCTCGCTGCCTTCCAGACCATGCACGCCAAAGCCCTCGCGGGCAAAGTACCAGAGGTTGGCACCGGTGCCAAAGCCCACCTCGAGCAGCTTGACCTCGCTGCGAGGCTGGCGCGCATAAAAGCGCTGGGCGCAAAAGCGGATCAGGTCTTCGGGCGGATAGCGGCCCCAGGCACGGGTGCTGAAGATCTCTTCCCAGAGGGCGTCACGGCTCATGTCGGGCTTTCAGTCAAGGAGTAGTCGGGGCGGCGGACGGTCGGGGCTGAAGCCCAGGCGGGCTGCCGCGGCCCAGTAGCGATTGTCGTCGTGGACGGCCTGCCCCACCGAAAAGGGCCGGGTGCTTCGGGAGAACCCCAGCTTGTAGAACAACAGGGGGTTGTCCGCCGAGGTGTCGGTACCGCCCGCCAGATACAGCGAATGCGCGCCCTGCGCCTGGCCCCAGGCGGCCGCCTCGGCCTGCAAGAGGCTGGGCGTGCCGGTGTCCTTGCCCTCGGGGCTGCTGGCACCCAGGTGGTATTCGAGCACGCCGCCTTCGTCCAGCAGGTAGACCCCTGCCGAGAGCCATTGGCCTTCGCGCTCGCACACCAGCAGGTGGGCGCAAGGCAGCTGCGCGAGGGCCTCGAAGTACCCGTCGGGGAAGAAGTAGAACGCGGTGGCCTGGATGTCCTGCATGGCCTGCCGGTAGAACGGCGCGTAGCGGGCCCAGTCGGCAGGGTCGCGACTCCAGCGCGCCTGCACGCCGGCTTGCTGCGTGCGACGGATCTTGCGGCGGGTGAGGCTGTTGAAGCCGGCGGCCACGTCTGCCACGGTGAGATCCACCGAGACGGTCGGCCGGTTCTCCGTGACCGTACCGCCGAAGGCGGGCAAGGCGCCGGACGCGTGCGGATGGAAGCGGCAGAACTCGGCCAGCACGCCCTCCTGCCGACACCAGTCTTGCCAGGCCGCCCAGGCACGGGCCAGGAAGTCCGGCTCGGTGTCTGGCGTGAGCGGCCCGCCATAGCCATACGGCGAGGTCGCGCCCCATGCGTCCGCCTGGCCCGCCAGCGGCAAGAGGTGCACCGAGTGAATCCACTCGGCCTGCCCGCCCTCCAGCACCGCATGCACGCAGCGCAGTTTCGGGTCGCGCCGCGTGTCGGCGGCCGCGAAGGCGGGACTGAGCGAGGCGATACGCAGGGCGGGCGGCAGGCGCTCGAAGCGGGCCTGGGCCTCGTCGGTAGGTAGGGCAACGATGCGCATCATGCCGGGCTCCGGGACTCGGACAGGCTGCGGGCGACGTCGAGCACCCGCGTGACGGCCTGTCCGGCGGCGCGGTCTGCGGTCCGCGCTGCCGGCGTGACCGGCTGTGGCAGCTGCGAGGCCATCGCTTCCAGCGGCACCTCGCGCTGCGCGATGCCCATGGCCGCATAGGGACTGAGCCCGTCAAGGATGGAGCCACGCACCTGGGTGACGTCGCGGCCCGCGAGGTTCGCCTCGACGCCCACAGTAGAAACGGTCACCACCACCTCGTCGCAGGCGTGCAGGTAGGGATGCAGCGGCCCCTCTGCCACGCGGATACGCGGGTGGGCCCGTGCCCGGACCTCGTCGGCGGGCGCTTCGCTGGGATGGCGCCGCACCCACAGGGCCAGATCGGGATGGGCCTCGACGGCTTCGATCAGACGGGCCTCGATGCGGCGGGGCCACGCCGGGTCGCCGCGCCCGGCGATACCCGTTACCTCCTGCGGCTCGGGAGAGGAGGCGTAGAACAGCACACGATGCGCGGACCAGCCGGTGTCGTGTCGCAGCGCCCGCCCCTGCGCGATGACCGCCGGGTCGTGGATGCCGTCAAAGGCGGGGTTGCCGGTGACGTGCAGATGCTGCGCGGGCCGACCCGCCGCCACCAGACTGGCCGCGACCTGCGGATTGAGAACGCACAGGGCATCGGCGTAATCCGGTCGGACCAGCCAGTCACGCTCCCACAGGCCGAAAAGATCCAGCAGGCACAGGCTCGGCACCCCCTGGCGGCGGGCCGCCAGCAAGGCAGCGCGCTCGGCACGCGGAGCGTTGGTGGCCAACACGCAGGCGGGCTGCCAGCGTCGAATGGCGCGTTCCAGCACGCGCACCGGCAGGAAGGCCTGGCGGCCGTATTGCGCATAACGGGCCGCCGCCTCCTGCGGCCCGACGTCGGCTTCCAGCTCCGCGTAGGACAAGCCCAGGTAGGCGATGGACTCTTCACGCTGCGCGGCCTGCACCTCCAGGGTGTCGACCAGACGCCGACCGTGTTGCAGGGCCGGCGTGTCCGAGGCCTCCAGCAGGTCAGCGAAACCGATGACAGGCAGGCCGGCTTCGCGCACGGTCGCCGCGGCGGTGGTGAGCGCGAGGAACACCACGCGAGCCACGCCTTGGGCCTGCGCTTGCAAGGCCACCGGCAACAGGGCCTTCACATGCCCACCGCCATAGGCGACGAACAGCCAGACGGGTGGCTGCGAGGGGGTGGACGCCGGTGTGGAGGCAGGCCCTGCGGTCATACGATGGCTCCAGGGTCCAGCCCCTGCTCCACGACGCCGCGCTCCCAGATGGCCAGGGCCGCCAGCGCGCGCAGCTCGCGGGTGTGGTTGGCGCTGCCCTCGCGATGGCGCTGGAGCAGCCCGCTGATCGCCTGCGGCTGGAAAAGGCGCGCGATCAGATCGCTGCCTCGCAGGGTCTGCGCCAGCCAGTCGTAGCTTTCCTTGCGGAACCACTCGCCAACCGGCACGGTGAACATCTGCTTCTTGCGATAGGCCAGCTCCTGGCCGATCAGGGGCACGACCGCCTGCTTGTACCAGTGCTTCTTGTCGCCCGCGGGCGTGAGCTTGGTCGCGCCGCGCGATCTGAAGGCAAATTCCATCATTCGCCAGTCCAGAAAGGGCGTTCGCGCCTCGATGGACACCGCCATGCCCATGCGATCGGGCTTGACCAGGTTGTTACCCGAAAGCAGCAGCTGCATGTCCAGGTACAGGGCCTGGTTGATGCGATCGAAGTGCTGCGCCTCATCGAACCAGGGGCGGGCTGCGGCCTCGAAACTGTCGACGCCCGCCAGGCGCGCGGCAATGGCGGGCTGGTAGAGGGCCTGCTTGTCCTGCGGCGAAAACAACGAGATCGAATCGAAATAGCGACGTCGGAACGCCGCGTCGTCCAGTGCCGCGGCTTCGGGCTTCGCGAAGAACTGCTCGTACTTCTCGTAACCGGCAAAGAGCTCGTCGCCACCGTCGCCGGTGAGGACCACCTTCACATGCCGCGCCGCCAGTTCGCTCACGCGCAGCGTGGGCATGAAGGACGCGTCGCCATGCGGCTGGTCCAGGTGGTGCAGCACCATCGGCCAGCGATCGAGCATGTTCAGCTCGGCGATCTCCAGGGTGTGGTCGCAGCCGAAGCGGCGCGCGGCGTCGGCGGCGTAGGGCGATTCGTCAAAGCGCGGGTCGGCAAAGCCAATGCAGAAGGTCTTGACCGGCCGGTCCACATGGCGCGCCATCAGGGCCACGATGGTGCTGGAATCGACACCGCCAGAGAGAAAGGCGCCCCAAGGCACATCGGCCCGCAGGCGAATGCGCGTGGCATCGTCCAGAAGGTGCATGAACTCCTGCGACCAGTCGTCAAAGGCGATCGCGCGCTCACGCTGCTCGGCCAGGTTCCACCAACGCTGCGCCTGCACGCCCTGGCGGGTGAACTTCATCCAGGTGCCAGGCATCACATGGCGGATGCCTTCCCAAATCGTCCAGGGCGCGGGGATGTAGTTGAAGGTGAGGTAATGGTGGATGGCTTCGAGGTCCACCTTCGGCGCCGAGCCTGCAGCCTGCAGCACGGGCAGCAAGGCCTTGATCTCCGAGCCGAAGACCATACGCCGACCGTCGTCGTGCACGTACAAAGGCTTGACGCCAATGCGGTCACGCACCAGGTACAGGGCGTCCTCGCGCGCATCGTCGATGGCGATGGCGAACATGCCGTTCAGGCGCTTGAGGCACGCGATGCCCTCGCGCTCGTACAGGCGCAGGATCACCTCGGTGTCCGATTGCGTGTTCAGGCGTACGCCCTGGGCGCGCAATTCGGCGGCGAGTTCGACGTGGTTGAAGATCTCGCCGTTTTGCACGACAGCGATACGGCCATCATCCGAAACGAAAGGCTGGTGGCCACCGCCGATGTCGATGATGGACAGGCGCCGGTTGCCGATGGCCACGCCCCGGCCCGCGGGCTGCCAGATACCTTCATCGTCCGGGCCGCGATGCACCAGGCTGCGCGCCATGGCCGCAAGCGGGCCTTCGGCGAGCGCCTGCCGGTCGCGGAGCCAGGTGCCGAAGATGCCGCACATGTCAGCCTCCGCCGAGCCGCCTCAAGGAGGCTGAAGCCCCCTCGGGGGGCAGTGAAGTACACCCAGTGACAAGCGTGGGGGCGTACATGTCAGTTGCTCCCGCGGCCAGTCAGGCGGCCGAGGGTCCACACGACGATGCGCAGGTCCAGCCACAGGCCGTGTTCGCGCACGTACTGCAGGTCCAGCGCGAGCCGCTGCGACTCGGTGGCCGCCGAACGCAGCCGGGCCTGGGCCAGACCGGTGATGCCGGGGCGCACGCTGCAACGCAGGTCCCAGTCGGCGGGTGCGTAGAGCACGCGCTGGGCCGGCACATCGGGGCGCGGCCCCACCAGACTCATGTCGCCCAGGAGCACGTTGAACAACTGCGGCAATTCATCCAGGCTGCTGCGGCGGATGAAGCGGCCCACACGTGTGATGCGCGGGTCGTCGGCGCTGGTGTGGTACGGGCCAATGGCCGCAGCGTTCTGGACCATGCTGCGGAACTTGTACATGCCGAACTCGCGCCCGCCCTGCCCCACGCGCACCTGGCGAAACAGCACGGGCAGCCCGCTTTCAAGCATCACCGCCAGCGCGGTGGCAGCCAGCAGCGGCGACAAGGCCAGTAGCGCCGCGAGCGAGACCACGATGTCCACGAACCGCTTGGTCATCGCGCAGCAGCCATCTCGGCAACGATCTGGCGAATCCGGTCGGCGGTCTCGCGTGCATCGACCTGCACGCGGTCGGTATCGCGCGCTGCGAGCTCGCGCTCGGCCTCGCGCAGCGCCTGCACGCTGGCCTCGAAGGAAGCCTCGGCATCGGGGCGATGGAAAGTGCGAGAGAGGATCACGGCTTGCGAGCCCAGACGCAGATGTTCGCCCAGCACCGCCCGGCCCGGGAGCAGGCCTTCGTCCAGCCGTGCAATGCCACCGAAACCGAAACGCAGGCCCCGCGCACGGGTGGCCGTGGCCAAGTCCTGCAAGGCACCCATGGCCAGCGGCTCGAACATGAAACGCAGGCCCATGGAGATGTGCAGATCGTTCAGGCCCACGTACACCTCCCACAGGCCGGGGGTATCCAGCCACTCGTTGGCGCTGCGCAGGGCGTCGGCGGTTTCGACCAGGGGCACCAGCGGCCGGCGGCCATCGACGATGCCCGCGAAGGCGCGCAGGGTGGCGGCATCAGCGAACATCGGCAACATCAGCAGGTCAGCGCCCTGCGCGATCGCGTCGTCGACCTCGCCCGGGGTGCCATCATGCAGCGGATTGACCCGCACCATCAGGCGCGCGTGCCGCAGCTCGGACTTGATGCGGCCCACGTCTTCCAGCGTGTGGGCGCTGATGAAGGTGTTGCGGCCCGCCTGGCGTTCGGCCTTGCCCAGGCGCTCGAGGTCGACCACCAGGCGCATGCCGTCCAAAGCGTCGCAGCGGCGGGCCAGAACGGGGTCGTTGGTGAACTGCAGGAGGTCGAGCATGAGGCGGGGCCCGCAAGGGGCGAGTGATTATCGCCGCAGGGCCTGGCGCATCGGCCCTGCGCCGTACCACGCCGCCGCCAGGACGGCACCGGCCGCCACAAGGGCCAGGGCCAGAGCGGGGACCATCGACAAGCCGCCCGCGCCGCCCGTGGCGCGGAGCAAGGCCGCCACGACCAACAGGGCCGCCAGGGGCCAGAGCATGGCGCGCACCGGCAGGCAGCGAGCCGCCCCTGCGCCGAGTGAAATCAGCAGGCCCAGGGCCACGAACATGAACACCGCATTGAGAACCGCCATCAGCGCCGCGCCGCCGCGAGGTTCGGCCGCGGCCAGGCCCGCCACCATGAGCAGCGCCAGGGCGTACAGGCCGGCGGCGGGCCGCATGCGCCCCTGCGAGGCCAGCACCGTGAGGGCCACGGCGGCCAGGGCCTGGGGCAGCAGACCCATGGCCGCCACCCGCCCCCAATCGGCCACCTGCACCAGGGCCGGAGCGGACATGCGGCCCCAGCCAAAAAGCAGTTGCGCGAGGGCGTCGGCCCCCACCAGCAGGCCCGCAGCGCAGGCGCAGGCCAGGGCAAAGGCCAGGGCGAAGGCGATCCGTACCGGCTCGCGGGCGGCGGGATCTTCCAGGCCCTGCGTCACCGCGCGGGCCACGGCCGGAAAGGCCAGCGTCGCGACCAGCTGGATCGCGAGCACCAGAGGCAGCTCCACGAGCTTCCAGGCGTAGTTGAAAGTGGCCAGCGCGCCCTCGCCGCCCTGCGAAGCCAGCGAGCGCGCGAGAAAGGGCAAGGCCAGCGGCAGGCCGGCACTCAGGATGGCCCAGGCCCAGACCCCGCCCGCAGGCAGCGGCACCGGCGCGGCCCCGTGCACAGGCGCGGCATCACCCGCCGCGCCCCGCCGCAGGCGCCACGCCTGCCACACCAGTCGCAGCACCATGGCCGCGAGCAGTCCAGCCCCCAGCGCGGTCACGGCGTCACCCGCTGCGAACCCCCACCCCGCTACCGCGATGGCCGCAATCAGCACCCCATTGACCACCAGGTTGGACGCGTACAGGCCCAGAAAATCGCGTTCGTGCTGCAGGCGCGTGCCCCAGAGGGCGGCCAGCAGGGCCAGCGGGAAGGCGATGGCACTCCACACCAGGGCCTGCGCCGCGACGGGCCCGAGGGCCGCCGGTAGGCCGGCCGCCAGCGTCCGGACCAAGGACCCCTGCCAGGACAGTCCCGCCCAGACCAGCGCCGTGGCCACGCCCAGCACGATCAGCACCCGGGCGATCCTCCGCTGCAGGCCATTGACGGCAGCGGGCGCACGCCCTGCCCATGCCGGCACCAGCACATAGGCCAGGGCACCGCTGGCGGCCACACCGGCGAGCCAATCGGGCAGGGTGAGCATCAGGACGGCCACATCCCCCAGTCCAGAGACGCCGAAGGCGGCCGCCTGCGCAGATTCGCGCCCCAGCCCCAGGAGCCGGCTGGCCAGGAGCAGGGCCAGGGAGAGGACACCGGCTTTCAACATCATGGGCGGATTATCCCGGCAGCCCACCAGGGCCCTTCTGCCGGAAAACTAGAATGCGGGGTTTGGCCCCAGCTCCTTGGGCGCCCTTGCCCCACCCCCATCCGCCCCATGTCCGACACCGCCCCCCCAACCGCCGCCCCCGCCGCCGACGAGAACCAGCTGATCGCCGAGCGCCGCGAGAAGCTCAAGGTCCTGCGCGAGGTGCAGAAACAGGGCGGCCCGGTGGCCTTCCCCAACGACTTCAAGCCCGCCCACCATGCCGCCGACCTGCAGGAGGCCCATGGTTTCAAGGAGGCGCCCACGCTGGAGGCCGAGGCCATCCCCGCCTCCATCGCCGGACGCATGATGCTCAAACGGGTGATGGGCAAGGCCAGCTTCGCCACGCTGCAAGACAGCAGCGGCCGCCTGCAGATCTACGTCACGCGCGATGCCGTAGGCGAAGACACCTACGCCGCCTTCAAGCACTGGGACCTGGGCGACATCGTGGCCTGTGAGGGCACCCTGTTCAAGACGCGCACTGGCGAGCTGTCCATCCAGGCCACGCGCATCCGCCTTCTGACCAAGAGCCTGCGCCCGATGCCGGACAAGTTCCATGGCATCCATGATCAGGAAGTGAAGTACCGCCAGCGGTATGTGGACCTCATGACCGACGAAGACGCCCGCAAGCGCTTCATCGCCCGCAGCCGCGCCATCACCGGCATCCGCGAGTTCATGGTGTCCCACCACTTCCTGGAAGTGGAGACGCCCATGCTCCACCCGATTCCTGGCGGTGCCAACGCGCGCCCGTTCAAGACCCACCACAACGCGCTGGACCAGGAGATGTTCCTGCGCATCGCGCCGGAGCTGTATTTGAAGCGTCTGGTCGTGGGCGGCTTCGAGCGTGTGTTCGAGATCAACCGCAACTTCCGCAACGAAGGCATCTCGGTGCGCCACAACCCCGAGTTCACGATGATGGAGTTCTACGCGGCGTACTGGAACTACCGCGACCTGATGGACTTCACCGAGGCCCTGGTGCGCGATGCCGCGATGAAGGCGGTGGGTACGCTTCAACTGACCTATGCCGGCAAGCCAGTGGACCTGGCCGAGCCTTTCCAGCGCCTCACGATCCGCGAGGCGATTGCCAAGTACACCGACGCCAGTGCGGGCGCCGACGAGCGCGAGTGGCTGATCCCGGCGCTGCGCAAGCTGGGCCTGACCGAGGAAAAGCATCGCCTGTCCACGCGATCACTGGCGAGCCTGCAAGTGCTTTACTTCGAAGAGACGGTGGAAGAAAAACTGTGGCAGCCCACCTTCATCATGGAGCACCCCACCGAGATCTCGCCGCTGGCGCGCGCCAATGACGAGCGCCCCGAGGTGACCGAGCGCTTCGAGCTGTACATCACTGGCCGCGAGTTCGGCAACGGTTTCTCAGAACTCAATGATGCCGAGGACCAGGCGGCGCGCTTTCACGCGCAGGTGGACGCCAAGGACGCGGGCGACGACGAGGCCATGTACTTCGACCACGACTTCGTGCGCGCGCTCGAATACGGCATGCCGCCCACCGGCGGCTGCGGCATCGGCATCGACCGGCTGATGATGCTGCTCACGGATTCACCGAGCATTCGGGACGTGATCCTGTTTCCGGCGTTGCGGCGCGAGGGGTGAGATCTCGCCCGAACTCAGTGAAGGCATAGGGCGGCGTGAGCCGCCCTTTTTCTTTTGCCATCTCGGAGAAACGTGCCGTAACCGGCACCAGAGGTTCAACGCCGGCGGGCGGCAGGACACATTCGCTGTCAGGGATAGGAACGACATCCCGGACACAAAGCCGGCGAACAAGCCGATGGGAACCTTCCACCCCGTTCTGCAACTCATCGGCGATTCAGGCAACTGAAAGCATCAAGCCTCGGTTCGAGGGAAGACCTGCGAGCAGTTCAGCAAGCCCTCGGCGCCTAGAGGTTCATCCCCTTCCTGGCCCCATCACGAGGAGCACCGGTGAAACTGTCCCTGGCGTCACCCGGCGCGGCACGCGCACCGTCCCCTACCTGTACACGCCCCCTTCGGGTCCTGGCGATCAGCGCCAAGTCCGGTGGGGGTCATGATGGAACTGCCCAAGCGTTGCGAAATCTGCTCGAACGGGCCTACGAGGGCGACATCCGATGGCAGTGTCTGGACGTTTACGAAGGACGCCTGCGCATGCTGCCCTGGCTCGCGCGCGTTCGCCAGCATGCGACCGTACTGTGGTCAGCGTTCCTGGCCTTAAGCGATCGGCGCTGGTTCATCGCGCTTGCCCGCTGGGTCCTGAAAGACCGATGCACCCGCTCCGTACTGGCCAGGACGATCGACACGCCGGATCTGGTCATTGCCACTCACTTCGTCGCCGCGCAGATCCTCGATTCTGTGGCCTCGGGCTTTCCGGTGCGTCCGGCCACGGTCATTGTCGCGACGGATTACCGTCCGCACCGCGCGTGGTTCTCCCCGGCTGACATGCTCATCGTTTCGCGCGAGCCCGGGCTCGCGCTGGCGCGCGCCTGCTTGGGCTCCAGCCAAAGAATTCTGGCTAGTACGCTGCTGCCTTGCATGCCCGCCGCGGCGCGCCGGGCGGGCCGAGAGGTGACGGCCCGGCGGCGCATCATCGCTGTGATGGGAGCCGATGGCACCAGCGGCAGCAAACTGATACGGCTTCTGCACGCCATCGGGCGCCAGACCTGGGCGTCTCGCCTCGAGATCGAGGTCGTATGCGGTCACAACGCCCGACTGCGCGAGCGGGTCATCCAGCACGCCCTCCGTGACGCTCCAGAGCCGGGGGCGCCCCAGCGCGCTGGCCTGAGAGTGGTCGCCCTGGGCTATGTGAACAACCTGCCCGAACGCATCGCCGCAGCAGACATCTGCCTCTTGCGCGCCAGTCCGCTCGTGATGACGGAAGCGGTCGCGGCGGCGACCCCGGTCATAGCCTTCGACTGGCATGCCCATGAACGGGCCAACGCCAGCCTGCTGGAGCACTGGGGCTGCGGCCGCATGAGCCGATCCATCCCGCAGCTGGTCCGCATCCTGCAGGAGTGGACCTTGAACGAGGCCAGCCTCGCCTGCGCCCGGGAGGCGGCCCGGAATATCGCCAGCCAGACCTTGGGCGTGCGGGAAATGCGTGGCCTGCTGCAGCAGGTGTTCGATGGCCGGGGTGCGCCATGAAGGAACTGACCCATCGCGCGGGCCGATGGATATCGATGACCCGAGTGATCGCACTGACACCCGCCGTCATCGTCTGCCTGGCGGTTTGCGACCTCGCCCTGCGGATTGCGCTTGCGAGTGGATCCGATGCGCGCTTCCAGTCGACCATGGCACGCTGCAGCCGCTGGCTCGTGATCTTCCTTCGCGTTTGCTGGGGCTTGAGGCTAAAGCTAGATCCCCGGCTGGCACGTGCCCTGGACCAGCCCGGTGGCACGATCATCGTGGCCAATCACCAGTCACCGCTAGACATCTGCATCCTGGCGTACCTGTGCGGCACCCGGCCTACTCATTTCGTTTGCCGTCCAGGGCTGGATCGAGGGATTCCGGCCATCAGCCTTCTGGTCAGACGTTGGTGCACCATCCTTCGGCATCACCCGCAGGAGAACAAGGTCCTGCTGCAGGCGCTGGGCGATCGCATCGCCACCACGGGCGGGGTTGCACTGATCTTCCCCGAGGGGCACAAGTCTGAGCGGACCTACCCCCACATCCTGCGTTTCAATCCGGGCGGCCTGGCCTGCCTGGCGCAAACGGCTCGCCGCGCGCAGGTCATGGCCATTGCGATACGCGGTGCGAGTGCCGCATGGTCCTCCCCACGCAAACTCCCTGCAGCGGGCGTGACTGTCGAAGTCGTGATGGCCGGTTGTCGAAGCGCGGACGACGTCGACCCCAAGCGGATTGCCAGCGAGTGCGAGCGGGATATCCGTCGGGCGCTGCTCACGCCTGCAGGCACCCAGGACATGGAAGAGGCCTCATGGACCTGGTCACCCACGCGCTGAGCGGGGCGGCCATCGGCGCAGCCTGTGCGCCGAGCCCGCGCGAACAGGCTTCACTGATGCTCCTGGGAGCAGCAACCGCGCTCGTACCCGACCTGGATGCGCTGGCAGGACTTAAAAGCCGAATCTACGCTTGGCGGTATCACCGCGTCCTACTCCACGGGTTGCCAACAGTTCCTATCCAGGCCGCGGTGGTTTACGCCATCGCCACGAGCGTCGGGATGAATGAGGCGTCCGCCTGGGTAACGGCCCTAACGATCGTCTGCAGTCTGCTGGCTCACCTACTGCTGGACGCCGTGACCAGTTTCGGGACTGCGCTGGGCTTTCCGTTCACACGTCGCTACTTCAGCACCCGGTCACACTTCATTATCGACCCGGTGATTCTTGGAGCACTGGTCATTTCCCTGGTGTTCAACGTACCGATCCTGGGCCTGGCCACTTGCGTCGCCTGGCTAGCAATCAGCGTCGCAATCCGTCACAGACTCTGCAAGATCGTCTCAAGGATGGATATCGACCGGTCGGCGAGTCCAGGCACTGTCCTCATCGAGCCAGGACCACTGGCTCCGTTTCGCTGGCTGGTCGCTGTACATCAAACCACGCAGTACAGTTCGATAGCTACGATCTCATGGCGGGGCCGTTTGTTGACCCCCTGGCGGCACGTCGAATCACGCTCTGGCCAGGCCTTTGAAGAGCGGTCCCGGGCCATTCCATTGGTCCAGTGCTTCCTGGAGACGGTCGATTGCCCGCACTGGGAGTTGGTCCATCAGGGCCCCGAGGGGACAACCCTGATCCTGGAGGACCTCAAATGGCGTATCGCTCCCCCATTTAGGCCGCTGGCCTTCGTAATTCACCTTCAAGCAGGCGTAGACCGCGCAGAACAAATGCCTCTTTGGTGGAAAGGACCAGGAAGGCACGCGGATCCCGCGCTAAACGCCAATTCGACGGACCGCATCGTGGTTGTCACGACCGCTGCGCCCCCTTGGTACACAGGTACAGCGCTCAACCCGCTACATCGAGCCCAGGCTCTCGCGCGTCGCGGGTGGCGTGTTGTGCTCATGTTTCCATGGCTGGCGCCGAAGGATCAGGCAGCGGTCTTCCCGCCCGGGATCAGATTTGCTTCGCGCCAGGAGCACGCAGACTGGATCAAGGAAAACTATCCGATTGGCCCGATCCAGCTGGCGTTCTATCCGGCAACGTGGAGCCGGCGATTGCAAAGCATCTTCCCGGCAGGCAGACTGTCGGACCAGATCCCGGGCTGCCACGCGCTCTTGCTAGAAGAACCGGAGCATCTTCAACTGCTACGGCCCTGGGTTCGACTGAAGCAATCGGCGAGCTTTGGACGAATCGTTGGAATCATCCACACGAACAGCAGGTTCTACGTTGAATCACAGGCTCCGCGTCCCCTGCGTAAGGTATTCGGCGCGATCGTGCAGAGAACCCTTGATCTCGTCGCCCGCCGCAACTGCCATACGTTGATCAAATTGTCGGCGGCCGTTCCCGGCTTCGCCGCAGCGCGTATCGAGAACGTCAATGGCGTGGACGAGGCTTACCTGAAAACTCCGCTCCAAGGTGACGAATCAGGCCTGTATTTCATTGGAAAGCTGATCTGGGAAAAGGGGTGGCACGAGATCATCGAGCTGCTTGCCGGGACCGGCGCACCAACGCTCCATGCCTTTGGCGATGGGGATCCGGACAGCCTGCAGAAGATTCGGCAAGCAGCAGCCTCGCACAGGGTCCCATTGATGATTCACGGGAGGGCTCTCCGACCGTGGGAGGCACTGCATCGCTTCAAGGTGTTCGTCAACTGCTCACGCAGTGAGGTGCTGTGCACCACAACTGCGGAAGCCCTGGCCATGGGGAAGTTCGCTCTGGTTCCCCGTCACCCCAGCAATGCATTCTTCGAGACGCATCCCAACTGCCTGGTGTATGAAAGCCCGCAGGAATTCAGGAAGCTCCTGGCCTTCGCCCTGACTACCGCACCTCGAGCCGTCGACGCCCGGCCAATGTTTTCGTGGGATGCCGCCACTGACCGGCTCCTGAGAGCCAGTGGGATCGAGCACGCCACGTTACCCAAGCTTTCGGCACCCGCACGACGTTCTGCAAATCGCCCAGGCTTGGTGGCCTGAGATGGATCCGCCTACCCCACAGCGCCGCGCGCTCGCCGCGCAGGCCTCGGGCCGCTCACCAGGCCTGCTGCCGCTGCTCGGTGGCATCAACTTGCTGGGAGCAATGGCTTTAGATGCCTACCTTCCGGCTTTCAGCGCGATTGAGCGTGCGCTCTCTGCGACTCCGATCCAGATGCAGCAGACCTTGTCTGCATACTTCATCGGGTTTGGCATCGCTAATCTTGTGGCGGGCACCTTGGCCGATGCCATCGGACGCAGACCCGTGATCCTCGCCGGCGTCCTTCTGAACGCCCTCGCGTTCATCGCATGCGCCGGCGTGCAGACAACTGGTCAGTTGGTCGCCATGCGCTTCATTCAGGGCGTGGCGTGCAGCGCCGCGGTATCGGTCACCTTGGCCGTCATGCGAGACGTCTACGATCCGCATGAGATGCAAGAAGCTATGACACGGCTAATGGCACTGTTGGTCCTGGGTCCGATCCTTGCGCCTGCTCTCGGCGGGTGGCTACTCGTCACACTGGGATGGCGCGGCCTGTTCGGCGTGATGGGATTGATGGCCCTTGCCCTGGTGGCAGCCACTGCTTACCGCCTACCCGAGACCCTGGCGACCAGCGCTCGCCAGGCCCTGTACCTTCAAGATTTTGTGCACAGCTATCGGAAGGCATTCTCCGGCTGGCGCTTCATCATGCTTTCCCTTGCGTTCAGTGCCGGATTCAACGGTGTCTTCCTCTACGTACTGGCTGCCCCTGTCTATCTGGGAGTCCACTTGGGGCTCGATCCCGCGGCCTACTACCTGGCCTTCGCCGCTGTCGCGGTGGTCACCGGCCTGTTGGCTGCAACCCTGCGGCAGGTCACGCGTGGGCAGCCGATGCAGCGCCGGGTCTATTGGGGATTGGGGGTCATGTTGCTCGCTGGCGTCATCAACTTGCTCGCCAACTGGGCGTGGCCCGCGCAGATCAGCTGGTCTTTATGGCCCATCGCCGCGTGCGCTGCAGGATTCGTGCTCGCGGCTCCCCGTATCCAGGTCCTTGCGCTGGACGTCTTCCCGGATCACCGGGGTCTGTCGTCGGCGTTGCAGGCGACCTGGGTCGCTCTGACCAATGCTGCAGTAGCGGGGCTGCTTATCCCGATCGCGATGCACACGCCAACCCACCTGGCCGGCGCATCGATGCTGATGATTTCCATCGGCTTCTGCGCTTGGCTGCTCTCACAAAGACCCACTACTGACCGGCCAGCATGATCCACCCGAAGCATCACCTCAGACTCGCCTCTCCCGCACCGCACCCTGGGCGAGTTGGGCGTGATGTAGTGGCCGAAGAAAGACTGTTTCCAGGACCGATCTTCTTCTGGTGATTCCCTCGATGCCAAGGCGCTCGGGGAGAGCTTGGCGGCCGCAGTAGGTTCCAGCGATCCGGTCGAAGATACTGAGCAGGCCAATCGAGTAGTTCACGCGAAGAGAGGGGTCGTGGTGCCATACGTGGAAGTCGGGCGTATTGAGATACCGACTGAGGCGACCGAAGCGCAGCGAGGTGTTTGCGTGGGAAACGAAGATCCCATAGGTCGCCAACCCGATGACTGTGACGAGGACGGCTGGATCAATCTGGGTGAGCTGCATCAGCGTCAAGCGAGTGATCTGGTGCAGCAAGAATTCGGCATGGGATAGGCGCAAAGACAATGCAACACCGAAGTGCTCCGCCTCATGATGTACCGAATGTACCCTCTCCCACAACGGGCTCCATGCGTGGGCAATCCTGTGGAGCAAGTAACCCAGCCCCTCGTACAGAATCAGGGCTACCGAAAATGCCACCCAGACCGGGAGTGCGCGCACTTGGTCTATGTAGCCAGCAGGCAACCATCGAGAAGCGATCAGCTCTGAAAACCAGGTCCCTGAGGGCCCGAAAAAGAGTTCATTGAGGAACAGTGCAATCAGCGCAATTTGAAGCGCCTCGCGCCAGCTTCGTCGATCCGTCCGGAAATTCTGGCTCGGCCAGATGCCAGACATCAGGCTCGTGATCCCAATCGCCACCAAGTAAGCGCCGGGAAATGCGAGCCAAAGCAGGCCGACGTGCGCCGCCACGGCACCGACCAGAAGAACCAAGAAGACGCCTGCGATATAGATAGCAGGACCCGCGCGTGAGGACATACGTACGCTCCTTGCGAGCACTACACTCGCCTGACAGGGTGACTAGGGAAAGACGGGCGAACGCGCCGCCGTTTCACATTTCGGACTTCGTGGGCGCGCTGAGATCATGGTGTCCGACCTCACTGGACAGTCTCATCTGCGCCCAAAGTTGCCTCTGCCTTTGCATCCGATGAAGATCGACGCACCATGCCTCGCTGAATACGATCGGTGCGGCGTCATCCGGCCTGAGTGCAGTCACAGGGCTATACAGAGATCTGGCATGGGCGAGATCCACCTCAGGATCTCCCGTCATTTGCACAGGCTCGTGCAGGATCACGCATCGTCTTAGGTAGTCGAACGAAACGTAGCAAACCGGAATCCCGGTAATCATCGCAATCACCCAGTAGCCGGTTCGCCAAGCCGACCGCCACTCGATACCCGCTTCAGGGCAAATACCCAGTGAAGTCTGGGGTCGATGCGCGAGGATCTTCACGATTTCATCCGTCAATCCGGCACCGCTTGCACGCGGCACGGGCATGCAACCAAGCATCCGAAGTACGGCGCCTCGAAGACCATAGAACTCGGTTTCTGCAACAAGCGACAGCATGTCCCGGCCTTTGCGGAAGCGAGCCGCCTGGGCCAACACGAAATCCCTTCGTGAGGTGTGGGGGTAACCCACCACAATCAATTGTTTGGCAGGTCCCGACAGGTCAACGAACCGCCAGCCCGGAATGAGGAAGCGGCTCATCTGGGCACCCTCTGCGTCTGAGCCGGAATTTCCTGGCCATTCACCCAGTGCGGAGGGCGCAACAGGTTCGCCTCGAATCCGGACCGAGCACGAAGGACTCCGTCGATGCCAAGCTCCTCCGGCAGGGACTGCGGATAGAAAAATGTCCCGCCTAGGCGGTCAAAAAAATTCAGGAGGCCGACCGAGTAATTGACACGCACGCGCGGGGAATGGTGCCAAAAATGGACGTCCGGAGTCACCAGAATCTTGTTCAGGCCCCAGAAACTCAATGAGGTGTTAGCGTGCGAAACGATGCCAGCCAAGACCCCAAGTGTCGTCGCAACGGTGATGGAGAAAGCGCTGAACTGAAACAGATTAAGGACCGCAAAACGAATCCCTGTTTGGAGAAAATAGTCCCCGTACGAAAATCTGAGGAATAGGGCCGCTCCAAAGCTGTTCGGCTCGTGGTGAACGGAATGCGAGCGCTCCCACACTATCTTGTTGGAGTGCTGCCAACGATGTAGGAGATATCCAATCCCCTCCGATAGAACCATGACAAGAGGCACTGCAACCCAAACGGGAAGCTCATGTACGAACTGGATGTAAGCGTCGGAGTGGATGGCCCGAGCGATCGCGTTCGAGACCTGAAACGAGAAAGGACCGAAGAAAAGCTGGTTTGCCGTCAACGCCGCTGCCGCCACGACGAATGCCTCTCTAAATTCGATTGGGGTCTCCAAGAATCGCTTCACTGGCCATAGATAGGTCATGAGGGCGGTAATTGAGACGCCAAATAAGAACACTAAGGGATAAGCCGCCCACAGGCTCCCAACCTCCGCACTGAACCAGCAAATACCGATGGCACCTACGATCGCCGCGACGTAGATACCAGGACCAATCACTCTCTGCATAAAGAATCTCCTGAGGGGTTCAGGCATGTGCCGGCCCAAGCTCCGGGAGAGGGGGCACCGAGAGAGAGATGGCCGGGTAATCGACAGGGCGTGGACGGTGGCTCGCCATCCAGCCTCATCTCTGACTTTTTGCTGTCGATGAGTGACTTCAGGAAATGATGAGTTCCACTCGTGTACAGGCCGGCGCGCCTAGACGAGCAGTGTCACTGGTTAACGACGTCCAGTTGGTGCCGTCAGAGTGAAGACTGGCGCGCTTTCGCTTGGGGGCTCAGATCGGGGAGGGAGGGCGCCCCCCGAAGTACACCTTCAAAAAAGCGATCAAGCACCCGCGTGCAAGGCCAGCAAATCCAGCGCTCGCATATACCGCGGCTCCGCCATCAGCCCGTCCCACGACACCGCAGTGCGCTGCGGCAGCAAGTCCAACCGGCGCAACTCGCTGGCCTCACTCGGCCGCCACTTCGCCTGCCTGCGCGCCTTCTCCAGCCCCACCAGCAATTCATCCACCGCGGCACCGCCCTCGGTCTCCACCGACTGGTTGCAAAGCAGCACCATGTCGCAGCCCGCATTGAGCGCCGTCACTGCCGCCTCGGTGTAGCTCACCTCGCGCCCGTCGATCAGACGGGCGCCCGCCATGCTCAGGTCGTCGCTGAAGATCGCGCCGGTGAAACCCATTTGCCCGCGCAGGATGTCGTTCAGCCACTTGCTGGAGAAACCCGCTGGGCGCGTGTCCACCTTGGGGTAGATCACATGCGCTGGCATCACGCTGGTGAGGGTGGCACTGAGCCACCCATAAGGTGCCGCGTCGTCGGCCAGGATCGCCTTGAGCGAGCGCTTGTCCACCGGAATCTCGGTGTGTGAATCCGCCTTCACAAAGCCGTGCCCCGGAAAATGCTTGCCGCAATTGGCCATGCCCGCCTGTAGCAGGCCGTGCATCACGCTCTTGGCCAGCACCGTCGCCACACGCGGGTCGCGGCTGAAGGCGCGGTCGCCGATCACGCCACTCTCGCCGTAGTCCAGGTCCAGCACCGGCGTGAAGCTGAAGTCCACGCCGCAGGCGCGAAGCTCGGAGGCCAGCACATAGCCCGCCGCCGTCGCCGCATCGGTGGCCTGCATCGCGCTGGCGCCCTTGCCACCGTCTTGCATCCACAGCTCGCCCAGCGCGCGCATCGGCGGCAAGTGCGTGAAGCCGTCGGTGCGAAAGCGCTGCACGCGCCCACCCTCATGGTCCACGCAGATCAGCAGGTCCTCACGCACCGCCTTGATCGCGGCGCACAGGGCCGTCAGCTGCTCGCGGTCCTTCCAGTTGCGCCCAAACAGGATGATCCCCCCGCACAGCGGGTCGGTCAGGCGACGGCGGTCCGTATCGGTCAAGGCCAGTCCGGCCACATCCAGGATGACGGGAGCGTGTGCGTTCATGCGGTTTTCTCTTTCTTTTCCACGACGACAAAGCTCGCCGCGTAATCGGTTTCGTCAGTGACGCTCACATGGGCCGACAGCCCCTGCGCGTCGAACCACTCTTTCAGGCCGCCATGCAGCACGATCAC